>JBBQXW010000016.1:0-49228 GCA_038209275.1 Chloroflexia bacterium | reverse complement strand
TTCGTCTACCCAGTACCACAGTTGGTCACGGCGCGACTCCATGCTTTTCAAATATATGTTATCTCGAAAATACCATGCCTTGAGGCGTTTTTGGTAGTGCGCCCGGAAATGCCAGGCTTGCCCCAGCCTTGCAAGATTTTTGGACTTCGCCTCGAATTGTCCCCAATTTTTAGTATCTCCATAATCGTCTGCTACACCTTTGGTTTGAAAAAGCTGCTTTTGTACCTCCCTGGAAAGCGATTGCAACGTCGGGTCAGCTTCGATTTCTCTTAAAATGGCGGTGGGAAGGGTTGCACCTAAAAGATGGTGAGCCAGATGAAGGCCGAGCAGGAACATTCGTTTTGTGCCTAATTTGCCTGAGTTCAGCTGAATTTCAGCCCAATCCAGGTCAGGATGGCGCTGCAATAAAGCCGCTATATCGCAAATCAGGCTCAGGCTTGTCCAGTTGTGCCGTGCGCCGTGTGCGCACAGGAACAAGAGCAAATTTTCTGGGGACAAGGTTTGGACTGAGTTACGTCCCAGGCAAATTGGGTCAGGTTTTGTCCAGACCAGGTTTGGGTCGGGAGAGAACGAGAAATGCGGGTGGAGCAGTGACCAGTGCAAATCAACTTTAATCTGTTTGGCCTCGTTCCAAAAGCCTTGCTCGTAACCCGATTTGGCGTAGCGGGCCTGCTGGCGCTCGGTCAAGTTGAACTGAGGCTGGTAGCCCTGAGCGACTAATAATTGAGTAGCGCGGCAAATTTCGGTTGGAGTTATTAGAATATCGAGGTCTACAAACTGGCGCAAAGCCAGATTACCGTAAGCTATCTGGCTCAAGACCGGGCCTTTGAACGCCAGCACCGCGATTTTTTGAGCATGAAAAATTTCCAGTAGCCGCAGTAGTTCCCCGGTCATGGCAATATTTTTGAAGGCGTTGGCGTTAAAATCCTGGTGCAGTTGCTCAAGTATGGCGGGCGGCACAAGTTCGGGGCAAATTTTTTTGAGTTGCTGGTAAAGCAAAGGCATCAGACTGTGCGAATTAGCCAGGTCGAGCAGGTAAGGCCAATCCAGCTTTTGAGTGGCAAGCTGGCGCAAGCGCCCGACCTGTTCGGTTTCCAGGTGGGTACGGGCGCAGCACAAGAGTAATTGTAATTCTATTTCAGGCGTTTGGGTAGGATTAGATAAGGTAAGAGTAGTCGAGATTGGCGGCGTGATTAAGCGCATGTTCAAGAACCACAGGGATAATGAAGCTTGCCAGCGTGACGGGTTGGCGCGGGCAGGAAATGCTCGGCGGCATAAACGCCGGAGCGCTCGTGGCGGCTAAGGTGCATAATCGCTAAATCGGCCCGACTTTCCACTATTACCAGTGCCATCGATTGCCCATTCAAAAACTCGGTAGCGTCCGGGAAGAATCGCTGCACCGGGCCAAAATCGGTGGCCTGGGGCGCAAGTTTGCCCTCGTAGGTCAGGAAATCGCCCGACCCATTTTCTAATCGCATACGGTAGCTGACAGTCTGGTCATAATTGAGAGCAATGCCGCAATTAGTGATTGCCACAGAAGACAAGAACGGCGTTTTGCACCAGACCCGATAGTAAGCCCGGTAAGTGAGCGGGTGCAGACGCTGACGTACCGACCAGTTCCAGCTATCACTCCAGGCCATTACCCGCGCCGTACTTTGGGGAGTGCGGTATTCCAGAAGAGCCTGAAGGCGGCGCGGATATTCAGCCCGGTTATCGGGCGAGAAACGCAAGGCAATATGGCCGACAAAGGGCCGGGCCGGGTCGTGGAGCAAATCGCAAATATCGCCCCGACTAAGCTGATTGCGGCGGGCCAGCAGCCAGTGTTTGGCTTCGGCTACCATTTCCCCGCTTTGGTTGTAAAGACAGGCATCTACCCAGAAATCTTCCTCAAGCGTGCCGTGCGTGTTTAGCAAATTGACCGTTGTGGTCAGGTCAGGCTGGTGCAGCGCTACCATCGGGTTAACTTCGCCCTGCCCCATAAAACGGTACGCTACCGAGGGCAGATTTTCCCACAGGTAGCGGTCTCCCCCGTGATAGCCGCTCAAGTACTGGCCTTGCGTCACGATATAGGGGCGGACGAAAACGCCCTGTCCGCTAAAATGCCCGCTCAAGCTAACAGGTTCACTCTGGCAAAATTGTTCCAGACCGGGAAAGAGGTAGCCCAAAGGTAGTTTGTGCAATGAAAAAGGTCGCATTTCAGGCCAGTAGACACTCTGGCGCACTTCGCCTTCGCAATTCTTGATTTCCAGCCGGATACCGGGTTGCGGTTGGGGCTGTGGGCCGTTCAAGATTACCAGGAAATTCTGGTCGGTCTCGGTTTCCTGCAAAACGATTTCCGTCCACTCTAACGGATAAGCGCTCGGCCCGATTAGCTGACCGTTGTGCAGGCTGACCAGTTCGCCTTCTTCCGAAAACCAATCTATCATGCTGTAGAGGCTGGGCGGTTTTATTTGGCGAGGTGGTTCGGTTTTGGTGCTGATAGCAAGGGCCAACACTCCTTCGGACAAATTCAAAGTTTGGGTGGCCGGGCAAGTAGTGGAGTTTAGAAAAACCGTTTCTCCGGCCCGCATAGTTTGCTGCCATTCAACTTGAAGCCGCCCGGTGCGGTCAAACAGCGAAAAAGTGAGCCAGAACTCACTCGCGCCGCTTTCGACCACCAACGGGTCGCTCCACAATGTGAACAGAGTATGTATTCGAGCATTTTCCTGCCACCAGAATAATTCGCCGTGTTCAAAATTCTCCGGCAACTCAATTGGGGCTGCTTCACTTAAAGCTGAAGATAATTCTGCCATTTTTTATGCTCCAAAAGAGTTTACAAACCTAATTACTTACAAACTATATTTTTGGGATATTTCGCCAACGTGACCCAAAGCGGCCTGCCAATCGGAAAATTGCTCAGGAAATTGCGCCGCTACCTGGCGGGCGATTTCACCTAACGGCTGGCCTTCGTGCATCAATCCAAGAATTAGCCGGGCTATCTGTCCTGCCGGGTTGAGTTCGGGCTGGAAATTATCGGCCTGCTTTCGCAATTGGGCCGGGGACAGAGGCGTGCTAAAAAAAGTGGACTGCCTGAAATCCGCTTTTAATTGACCATCGTGCGAGACTTGCGACTGCCAGCGCCAGATGTAATCTTCACCGACAAGGTTAGCCTGCATCGAAATTGTAATTGTATCCCCCGAAACAAGATTGGTCGGCTTTGACCAGGGAAAGAAAGCGCTGCCATAAATTAATTCGGGCTGACCGGGAGCATTAGAAAAGCCGATTTCATCGGTCAACCTAGTATCGAACCAAACCAGCACCCCATGTCCCGTCCCGGCCTGTGTTATTGGTTGGCTTAATTGCCCGGCAATATTGGGACTGTCCAGTGTGGTGTAATCGAGCATAGCCCAACTTTGCGGTTCGGTCAAAAGTTGTTCTGGCTTTACCCGACCCTTATACCATGTATTTGTAACATAGGTTTGCCCGATTTGCAAGTTGAGGCCAAACGGCGCATCGTTCCAGGGCAATTCACTCTCTTTGTACAATTCGGGTGCGGTGGCAACGGCAGCCCAAAGCGTATCGGACTGTGGAATGAGCCGCCCGCCCGGAGCAAGAAATCGGCGGCGGGCATCAATAATCGCCGGAAGATGTTGCCCAAACAGGGGCAGCACGCCGCGCAAGTCCGAAATTATTATATCCGCCGATTTGGGCAGTTTTATTTGGGTCGAAAGACCCTGAATAAATTCAATTTGCTCACTATAGCCGTTGGCAACCGCAAGTTGACGGGCCAGTTGAATCACGTCGTCCGGCTCGATGGCGTAGACCTGCCCTGCCCCGAATTGACAGGCCAGCAGCGCCATAATACCTGAGCCAGTGCCAATGTCCAGCACCGTCATGCCCGGTTTTATACTCTGGCGCAAGGCTTCGGCATAAGCCTTCATTCGCCCACTATCCCTAATCATTTGTCCGTAACTGACTATGCTATACATGGGTTAGTTTTGAATTTTGAATTTTGAATTTTGAGTTAATTGTATTCGCCCTATAAACGTCAGGCTTAAACCTTTGGCTTGACCAAGCTACAAGAACGGTTGAGCAAAAATCGGTCAGAATAGTATCACAGAGTTGTGACAGACGGGCTGGGTCGGCGTGCGGAAGGAGTTGCCGCAAGGGAATCTGCTGTATTAGCCGCGCTAAAATCTCAAATTCTTGCCCACGCCGGGTTTTGGGCAACAGATAGCTGGCGTAGGTATTGGCTATCAGGCTGAGTAGTCCGTCGCGAGGTGCTACCGCTTGGATGGAAGGCCGACTCGGTTCGGAACCGCGTTCGTCCAGCAGATAAATTGCGCCCAACGGCAAAGGCTCGCTTTGAAAACGGTAGCCAGGTTGTCTTAAATCCAGATAACGCTTATCCCAATCAAGATGAGCCGGAACGAGACGGGGCAGCGCCTCGGCTGAATCAAACAGAGTTTGGGCCGAATCTGACCAGAGGCGCAGGCCAGAGTAGCCGGGCTGCACCACAAAGCCGTCGCCTTGCTCGGTCAGCGCGGTCAGGTCATCCGATAGCACCGGGTAGCCAAGTTGGGCAAGGGCGGCGGCAGTGGTGGATTTCCCCGCGCCGCTTGTTCCTAAAAAGAGAACGGCCTGCCCTTCAATGGCAACGGCGCTGGCGTGCAGACAGGCAACCCCGCGCAAACGCAACCAGAAGCCCAGCACCGGGCCTAACAAATAAGTTGCAGCGCTTTCGAGCGATTCGTGGTCAGGCCAGCGCGCCCATAGCTGGGGGTGAGTGGCACTTAACACAAACTCAATACCATCACTATAGGTGAGCCAGAAATAATCTTTTTCGCTGAGTTGCCAGACACTCAAGTTCGGGTCTTCGTCCTCGGCCTGATTATCACTGATATACCAGGCTGGCTCAATTTTTTCAAAGCGAGTTATAGCTTCGGGTATAGCGCCGAGTTCCAGAACAAGCTGGCTGGCGGTTGTCGTCGCCGATACTACCAGACCGGGTAACTCCCGGTTTGAATGTAGGGTCAGCCCATAGATAGAGTAGTAGGGCATTTAATATGTACTCATTTCGTTTTTACCAAAGTTAAAATGATTTTAACATGCCAGTCATACCACCATCTACTGTGCTGTTACCACCGACAGCCTGGGTCAGAGTTTTTATGTCGCCATAAATTGAGAGTTGCGGCTTATGATAGGGCTGCTTGGTTTTTTGCGGTGTTGCTTTTTCGTTTGTGTTAGTTTCCTGGTTGTGAGTATCCATTTATATCCTCCGTTAGTCCCGGAATCGGGCGGGCGAACTCTATCCCTCAGATTTAGCCGCTTGATTAAGTTAAACAACGCTGGTAGAAACAGGCAATTGCTGTTGTTGCAGCCAGTGACCCAATGTAAGCGGGCGTAACATTTCCCAGCTATCGTAGGCGGGCGTTTTAATAATTTGCAAGACTGTTTCAACGTTAACATATTTTTCTAATTCTGGCATGGTACTTAGCCCTTGCCATATTTCCGGCGCTTGGTGCGCGTGAACACCAAATAAATCTCCGGCAAGCGGTGTTTTGGGGCGGCGCAGCACTTCTTCGGGCAGCTTTCCGCGCATGGCATGGCGCAATAACTCTTTCTGGATGAACCAGGGCAAAGGCGGTAGCGTCAGCAAATAAGTCAGCAGCCGTAAATCGAGAAAAGGTAGCCTTACCTCAATAGGAATGCCGGAAAAGCCGGGGTCAAGCGCTTCAAAAAGGCACGACCATTGCGGCGAGAGCAACCCCTGGTACGCCCTGGGTCGAAGTGAGAGCGGTAAGGCAGGTGTGGCACAGGTAATTTCGTGCCAGCGTGCCGCTAAATCCAGCCGAGCGGCAAAGCGTGGGTTTAGCCAGCGCGGGTAGGTTGGGTCAGCCGCAGCTCGATTGAAACGAGCTTGAATTTTTCGATAAATGCCTGTACCCAACGGCGGGCGCAAACGATGTGTCCAGATAGTGCGGACGGCATCTCGCCCTACTTCTAAAGGCAACATACCCCCTTGCAACAACTCAATCATGGTAGAAATTTTCAGAGCCTCATCACCGCCCTGCCCATATAGCGCGACCCGACTGTGCCGGGCCATTTGTCCAAACTGCTCGTAAGAAAGCAACGATAGCGGTTCGTGATAAGGTTCGGGCGTATGCAGTTCGTGGCGTTCCCAGCCTTCGTACAACTTGTAATCATCGCCAACGTGAAACTGAATTGAAATTTTTAGGTAGTCGGCGGCAAGACCGGCAAAGTAACGTTCGTGGTCAGGAACAATTCGGTCATAGACGGCAGTGTACGCCTGTAAATTCAGCGTCTGATTGCGCTTTGCCGCAACTTCGAGCGCGGTAGCAGCTATAGTGGTGGAATCGAGACCGCCACTGAACATGATAGTTACTCGTTTGGTTCGCAAACGGTCAGCGACAGCTTGCTCCATCAGTTCTTGAAAATGGGCGATGTAATCGGTGGGCTGTTTGTACCTTATTAATGAAGTTGGCACGGGTAATTGCCAGTAACGCCGCCTTTGGATCGTCCCATCTGATATGGTTAAAGTATGCGCGGCGGGCAAGCGCTGAATATCGGCAAATGTAGTGGTTTCAAGGTTGTGGTTCAGATCGAATAGCAGAAAATCGCCCAGCGCCTGCTCGTTCAATCGGCTCGACACGGCAGGATGTTGTCGCAGACAATTAAGGGTATTGCTGAAAATGAAGCAATTACCGATATGAGCGTAGAAGAAAGGTTTTACCCCGAAATGGTCGCGGGCGCAAAACAAACGCTGCCGCCGCCCGTCCCAGATAGCAAAGACAAAATCCCCGATAAGCTGCTGAACACAATCTTCGCCCCAGGCAAGATAAGCCCGCAAAATTAGCTCAACATCGGTTATTTTTGCTAAAGCGAACGGTTCTTTTATTTTTAATTTTTCAAGCAGGGCGGCGCGTCCGTCAATTCGAGCGTCGGCGACAATCCAGACCTGACCATCGAGGGTAAAGGGTTGTTGTTTGGCTTGCGCTTCATTAATAGCATCAGTCACATCGGTAGTACGGAGCAAAGCGTGTCCCAGCCCAACCGCGCCTTCCCGCCACATGTTTTGAGCGTCCGGCCCGCGATAAGCCATGAAATTGGTCAGGCGTTGCAGCAAAAATGGCTCGATGGGCGCACCATCCAGATTGACTAAGCCAATAATGCCGCTCATAAATAACTACTGCTCCTAATCAGGTGGTAAACGCGCTCGGCACTTAAGGCTAAACCTTACCCACAATGCAGATTTGGGTTCAAATACCCGGACATGCATGTCCGGGCTAAGAAATAAACCAGACTTTTTTAGCCCGGACATTCATGTCCGGGTTCAGATGTGGGTAAGAGGCAGCCTTAAGTGCCGAGTGCGCTACGCCTGAACTCAATGCTTGTAAGTAAAAATTGTCGCTCATAAACCTAATTTCCTGGCTGGATAAACGGGGCGAAACGCTGGCCCACGTCGGCTCTATCATTCAAAACCTCTCCCTGATATTCGACCCAGGCGTGTGCTTCAAATCGGCCCGTTTCGTTTGCGTGGCGCACCCCAAAGCGCAAATCACTTTCGATGTTCTGGCGCTGCAAAAGCCACCACAGCAGCACCGATTGATTAAGGCAGTTAGCCCAGGCGGGCTGATAACGGGTCGCCACTTGCACTATCCAGACAATTTTTTCAGGCGAAATTCCTGGCTCAAGCGCAATACCATTCAAATTAGCCTCTGTGGTAGTGGAAAAATCGCGAGCGGAAGCTCTCTCCCACAGAGGGTTTGGCCTTGTCGGATTTTTAGGTCGAAATGGAAATCGGGTAAGCATTTTTTGGGTACGGGCCAGTCCGCGCCATTTCAAGGAAAAAGCCAACCCCGGCAGCAAGCCAAAGGCCAATGTAAGCAGACGACGCTCCGGCACGGAAAGCTGGCGGAAACGAATTATTTTAAGCTTCAACAATTTGAAGTAGCCCATGTGTCACCAGTTGCTCGACTAATTCGCGTAAATCTTGCTGCAATTGCTGTGGCTCGGTTTCGTATTCGGTCAATAGTTGCTGGCAAGCCGCTTCCAGTGAGCCAGTTTTGGTGACGGCGTGCCACATCGAAGTCCCCACGTTATCCAGCCCAAAATAGTGTTCGCTTTGCAAATTTAGCAAAACTAACTCGCCGCCCAAATCTTGAATTAAAATATCTTCGGGAACGGAAATTTTCATAGGATTATACCTGTTTATACCAATATCGCTGGCGATTTGCTCACCGCCCGTTGGTAGGCCGCCAGTATGCTTGCGAAATGGGTTTGAGGATGAAACTTGCTCTCCAGATAGGCCCGTCCTGCCCGCCCCATGCGCTCGGCAAGTGGCGCGTCGGTTAAAAGCTGGTCTATACGGGCCGCCATTGCCTTAAAATCAGCTGGCTCTACCACAAAGCCGGTTTCGCCATCGTTCAACCATTCTATTATACCACCGCGCCGGAAGGCTACCACCGGGCGGGCGTAGGCCATGGCCTCTGCCCCGACCAGCCCAAAGGGTTCGGGGTAAATCGAGGGTACGACCAGTAAGGCGGCTTGCTGGTAATATTGGCCCAAATCTTCTTTCAAGACCCAGCCCTTAAATTCCAGCCGCTCGGCTATGCCAAGTTGGGCAGCCAAACGCTTGATGCGCGGCAGAACGTAGCCATCGCCGACAATAACAAAGCGGCAAGGGGTACGTACCTGGGCGGCGGCTTGAATCAATAATTCCAGCCCTTTGGCCTCGGTAAGCTGCCCGACATACAAGACCGTCGGCGGCGCGACGATGGGATAGGCCATTTCGCGCTGACTCAGGGCCGGAAGTTCGGTCACGGTGGCGGTAACAGTAATGCGCTCTGCCAGAAAGCCCGAATCTACCAGAGTTTGTCTCATAAATTCAGAGTCCACCAGTAGTTCGGTGAAGAAATTGGCTTCGTGGCGTAGCTCAAAGCAATTTAGCAACTGTTTGATAATACGCACCGGGCGACGGCTGCCACAATTTTTCAGGTAAGGGTTGACCAGACAGGCCCACCCCGGTTGCAGGTGGCACTCATCCCAGGTGGTTTTGTAAAGACGCTGCCCGCTAGGGCAGGTTAGAGCGTGGTTGTGGATAAAGTAGACCGAAGGAAAATGCTCGGTCAGGGTTCGTACCAGAAGCGGATTATTGACCTGATGAAAATGCACCAAATCCACCCGCTCGGCCTGGGCCATTTCAAGCACCTGGGCGACGGCGGCTTTATCTTTATCCAGTTGTGAATTTTTGCCACAGACTTTTTCCAGATGAACCAGTTTCCGGCCCGGCGCGGTGGGTGGGTTGGGCAGGGCCGTCGAGAACAGCACAATGTTCTGGTGGCCTTGCGCTTCGAGCATAGTGCAGAGGTTAGGGATAGATTGCTCGGTGCCGCCGCCGCCGCCACGTCCGTAAGTCTGGTTCAAATGCAAAATTTTCAACGCGGCGCGTCCCTTTTTTCAGCCACGATTAAAATTTCGCTGCCCAGCCCGGCCTGTTCCGCCAGCCGCCCAATCGGACGGAAATACTGATGTAGTGCTTCGCCTAGCCGATTCACTTTTCCCCACTGCCGATTAATCAGGTCGGGGTCAACTAATTGACCTTCGGACGGGGCAAAGCCGAGCATTTCATTCAGGCGGTTATCGGGCGCAGCGTCTGGATCGGCTTCATACAGGTTGTAAGTGGTTGGAAAGCTTTGTTTAGTTTTTTGGTTGGGCCTGAACCAACCAGCGATATGCCGCAAACCGGGCGCTAATTTCAGTCGCAAGTTCAGACTATAGAGGCTGGCCTGAAAAAGCGTCTGGTCGTCGGCGCGGTGGGTGCTGACGTGCCGCGCATGAAAATGATGTCGGAACAGCAGCCGAATGAGGGTACGCCGATTGAAGTACCACCAGTGGGTCGGCGGGTCAATCCACCACCAATGCTGCCCGTTGAGGCGATAATTCAGGCTTTCCAGATTAGGAACGGCGACCAGTAGCAAGCCGCCCGGTTTTAAAATGCGCCAGGCTTCATCCAGAGTTGCCCCGGCATCGGGAATATGTTCGAGTACGTGACGAATTGTGACGACATCAAAGCTCTGGGCGGGGAAGCGGGCCGCTTCTAATGAGCCATTAAACACTTCCAGGCCGGAATCTTTCCGGGCGTAGCGACTGGCTACCGGCGAAGGCTCAACCCCCTCTACCTGCCAGCCGCGCTCTCGCGCTACTTCCAGGAAAAAGCCATAGGAGCAGCCTACATCCAGCAATTTGCCGGGCGCAGCTTTAGCACCGCGCAATTTCGCCAATAAATCTAATTCTTCGGCGCTTTTCTTTATTTTGCGCGGGCGCTCTTGCTGAAAAACTTCCAGTGGGTAGCGATTTTCGTAGAGTTTGCTGATAGGATTCTCGTTAGTTGGGTTTGGGGCAGCCTCAATTTTTGGCCCGTAGTAGCCAGTGCAGACGAGGTGGCACTTTTGACATTCCATTAGCGGATAGTCATTTTTCTCATAGAGTCTTTGGAAAAGCACGCCATCGCAAACCGGGCAGCCGTGCGAAGTAGCTGTCCAGCTTTCGGGGTGGGCGGTGGGGTCTTGCTCGGAGGTGGGAATGAAGTTGTAAGCTTGATTGAGTAGTATCATTTTAGCATCCTCTCGAACTGGGTAGTTAGTGTGTTGCCTTCAGTAACGTAAGTGAATTGTTGAGCGGTTGAGCGTGCCGCTTTTCCCATTTCGCGCAAGCGGTCAGGGTGGCGGTAGAGCCATAATAAGCGTTCGGCGATAGCCCCGGTGTCCCGGATTGGCACGATAAAACCGTTCACGCCGTCCTGCACCAAATCTTTAGCGCCGACGTGTTCGGTCAAGATGACGGGCAAGCCGCTTGCCATCGCTTCCAGCGCGACATAGCAGAAGCCATCTTCGATAGAGGGAACGACACAGACCGATGAACTCCGAAAAGTTTGGTCGGCTGGGCCGCCACCGGGCCATTCTATATCTGGTTGTAATTGGTAAGGTGCCAGGAGGCGATTAATAAAGCGGCTGCCAGAGCCACCGTGCATTATTAGTTTAGCATTAAGTATGTCAGAGTGCAAGCCTTTCCAGGCTGGTAATAAATACTGGATTCCTTTTCTCAAATCAAACGAGCCAACAAAGCAAACCCGAAATTGGTCGGGCAGGGCCGGAGCGGGGTAATAGCGTTCCAGTTCTACCGCTGGAGGCACATAAATAATCTTCGCCTCCGGCACGCCGCGCTCAACCAAAGTCTGATAAACCCATTTGGATTGGGCGCGAATATAATCAGCCTCTTGATATTCAGCCTTTATTTTCCGCACCGTCATTGGCGAAATCAGCCTTTGAGCTTTGCCATAGGCCCGGTATTCTTCGTTTAACAATTCATAAAGTAAATCAATATGCGAATTGGCGGCATGAATTACCCGCACGGTGCGTGATGATATTTTAGTTTGCTGCCGTAGCGAAAACAGCGCCTGGTCAATATAGCTATAAAGTACGTCGGCTGGTTCAAGCTGGCGGGCTGCTTCCCGGTCAAAATAGTTGTTCATCAAGCTATAGGTCAAATCGGGCCGAAAGCGCAAGGGTGTCCAGCGTGGCAACTTTTGTAGCCAGCCTGGTTGGGCCACGCTTTTGACCCGGAACGGCAAATCGGGGCGGGTTGAGCCGTAGCAAATGGCGGTTACATCCGCCCCGGCCTGACTCAGCGATTGCCCAAGCTTGTAGCCACCACTGCCCATCCCATTCAATTCAAGTTTCGCCCCGACGGTGAGATTTATTTTCATTTTCTAAAATCTTTGAGCACAGATGAACATGGATTTTTATAACAGAATACACCACAGAGACACGGAGACACGGAGAATTTGGAAATTAAATGCGGAACACAGATGAACACAGATGAACACGGATTATTTTTATATAGAAATGCACCACAGAGGCACGGAGACACGGAGTTATTTAAAGTTAATATTAACCACAGTGGACGCAGAGGACACAGAGGAAATCAAAAAAATGAATTTACCTCCGTGTCTCCGTGTCTCCGTGGTGGATTCTATTATTAAACATCCGTGTTCATCTGTGGTTCTCTGTGTCCATCTGTGTTCCTTCCTCAAAATCTTTAGTAGCCACTATTATTAGGTTAACAGCAAGGGAAGGTTTTTTCCAGGTCATGCGGTCAATTAGTTTGAACAGGCGAGTGGAGAGGCCGCCCTGGTAAACCTGAAAATGGGAGGAGCCATAGGTGGCTTTTACAGTAAAATTATGGGTTTGCAGAAAGTGAACCCACTCGTTCAGTACGTTTACCCGGATGTGGTTCAGGTCAATAAAGGGGTCTTTGCGGATCTGGCTGGACGGGCCGGGATATGAGATAGGGACACGCCCACGTAATAGCCGCAACCGATTGTACCAGCAAGCCAGATTAGGCGTAGATAAAATCAGATAGCCGCCGGGCTTGAGAATACGGTAGAGTTCGGCGGCAAAACTCTCAGTGTCTATCACATGCTCGATTATTTCCCCGGCAATGATTACGTCGTAGGTGTTGGCGGGCATCGGGCATTTGTCGCCATCTACATTCCAGTAGAAAGCTTCAAAGCCGTTGACCCGCAATTCGTTTAGCGAGGTTTCGCTGATGTCGTAGCCATGCAGCGTCTTTATCCCGGTAGCAGCGTAACGCGCCGTTGCCATCCCGCCCAGACAACCGATGTCTGCCCCCACTTCTTTATTTAGAATAGTTTGCAAAATCGCGCAAATCTTCTCGACCCGGTGGCGCTGCCACTCAAATTCGGCAACAGCGTCGGCCCGATTAAAACGGGTCAGGTTGGTTTGTAAATGGTTGGTGTTGTTCATGTTAGCCTGTAAAATCTATTTGCAACATAAGTTCCTTTTTTTCGGTAGGGGTTGGGTTTCCCAATCCTTTTTGACCCAGGTTAACGTTCAAGGGCGAGGAAACCTCATAAGTGTCAAGTTAAAGAAATCACAAAGGCTGTTCAGGGCGGTAGGGGCGAATCGCATACGCCCTTTTGACCTGAGATAGTGTTCAAGGGGCGTATGCGATTCGCTCCTACCAAATCGGTTGCCTATTTTCTGAAGCGAGTCTCAGCCTCAAAATCGGTTTGTGAAAAGCTTAACTTGACACCTATGAGGAAACCTAGCCCCTACCAGAGCGCAATTGATATATCTCCCTCAAAGAAACGGTTTTGGTAATAAATACCAGCCCGAAAAACAGAACTATGAGTGAAGGCAGAATGATGAATAAAGGTAATTCTCTAGCCAGCAATAGCGGCGGAACGAGAAGCGCGACGATGAAAGTTACCTTCGGGACTATTTTTAGCGAGTAGCGCAACTGAATCAACCGCCCGGCAATGAACAGAGTAGCTATTACCATGAAAAAGACCGAAGTGGTGTTGGCGATGGCTGCGCCCAGGTAGCTAAAAATTGGAATGAGTAGCAAATCAAGCGCTATATCAAGCGCCAGAACGACCAGCAACAAGCGCAGATTAGTTTTTTGCCTATCGGAGGCGATAAGCAAATTTCCAGCTATGATGCCGGGAAAGAGCAGCGCCGTCGCCCAGATATTGACCGCGATTACCAGGGCAGTCGGCCCAAATTCGGGCTTCAAAAGAAAAGCCACGATTTTATCGGCTAACAGCACCGTAAAGACGGCCAGCGGCAAAGCCAACATAACCATATAATCAAAAGCTTTTTGATAAAAGTTACGCAATCTGGCCCGGTCAGTGGCATAATAATTTGAAAAGAGCGGAAAGAGCGAAGCAGCAACGGCAAGCGGAATAAAAGCCACAAAATTAGTCAGGCGCAACCCGGCGCTATAAATGCCCAGTGCCGCCGGACTATCCAGTCGCGAAAGCAGCAGCAAATCGGTTTGCTGGTAAAGCGTGCTGACCATTAGCGAAAGGCCGAGCGGCAAGGCCAACTGCATCAGCTTGCGCCACAGCGCGAAATCCAGTTTGAAAGCGGGGCGGGCAAAGCGCCGCGAAAGCGCCAGCACTATTGCCATCCGCAGCAAGTTCGTCAGAATAATCGCGCCAAAAATCCAGGTCAGTCCCAGGTCAAAAATTACTACCGCCGAAATCAGGCCGAAGTTCAGCACCGTCGTGAGCAGCGCCGGGATAATGGTGTATTCGCCCCGCAAATCTACCTGAAAGACCAGCCCAAAAACTTCCAGTGGATTGAGCAAAATCAGGGCCGAAAAGATAAAAATGGCGAACCGCACCTCGCCCGGATAGTTCAGCAGCAATGCCACCGACCAGCACACCAGCAGGGCCGGAACGGTGAGTGCCAGGCGCAACCAGAAAAGATTGCCAAGCAACACACCAAGACGGCTACGGTCTTTGGCGATTTCGCGCAAAGCCGTAGTCGTAACGCCCCAATCGCTTAACACCTGAAAAGCTGGCACAAAGCTTAAAACCAGGTTATATTTACCGTAACCGACCACACCCAGATAACGGCTGAGAATATAGACCATCAGCAAGCCCGAAAACAGGCTCACCAGATTGTTAGCATATTGCCAGGCGGTATTTTTGAAGATGCGCCGGGCGACCTGCCGATTATCTTGATGCGCCAAAGGCAATTCGGCGACGGCTTCTTCTGTGGCTAAGTTGTCCGGCACGCTGACTTTCACGATTGCGCTATTCTCAAAAATTCTTCCATGCCACCATTGTTAGGACTTAAAATCAAGCCCTGTTTTAGCGTCGCCGCCGCTGCGACTTTGCGGCCTGTTTGAAGATAGAGAATACCCAATTGCTGATAATAAATAAAATTATCCGGCTCTAGCCGAATAGCGGCCTGAAAATCGGCCATCGCCGCCTCTGGTTGGCCCTGACTCTGCTCAATTTCGGCTAATTGCTGGTGCGTTAAGGCGGTTGGACGCACTTCCAGCGAAAGTTTTAAGTCGCGGGTGGCGGTGGTAAGGTCTTTGGCTTCGGTGCGGGCTGAAGTAGCCAGAGCCAGCAAGTAAAGTTCGGCGTTGGGACTTTGCTGCCATTCTTTAACCACCCCGGCGTAATCACCCTGCCAGTATTGGGCGAGTCCGGCAATAAAGGCGGCATATCGGTTGGGCGGGCCTATTTTTAGTATTTGCTCAAGCGTGGCGGCGGTATCGTCACCTGCAATCGCCTCGGTCAGGGCTAGATAGCGCCAGGCGGCGGCATCGGACGGGTGGGTTTGAACGGCTTGCCGATAGAACGAACTGGCCCGCGCTAAATCGGCCCGGTCTGGGTTGGTCGGGCGGAAAGTATAAAATTTAGCCACAAACAAGCCGAAATTATCGGCATAAGGCTCGGTGGCTACTACGGGAGTAGAAAGCAAAACTCTTTGGAGCGAAAGATTGGCGCTATTGCGCTGATAGAAGTTGGACAAATTGCTGAGGTTCAGAAACAGCAAGGTCACGCTTGCTATTACCAAACTTGACATAACTAAAATAGCTATACTCTTGCGTACTCGGCGGGCTTGTTCGGAAGAAGTTTTGCTCGAATGGTAAAAGGCGGGTAGTGCCGTTAGTCCCGCCAGCACAGGCCAGCCCGTAAGACCGCCTCGGTCAGTCCAGAGCGAGGCATCGGCCAAACTTTGGACTAGAAAAGCGATTGCTCCGGCAGCGAAAGCATAAGCCAGCGCGGTTTGCCGATTGAAGCGGGCCAATAGCAAAAAGCGCAGCCAGCGCCAGCCTAACCAGCCCATCCAGCCTGCAAAACCCACCAGCCCAACTATGCCCAAATCCAGCCAGACCTGCAAGAAAAGGTTATGAGCGTGGTTATTAAAGACGTGGTCGGAATAAGTGCTGTACAGCGCGTCGCGGGGCGCGCCACTGGCATCCAGAAAATAAGGAAAGAAGAGCGGCCCGCTCCGGCGGAAATTGGCGAAACCCGTGCCAGTAAGCGGAAATTGCTCTACCATCCGTAAATCGAGCTTCCAGACTTCCGCCCGCCCTTTCAAAGGCTTGAGTAAAGGCGAATCGGTGATGACTAGCGCCAGTGGAATAACCAGCATTACCAGAAACAGCGTCAGACCAATAACCCGGCGGCGGGTGCGGCGCTGAAAGGAATGGGTGGCGAAACTGAGCAAGGCTAACAGGCCGAAAAAGCCCAAACTTACGCCGCCCGCGACCCAGGCGGTACGCGATTGGGTCAAGAATAATACCGCCAGCAAAATTAGTTCCGCTCCCAGGCAAAACAAGCGCCATAACCAGCTTTTCAAGCTAATAGCCAGACCAACTGGGAGTGACACAATTACTACGAGCGCGCCCGCCAACAAATTAGAATTGATGTTGCCAAGTAAATTGAGGTGGGGCAGCTTTTCGTAAATGCTTAAATTATAAAGTTTGGTGTTCCACTGTGCGCCAAGTAGCCCGACCAGCGCCAGCCCAACCCCGCTCAACACCAGCCCAATTGCTAAAAGTTGCAAACGGGGTGGCCTTTTGTCGTTCTGGTTGAGCCAGCGCCATAGCACCAGGAACAAACTAAATCCGGCTAACAACCGGTTCAAAATACCGTAGCCTTCGGCTTTGTCGAACGCATTTTGCAGCCCGCTAAAACTACCGAGCAGCATCAGTAGCAACACCGCCACCAGCAGCCAGCGTTCCCAGCGCCGGGTACTCGAAGGCAGAAAAGGCAGTCGAATAAGCTGGTAGAATAGCAGCAAGCCATTTAACGCCAGCACCATCACCGGGGCTGTTTTCGAGACCAGCCCAAACAGGCACAAACCACCTGCTGCCCCAAATTCCAGCCACAATAAAAGATTCGTTGGGAAGCCAGAAAACGGCTTTTTCCCGGCAACTTGCTGGGCCGGGCGGGGCGTTCGCTCAACTACTTCGCTTGTTTCAGTTGTAATTTCTTTTTGCAGCATTAGAATTTAATTCACCACAGAGACACGGAGACACGGAGTTTTTTATAAAATCTTGGCGTTCTTTGCGTCTTGGCGGTTAATAATTATCTCCGTTTCAATAGTCGAAAAAAGTTGCGGCTTAAAGTCAGGGTTAGCTGGGCAGTAATCCCGGCGTAGACCAGCAAGTTGACGGGCGGTGCGTAATTCACCGCCAGATTTTTGCGATGAAATTTGAAGACCGCTTTGTGCCATTCCCAGACCATCCGAAATTTGCGCTGACTGGTACTCGCGCCTTTGTGGTGATGCACGACGGCGCGGGGATAATAATGCACCTGCCAGCCGCGCTTTTTGGCCTGAAAGCACCAGTCTTCATCCTCGCAATACATAAAATAGCGCTCGTCCAACGGGCCAATCTGGTCAATAACTTCGCGTCGAATAAGCAAGAACGCGCCGATTACTGCGTCTACCTCAGTAGTCTCGGTTTCGTCCAGATAAGACAAATAATATTTCCCGAAGCGGCGGCTGTGCGGAAAAAGCTTGCTCAAGCCCAGAAATTTGTAAAGGTAAATGGTTGGCGTTTTGAAGGAGCGACGGCAGGGCGCATCGAGTTTGCCGTTGGGCAACAAAATACGCGGCCCGGCAATCCCAGTGCGCGGGTGCTGCCGCATAAATTCGAGCATTAGCGGAATAGCATCCGGCTCTACTTCGGCATCAGGGTTGAGCAGCAGGCTAAATTTACCCCGGCTCTGGCGTAGCGCCTGATTATTGGCCCTGGCATAGCCCAGGTTGCGCTGATTTTCCAGTAAAATATAGTTGGCGCGTTCGGTAGGGCAGAGGCGATATAGCCAGTGCTTAATTTCGGTCAGGCTAGAGTCGGGCGAAGCGTTGTCTACAATGAAAATTTCGGCCTTAATTTCTTTTAGCCCCTGGCGTAACGCATCCAGCGCCGCCAGAATTTTGCCGCGCCCATTGTAATTAACAATAATTACCGATAAATCGAGGGTAGCGTCATTTTTTATAACGGGTTGGGGTTGGGCCGAAATTGGGCGGGGAGACCCCGTCCCTACCGAAACGGCGTTTAGAAGTTGCAGGTAAATTTGCTCCTGGGTGGCGGTGGCTTGATCAATATCGTAACGGGCCAGGGCGGTGGGTCGGGCGGCTCGGCTCAGAGCGTGGCGCTGGGCCGGGTCGCTTGCCAGTTCGATTATCGCTTCGGACATGGCCTCGACATTGCCGCACTCAACCAGCTTGCCTAGTTGAGGCTGGTCAATAATTTCAAGCACACCGCCGCCCGCCGTCGCAATTACCGGCTTGCCCATCGCCATTGCTTCGATGATGACAATACCAAAAGGTTCGGGCTTTACACTGGCGTGGACAAAAATATCGAAGGCGGCGAGAAAAGCTGGAATATCCTGTCGGTCAGTCGCAAGATGAAAACGGCCCACCAGTTCGGGTTGCTGGGCCAGCCGTTCGATTTCAGCAAAGTGCGCTTCGTAGCCGACCAAAAGGCTGCCGACGGCGATAAAATGGGCCTTAGCCAGCGCAGAATGTTGTCCGGCGGCGGCACAGGCCAGCGCAAATTCTTTGACCCCTTTCCAGGGGACGAAACGGCCCACAAAACCGACCAGCAAAGCTTCTTCGGGAATACCAAACTCTTGCCGGATAGCACGTCCAGCTTCGGTCAGGCCCGGTGCGTGCGGGTCGAAGCGCGCCAGGTCAATCCCGATGGGCATAGTAGTAACTCGTGGGCGCATCCACGCCGGAAAAAGCTGGCGCACCGCTTCGCTACTGACGACAATATGATGCGACAGCAAACTGACCAGCCCATAAAGTAGCCATTTGAGCAAACGGGGTCGGGTGAACAGTTCGCCGCTCCGCCACATCACTTTTTTTCCGGCAAGTCGTCCCGCCAGACCTGCCGCTACCAGCAGCAGCGAATTATTGTAAACCAGGTCAAATTGTTCGCGACGAATAAAACGCCATAGCTGAAAAATCACGATTGGTAACGTCAGCAAGGTTAATAACTGGCGGGCGCGGCTGTGCGAACGCTTGATTATGCCCAAATTTTGGTAGCGAACCCTTATGCCGATAGCGCGGTACTGCTCATCGAACGGGCCGGGATGCGGCAAGAGTATAGTCGGCTGAAACAGCTTTTTATCCAGCGTTTGCACCGTTGCCAGTAGGCTAATGTCAGTGCCGCTCAGTTCGGCGGTGGCGTTCAAATAGAGTATTTTTAGCATGATTAGTTTTAGCTTCGGTTTCACAATGTGGTAGGGGCTTGAAGGGGCAAGCCCAATTGGGTTCAATGAATTGAACCCCTACCTATTTATGAAGCAGGTTGTTAGAAGAATTGGTTAAGTTCGATTACTTCCAGATAGACTTCGGCGGTTTTACGGGCGGTTTCAGCCCAATCGAATTTTGCCGCTTGCATCAGTCCCGCTTCAATATAGTGGCGGCGGCAAGCATTATCGCCCAGCAAGCGCCGGATAGCCGCTACCATGCCGCTAACATCGCAAGGGTCAAGCAAGGGCGTGGCCTGACCCAATATTTCGGGGAGCGCTCCAGCGTTGCTGGCAACCACTGGCGTACCGCAAGCCAGCGCTTCCAGAGGAGGCCAGCCAAAGCCCTCGTGCAGCGAAGGAAAGACCAGCAGCTGAGCCAGATTATAGATAGCCGGAAGGTCTGCCGCCGGAACTTTGCCCACCTCGATTATTTTGTTTTTCAGTCCCAGCCGTTCGATTTGCTGTTGCTGAGTTGAGGTAAAGTTAGCGCCAACTTTGACCAGATGCAAATCGGGAAATTCCTGGCTCAGACGGGCCAGACATTCGAGCAACGTCTCCAAATTTTTGTAAAAGCGGCTGTGTCCAACATGTAGTAAAAAAATCCCCGGCAATTGGTAGCGCCGCCGGATTTCAGCCAGGTAGTTTTGGTCGTGAATGGGCCGAAATTCGGGAGATAAACCTAGATGCACCGGGCGAATTTTCTCCGGCGCAATGCCAGCCAGATTAACCAGTTCACGGGCGGTAGTATGCGAAGCGGCGATAACTAGCGAAGCCCGTCGGATTTGGGCTAGGCTAAATTCAAAGCTGCGAATACTGGCGGCGGGGTAATGTTTGGGCGCAACGGGCAGCGAACGGTTCTTCAGCTTGAGCAAAATCAGGTCATGCACCGTAACAACCTGAGAGCGATGCGGCAAGCCTACGCCCAAATGCGCGTAAGTTGGGTCGGTGATATGAAAAATAGTGCGCTGGTTTTTCATTTGAGCCGCTTTCGCCGAAATTGCCGCCTGATAGACCAGATAGCGATTAAATTTGTGCATAGCATAGTCGAGCCGGACGCTGGCAACACCCTGAAAAAAGTTTAGCCGGGGTGGTTTGATTAGTTCAATCCGGCAAGCGTGTTTGCTCTGGCTAAAGTAATTCGACAGGTGCAACTGCAAATTTTGGGCATAATGTTCCATGCTGGTGCGCTTCTCGGTAGGCAGCGTAGGCAGCAGCAAGATTTGAACAGGACTATTCTGGCTGGCAGGTTTGATAAAGAAGTTCAAAATTCAAAGTTCAAAGTTTAAGAAGGAACACAGATGAACACGGATTAGCACAGATGGACACGGATTGTTTTCAGTGAACTGGAGCTAGTGAAAATCGCCTGGGGCTAAAGGCCCAGGCTAAGTTGCTAACGTAAGCTGAAGCTCACTAAAATGCCCCATTGCAGCCTTGAATTTCAGCCGCCTTTAGACGGCTTGCGCTTTTTAGCTTGGGTCTTTAGCCCTGACTCTTACCCACAAAACAGGATCGAGTTCAAAATTCCGGCCCTGAAGAGCCGAGCTAAGAAATAAATTAGCCTGTTTTTAGCCCGGACATTCATGTCCGGGTTCAGATGTGGATAATTGTTAGGTCTTTAGCCCCAGGCGCGCCCACCACCACTTTACCGCGTTAGCCTTTTCTTAATTTGAGACCTTTGGTTTTTTGTATTTAACTCAAAAGGCTGTAGTAAATCGCCTCATAATCCTGCACGACGCGCTGCCAGCTAAAGTTTTGGACGTGCCTTAGTCCGGCCTGAACGAGTGAGGCGCGTTGAGTTTCGTTTTGTAGCAAATCGAGCAAAGTTTGGCCGAGGTCGGACGGCTGGGTTATCAAACCATAGCGACCATTTTGCAAGACTTCGCACGCGCCGGAGTTGGGTGTGGCGACAACGGGCGTGCCGCAGGCCATTGCTTCGATATAGGGACGACCAAACCCCTCGTAGCTGCTGGGCAGGCAAAAGACCCAGGCTTGCTGGTACAGTTCGATTAGCTGGGCCTGGGTTAGGTTGCGATAGCATTTAATATTAGGTTGTTCCACCCGGTCATCGCTGACTAACCACAGTTCGGCTTTGGGCAGGGCGGGCAAAATTTCTTGTTGAAAGGCATCCAGCAGTAAATAACCGCGTTTGCGGTCATGCAACCCATGCCCAACGAATAATATAGTGGGGCGGGCGGCTTTGCGCTGGCCGGGCGTAAAAGTAGCCAAATCCACGCCCTGTGGAATAGTTTGCTTCAGGAAAGGCAAATGGTGAGCAGTGGCATCCGAAATACCGACATTCGCATCGGACATAGCGGCGGAGAGCCATTCGAGTGGGTAAAAAGAAAGCTGCATTAGGCGGGTAGTCCATTTGCGGGCGTGGCGGGCTTCGGCAAGGGCCGACCCGCTAAAGGTGCGGACGAGCGGTTTTTTTCGGACAAACGGCACAAGCAGAAAATTATCGCCTTGCGCGTGAATTAAATCGAACTGAGCAAAATCCTGACGGGCCACCAGCCACGAGAAAAGGTAAGCACGGGTCAATTTGCTGGCTTGAAGCGGGCCGGGTAGTGCCAGAGTTTTGACCTGATACAGCGCGTCTGCGGGAGCGGGATGCAGCGAAAAAATTGTGACCTCATGCCCACGCTCTATCAAAGCATTAGCGAAATAATGGGTGAAGTAGCCGACACCGCCGTGCGACTTTGAGGGCAAAAAGCTCTGGATAAAGGCCAACTTGAGCGGGGTTTTAGCAATGGCGGGCTTTGGCTGAGTTTGTAAGGTAGCCTCGGTCATCGAGAGTTTACCAACTCTCTTTTGAGTTTGGCTGATTCGTTTACGTTGCTGGCAGAAACCGCAATAACTGCATCTTCAGTTTCAAGGATTTTTTGGGTAGCGTAGACAAAGCCAACCGAGAACCAGAAAAAGATATTGACCACCGCTAAATCCATATAGTTGCTGGTAAAATTTTTATAAAAAACCATCCAAACAAAGGCGATAAGCGGCACGGTTAACCACCTTTCGTTGACCTCAAACCTTTGCCGGAAAATTCGGAACAGGAAAATAGCCACAGTAGCCAGCAACCAGATATAGACCAATAAACCCAGCCAGCTTAATTCGGCGGCGATTTTGCCGTAATAGCCTTCGATAGAATAGGGAATAGCTTTGTTGACGTATTGTGCGCCCAGCGTTGCCATGCCGCTACCCACTCCAAAAGGGGAGCGGGTCAGGCCGTAGACGGTGTTGCCCCAGCCGGCGGCAAGGCGGGCAAAAATAACGTCGTTTTTGTTCTGGCTAATCGTAGCAAAGCGGTCAAGGAAGACCGCCCCGGCGGCAGTATTCAAAATTAGCACTATGCCCAGCACAATTGGCACAAGCAGTTTCAGGCTGATAGTAATGCGCTTCATTACCACAAACATGCCCAACACTGCTATCGGCAGAATGACAAAATCGGTGCGTTGCCCTTCTACCAGAATAGCGTACACGATTAAAGGCAATCCGCACCAGGCCAAAATTTTTAGCTTTGACCAGGGCTGAAAAAGTTGTCCAATTGAAAAGAGGAAGCTAACGGAAAGAAAAGAGGCGTATTGTGAAGGCCAGCTAAACGTGCTATTGGGTCGGTAAATCGTTATATCGCTCAATTCGCCGCCCGTGATAAAAACAGCGTGCTGGAAGCCAGCGCCGAGGGCAAAATACGCTTTTGGCCCTTGATAGAACTGGATAATGCCGTAAATCGCGATGGGAATAGTAATAAGCAGCAAAAACCAGCTAAAAATCTGGATGGCCCGCCGTGAATTAATCAATTCGGGAATTAGAAAAACCAGCGGCATATAAAGGAGGCCACTTCGTATCCCCACCAGACCTACTTCCAGCGAAATAATATTGGGATTGAAAACCTGAACGAGCGTTATGGCGATTAAAACTACGAGCGGCTTATGAAAATTGACCTTGAAGAAAAGCGGTTGGTGGGTTAGCAAACGTCCGCCGAAGACACGCACATAAATCACAATCAGCATTATATCTTTTATTAATAATATAGTCGGGGTATCGAAATAATTGCGGGCAAAACCTTCAACCAGCGTTATGACCAGCACCAGATAGATGCCAGCGCGCCAGCTGACGGCGGCAAAAATGAACATAACAATCAGACTAATCAGGGCCAGCGCCGAAAAATTCTGGTCGGCAATCAAGTGGCCCAGAATGGCTACCAAAATTGCTGCCAGCCCAATAATGCTGACTGTTCTTAATTTCAGGACTAAGCTTTTAAATTCAGGTTGATAGGTTGATTGCATAGCAGTAAGTTTAAGATTTTCGTTTGAGTAGTAGCGATTGATGCTCTTTAACTAAATAATCCGCAAACAGTCTTTGGTAGGGGCGAATCGCATACGCCCTCGTTGACCCAGTACAGCGTTCAAGGGCGTATGCGATTCGCTCCTACCCTATTTACGGCTTTATTTCTTAAAGAGCATCAATCGCTTTGGCTTGACCCTATCCGAAGAGCGATTGCAGCCAGTGGCCCGATTGGGCAAATCGCTACTACTTTTAAAGCCTGAAGTAAGGCTTATAAAGTCATAAAATTTTTCGCCAATAATTTCCCAGCTTGCCGTTGAATTATAGAGCAAAGTTGCCCCCGCCCGAAGTTTGTTGCGTAACTCGGCATCATTACTAATGTTCTGTATATGCGAAACTAATGCTTCAAGGTCGTTTGGCTCTATCAAGGTCATATTTTCGCCGTCTTTGAAAGTAGTGGGAGTTTCCGGGCCGCGAAAAGCAATGACGGGCAAGCCATGCTGTAATGCGGCGGCTAAAGCACCACTGCGCCCCGAAGCACCGAGCGGGATGGTATGCAAATAAATATCGGCGATTTGTAGCCAGCGCGAAATTTGGGCCGCACCAAGCGGCCCGAAAATTAAATGTAAGCGCTGCGCCTCTATCCCTCGTTCACGGGCTTGTATTAATAAGGAAGCATAACGAGCCGCATCAGCATTACCGCCAAGACATACCAGCGTAGCATCAGGTAGCTGTTTCAAAGCCTCAAGGCAAATAATGAGGTCTTTATGAACCGTGAAAGGGCTAAATATCATTAAAAGTGGGCCGGAATTAGTCAGTTTCAGGCTATCGCGCAAGGCTTCGAGTTCTTCCGGCATCGTTGCGGCAAGCGGAATATTTGACCCAACCGAAATTACTGCTGTCCGCTTTTCCCGCCCCATTATTTGACAGAGGCGGTTCAGAAAATCGGCGTGAACGACGGAGTTAGTGATTAGCTTATGGCTGAATAGCGTCAGAATGAACGCCTGTATAACCTGAAAAAACCAGACTAGCCATGTTTTGGGTTGGCGGCTTGGCTGAATTTTTATTTCGTGGAACATGGTTACAACCGTAGTTACACCGCCCAACCGGGCCAGCACAGGAACAAGCGCCGTCAATGGCGCAATTCCGGCCCGCCCATACATCTGCGGGACGTACTGAAAAACCAGCGCATCGCACGAGTGACGATGAAAATGACGAAAGAGCCGCCAGCAGTCTATCAGTCCAAAACCTTTAACAGGCAATAATGTGTGTACCTCAACCCCAACTGCTTCTTCCAGTTCAGGTTTAATATCTGCTCTCTCCAAAGCAGCGCCATCGCCAGCAAGCGAACGTGTGATAACCTCAACCTCCCGCCCATAACGCGCTAACGACTGAGCCAGATTAAAAGTATACCCCGCCACTCCGCCCATCTGCGGTGGATATTCCCCGGTCACTATACAAATAGACTTCGCTTGCCCTTGCACCACCATTAATAATTTTGAATTTTGAATTTTGAGTTTTGAGTTAGGGACGAAACACAGATGAACAAGCCTGGAAGGGTTCCCTGTGGGTAGTCCCAGGCGACCATTACCACTACTCTACTTCGTTAGCCTCATCTTTAACTTGACACTCATGGGGTTTCCCCGCCCCTACCAATTCCAAATCATTTTCTGATGGTATATAGAAACCAGAAACTTCTTCTTGCGAACTCTGACTTCTGATTTCTGATTTCTGACTTCTTTACCCCGCTACCCTAACAGTGCCAGTTTGCTTCATAATTCGCTCTGCCGAGGTGTAGTAGTCGGCCATGCCGGGTTGCTCGATGGCCCAGGCGATATACTCGCGAATGATTTGCGGTAGGGTCGTTTGGGGTTGCCAGCCCAGCCCACGCAATTTGGTTGTGTCGGAAATAATGTGGCGAGTATCGCCAAAGCGAAATTCGCCCGGAGTAGTCGGATAGAGATTAGCCGAGAGCGCCTCCGCCACCAGACAGCCATATTCGAGGACGTTCACCGCTTCCGCCCCGCCGACGTTAAACACCTGGTAATCGGCCCGCTCATCTTCCAGCACAAGCACATTGGCGCGGGCTACATCGCCAACATAAACATAATCGCGCAGTTGCTTGCCGTCCTCATAGGCTACTGGCGCTTTGCCACTGAGCATCCGAGTGGTAAAAATGCGGCAGATACCGCTATAGGCATTGGAAAAGCTCTGGCGCGGGCCTTGTGTAATTGAATAGCGCATTCCAACCGAAGGAATGTTGTAACGCTGCCCCAGATTCAGGCCGATTAACTCTTGCGTCCATTTGGACATGGCGTATTGGTTATGGGGACGGGCGTGCTTTTCGTTGGTCGGGTGCGGCTGCATGGGCTGCTGACAGAGTGGGCAAGTTATTTCCCACTCGCGCCGCATCAGTTGCTCCACCGTGCGGAGTTCGGGGTAGTACAAACCGTGTTCAGGGCAATAATAGCAACCTTCGCCATAGACCGCCTGTGAGCTGGCGAATACTAGTTTCTGTACGGGTAGCTTTTCTTCTACAATAATCTCGTAGAGCAGGGCCGTACCAACCGAATTGACGTGAAAGAACTTGGAAAAATCGGTCAGATAATCCTGGTAGGCCGCAAGGTGAATTACAGCATCAACTCCTTTGAGGGCTTGAGTAAAGGCCGTTTTGTCGCGGACATCACCAACCATTAGCTCAACTTCGGCGGGTAGATATTTCGGGCGTTCGGGCCGCAGATGGACGGGTGGCAGCAGGGCATCGAATACCCGCACATCGTAGCCTTTTTGCAACAGCAAATCCACTGTGTGCGAACCAATAAACCCGGCCCCGCCAGTTACTAAAACTTTTTGAATCAAAGTTAAGCTCCCTTCAGCATAACGAATGGGGTTTTAAGCATAATCTTGAAATCGAGCCAGAGCGAACGGTGCTGAATGTATTCCAAATCCATCTCAAGCATCTGAGGGAAACTAGCCTTGCCACGAGCGCGCACCTGAGCCAACCCGGTAATACCGGGCCTGACCCGCAAACGCTGGCAGCAAGCTTCATCGTAAAGGGTATATTCGTAAGGAACGGGCGGACGTGGCCCGACCACTGCCATTTCGCCACGAATAACATTTAGCAATTGCGGAATTTCGTCCAGACTCAGCTTGCGTAACAGACGACCTATCCTGGTTATACGCTCATCGTTCAAAAGCTTGAACTGACCCTCTACAGGCGCGGCCTCAGCCGCTTCGGTCTCGGTCTCGGAAAGTGTAGTATCGTCAGGCGAAAGGTTTAGCAGCGTCGCGTTGTTCAAGTAATATCCGACATAGTTATGAATAAAGTGGCGGTGCTTGCTATCGTCACGGTTATGGTGCATCGAGCGAAATTTGTAATAGATAAAGGGCTTTCCATCTTTGCCTATTACCATAGCCCGATATAGCACCGGCCCGGCAGAAGTAAGCTTGATAGCCAGCGCAATTCCCAACCACAGCGGCGAAAAACCCAACAGAATCACCAGCGCCAGACTGGTCTCGATTATCCGCTTTGCCAGTTCGTAAGCCGACTTATTGACGATTGACGACTGACGACTGACGATTGGCGATTGGGTCACGAGATGTATTTACCTTATTCTAAACGTTAATAATTTGTGGATGATGAGTTGAGGGTTTTACCTGAAGTTGTTAAACCAGTCCTAGGTGCGCTCGGCACTCAAGGCCGAGCTACGAAGCCAAAGCCCACTTAAGGGGCTGTTAATCGCTTCAACATCCAGGAATTCTAGTCCCTTTAGTGGACTTAAGCTGTGTAGCTCGGCCTTGAGTGCCGAGCGTGTCTTCCACCGTTCTACCACATCACCCTCTTTTTGGTGATTAAACCAACCAAAATTTACCCGAACGCTCCAACTAGAAACCAAAAACCAGAAACTCTTTAAACCTTGTCGGCTGTCTTGGATTTTTTCTCGTGTTGGAGGCCGTAACCGTAGCCGTAACGGTTATAGTAATACCCACTGCGGCGAGTATCCTGGGCGCGATTGAGGATAGTACCGATGATATTACCGCCTACTTCCTTTATATTGGCAATAGTTTTGGTGATTACGTCGCGGCGGGTTGTACCCCATTTCACTACGACCAACACCCGGTCAGTGCGGTTAGCCAGAATTGCGGCATCGGTGACAATGCTGGCGGGTGGCGAGTCGAAAATAACCAGGTCGGCGGCGGCGCGCAGGGTTTCCAGCACGGCGGCGGCTTTGGCACTGGTCAGCAGTTCCGAGGGGTTAGGCGGAATTGTGCCGGAAGTAATAATCGTCAGGTTTGGTACGATAGTTGATTGGGAAAATTCGGCCAGCTCGGTTGAACCAGCCAGAATGAGATCGCTAAGGCCGATTTCATTGGGCAAGCCAAACAGTGAGTGCAGGGAAGGCTTACGCAGGTCGGCATCTACCAGAATAACTTTGCTGCCCGCCTGGGCAAAGGCCACGGCGAGGTTGGCGGCGGTAAGGCTTTTTCCTTCGGCGGGAACAGAACTGGTGATAAGCAGCAACTTTATCGCCGCTTCCTGCTCGGTACTGCTGGGGATGGGTTCGTTAAATTTACGGGCCAATTCCTGCTCTACCCGGCTATCGGTGAAGGTCGAAAAGAGTACGCTGGTACGCAAGGCCCGATACGCTTCTGAGCCAGAAGAACGGAAATCGGCGGCAGTCACCACGATTGGTTCAAGTTTATTAGTAGAGAGAGCATCGGGCAAATTTTCGGCGTTGGAGCTATCGGCGGCAAAAGTAGGCGCTTCGATTTGGCGCTCCGGGCGAATAATCGGCACAATACCCAGCGTATTGTAGCCAGTTAGCTGTACTAACTCGCTGCTGGAACGGACAGAATAATCCAGGAAATCGAGCAGGATAATAACGCCAACGCCCAGGCTAAAAGCGATTAGCGCTGCAAAAAGCAGATTGCGAAAAAGGTTGTTTGACTCGGCCTGGACGGGCGGCTTGGCATCATCTACCAGCGTAGCGGAATTGCGGGCCGAATTAATTTCGCGGCGCTCACCTTCGCTGATTGCCAAAATCATGCGGCTCTGTACATCCAGGCGATAGCTTAAATCCTGGCGAATTTGCCGAATCTGCTCAGTCGCTTTTTCGTTGGTCGCTTCAGCCACTCTTAACTCGCGAATCTGGTTATTAAAATCTTCGATTTCTTGCTCAAGATTTCTTAATTGTTCGCGTTGCTTCTTGGAGGTGCTGACTATTACATCATCCAGGCCAGAATTAGTCTGCGTCTGGCTAAGTCCCTCGGATAAGAAAAGCCGCGTGACCGTATTAGCAATTTTAGTCGCTTTTTCGGGGTCGGTATAGGTGGCCGTAATATTAAAGAAGATGGTGTTCGGCACTAACCGGGAAATAAAGGAGCGTTTTAATTCGTCCCCAGAAATAGGAAAATCCAGTTGCTGCATTACTTTGGTGACGAATTTATCACTTTTGATAATAAGGCTATAGTTTTCAGCCAAACTACTGGCGTAGAGGTTACTGGTATCCACGTAGGGTACGAGCGGATTAGTAACACTGGGATTGAGGATTATAGTAGCTTTGGCAGTGTAAAGCAGTGGTCGGCTGTCCGTATAATAGTAGGTTGCCGCCAACGCGACCACCTCAAGCAGGACTATAATCCAGAATTTTCTGAGAATTAGTCGAAAATAGCGTGAAAATTCCAACTTATGCTCCTATAGGACATGCTACCGCCCTTTCGACACTCTGTGGGCGTTTTCAAAGGTGGTTTGGTGCTGGGGAATGGGCCTTTGAGAAGCGCGAGAGCCTCTAATGATAAGCTGACTATTTATTATGGACGCAGGTTTCAATTAAGGATAAACCTGTAAAGTACTTTATGCTTTATTTAGTTTAGTTCCACAAGACTAATGAGTAGATTGAGCAAAAGATAGCATAAAGCCCAAATCGTGTCAAGCAAAATTTTAATACAATTTTAAGATGAAAATAGCCTGACGCTCGATCTAGTAATCGAGCATCAGGTTATTCTCAAACGAGTTCAGGTCTACACGATGAACTGGATAGTGTAGATAGTCGGGTCGTTTCCGGCCTTGAATGTCAGGGTATGCACCCCGCGACTCAGGCCAGTTGTATTCACCGTGTAGCTGTAACGGCTCTGACCGAAGGTAAAGGCAGTGTTTCCACTGATGGCTACCCCGTCACGGGTCAGGGCCGTTACCGCGATATTGCCAGCCGAGACGTTGACGTTGTTAGCGTTCAAGAGTTGCATTCGGACGGGCGTGCCAGCCGGAACTGGCGATGCTGTCACAAAACTTACGTTGTAGCTAACCGTGTACGTTACGGTTTTGGTAGTCTGGTTGCCCATATTGTCCTGGGCCGTAACACTGAACGTCTTCGTACCAACCGAAGAAGTGTCAATGTTGGTGTTGTTAGCGACGGTGCCACTGCAACTCCCTACACCAGAACCGCCGTCGGCACAGGCGAAGTTAGCCTTGACCACCTGACCGAGTTTGTAGTTTGCGGCGGTTGGCGCGGTGATAGTAACGGTTGGTCTCTTCTTGTCAATCTTGTGTGGCCCGATTGGGCCTACCGTTATACAGTTCCCCGCTACGTCACAGACCTGCTTGCTGTTGGTGTAAGCATTATTGGTTTCAGTTCCCGCCGGGACGTTCGTCACCAGCGTGAAGTCGCTTGGGCCAACCAGGTCAGGACTATTGATTGAACACCAGACCGTCTCATCCGTCGCGTGCCAGTTGCCATCGGGCGTGCTGCAATCAACGTTGGCGTTGAAGGTTGGCGGCGTTTTATCAAGCTTAATCGTCAGGGTTTTGGTCGTTTCGGTGTTGTTGGCGTTATCCCTGGCAAAGAAGCTGATAGTCGTCGTCCCTTCCGCCGTGATGGTGAAGGTTACAGTGCTGCCCGAAACGGTGGTGCTGGCAATAGTCTGTGCGCCAGTAGCGCTGTAGACAATCTGCTTCACACCAGAGCCGCCCACGTTATCGGTTGCGTTCAGGGTAATCGTGACGTTGGTATTGTTCCACCCTGCCGCGTTCGGCAACGGATTGCGGGTAGCTACCGTTGTCGGCGCAATGTTGTCCGGGCCGGACAGAATAGTCAGCGTACCGGGTACGTAAGTAATATTGTAGTTGCTGGAAGACTGACCCGAACAGGTAATCGGGTAAGTTCCCGGCGTACTGGTCTGGGTAGCCGTCGTGGTGCAGCTTAACGTGCCGGTAAGAGAAGCCGCCGTATCGCCGTTCACAAAGCCGCTATAGGTTGCATCGAAGGTCGGGTTTGCCACCAGATAGTTGCGGCTCTTGTTATTTGCCGTGATGGTCAGGGCCGCTTTCAGCACGTTAATCGTCACGCTCTTGATTGCCGTCGTGTAATTGGCGCTGCTGGTTGGCGTAAAGGTAACGGAAAGGGTCTGAGCGTTGCCCGCGCTCAACACCGTCCCCGCCGCCGGGCTATATACGAACGTACCTGCTACTGAGGCGGTGGCGTTAAGTTGCGTGCCGCTCAGAGCCGTGCCGTAACTAATATCCGCCGGGTTGTTCCAGGTAATCACAGGCGTGGCTTTGGCAATTACCAGCGTGCCAGTAGCCGAGCCGCTATAGGTCGTATCCATGATGGTTGCTATGACGGCATAGCTGCCCGCATTGGTGGGCGCGGTAGTTGAGCCATTATAGGTGATGTTCACCGTCAACCCCGTCGGAACGGTGGTGGCGGTAGCCGACCTCGGCGTGCCGTTGTAGACCTGGCTCAAGTTGCCCAGCGTAACCGTTGCCGTCCCCTGAGTAATAGTGAAGCTCTGCGGTACATCAGTCGCGGCGCTGTAGTTGCTATTGCCCGCTTGCGAAGCGGTAATGGTGCAGCTACCTGCCCCGGTCAGATGAACCGTATTGCCTGCTATTACTGTACAGCTACCCGTTGCGGCGAAGCTGACGCTCAGGCCGGAGCTTGCCGTCGCGCTTACCGTGAAGTCGGGATTGCCGAAGGTCTTGTTGGCAAGCGGCCCGAAGGTAATGGTCTGGCTGGCCTTACCGATGACCAGCGTACCGTTAGCAGAACCAACATAATTGGTATCCACGATAGTGCCAACCACCGCGTAGCTACCAGCGTTGGTGGGTGCAGTTGCCGAACCATCGTAGGTGAAGGTGACGGTCAGACCCGTCGGTGTAGTAGTCGCCGTCACCGATTTTGCCGTACCATCGTAGGTCTGGCTCAGGCCGCCCAGTGTGATTAAGGCCGTTGCTTTCGTGATATTAAAGCCCTGTACCACGTCGGTAGCCGCGAAGTAACTGGTATCACCCGCTTGCGAAGCAGTGATGCTACAGCTACCCGCGCCAGTGATGTGTACGGTGCTGCCCGTCACGGTGCAGTTGCCCGTCGCAATATAGCTAACGGTCAGGCCAGAAGTCGCGGTGGCAGTCAGGTTAAAGTCGGCCTCCCCATAAACTTTATTAGCCAATGCCGCAAAATTGATAGTTTGGTTCGCCTTGCCCACTCCTAACGTATGGGTTGCATCGCTGCTGCCGTTGAAGTTAGGCGCAACGCTGGCAGGAACGTAAATTGCTTCAATAGTATAGCTGCCAACGATAGTACTGTCTGGCAAAGTATAGCTGACGCTGGCTGCGCCCGCCGTTACGTTGCCACTGGTGGCGCTACCAATTATCGTACTGCCCTGCTTAACGGTAAACTCGACTGTGCCTTCGTTGACAATGGCAGTAGAGGGCGAGTTAGCCGTTACCGTCGCATTAAGCGTGACGCTGGTGGCAGTGAAGGCGGCGGAAGCGTTGGTAGCTACTGTCGTCGTATCAGCCTTGTTGATAGTCAGAGTACCCAGCCCATAAAAGATATTATAATTGGATGAACTCAGACCATAACCCAGCAGGATGTAACTTCCGACTGGACTGGCGGCAGTTACCTCTGGAGCAGTGGTAAATCCTAGCGAACCACCTAGCGCACCCGCATTGTCGGCGTAAACAAAACCAGTGTAGTTGACCGTGAAGGTCGGGTTCGGCGCACCATACACCCGACTGGCGTTATTAGCCTGGATTAGCAACAATGTTTTAGCGATAGTGAAAGTTCGTGGCACATCGGCAGCCGGGCTATAGTTACCGTCGCCCGCCTGAGAAGCGGTAATGGTGCAGCTACCCGCCCCACTGATCGCTACCAGGTTGCCCAATACGGTACAGTTACCGACGGTGGCGGCAAAGCTGACATTCAGGCCGGAGCTTGCCGTCGCGCTTACCGTGAAAGCTGCGTTGCCGTAAGTTTTATCCGCCAGAGGCGCGAAGGTAATAGTCTGGTTAGATTTCCCTACATTTATTAGCACCGATTTGGTGGCGGTAGTGTAATTGGCGCTATCGGTGGGCGTGAACAGCACTGATAGGGTTTGATTGCTCCCGCCTGGCAGCACCGTGCTAGTGTCAGGCGTGTAAGCGAAAGTACCAGCAGTGGATGCAGTGGCATTAAGCTGCGTCGCGCTCAAAGCCGTGCCATACACAATGTCAGCCGGATTTGCCCAGGTAATAACTGGCGTGGCTTTACCAATATTGAAGGACTGCGACACATCGGTAGCCGGATTGTAATTGCTGTCGCCCGCCTGAGAAGCGGTGATGGTGCAGCTACCCGCCCCGGTGATGGTAACAAGGTCTACCGCGATGGTGCAATTCCCGCTTGGCGCAAAACTAACTGCCAGACCAGACGATGCCATCGCGCTTACCGTAAAGGCTGGGTCGAGATAGGTCTTGTTTGCTAATGTGCCAAACGTGATAGTCTGAGTGGTCTTGCCAATGCCAAGTAGTTTGCTCAGGTCGCTACTGCCGTTAAAGTTAGGCGCAACCGTTGCAGGAATGTATACGGCTTCGATGCTGTAACTACCGACAATCGTACCGCCAGGGATAGTGTAGCTGACGCTGGCTGCGCCCGCCGTCACGTTGCCCGAAGTGGTAGTGCCGATGACCGTCGTGCCTTGTTTAACCGTGAACTCCACTGTGCCTTCGTTCACTACGGCACTTGATGGGGCATTTGAAGTCACGGTGGCGTTCAGGGTGACGCTGGAATTAGCCGGATTGTAGGGATTCAAGGCATCTGCTGCCACCGTTGTAGTGTCGGCCTTGTTGATAGTTAGCGTGCCAGCGGCAAAGGTAATGAGGTAGTTGGACGAGAACAGACCGCTTGGCGTGATAGTGTAGCTACCCACCGGGCTGCTGGTGGTGGCTACCGGGTTAGCGCTGAAGATGGGTGCACCAGTCAGGACACTGGGCGTTTCGCTATAGACAAAGCTGCTGTAGCTAACCGTAAAGGTCGGGTTAAGCTCACCAAAGACTTTGCTCTTGTTGTCAGCCGTTACCGTTAGCGTTGCCTCGTTGATGATAAAAGTATGGTCAACCGGGGTAGCAGCATTGTAATTACTATCGCCCGGTTGGGAGGCGGTAATGGTGCAGCCACCTGCCCCCATAATGGTGACAGTGTTGCCACTGACCGAGCAATTGCCCAGCGAAGTAAAGACCAGCGCCAAATTAGAGCTTGCCGTGCCGCTTACCGGGAAGGGCAGGTCGCCATAAGTCTTGGTTCCCAGACTACCAAAGGTAATCGTCTGGTTGGCCTTCGCCACATTGATTAGCACCGATTTGGACGCGCTGGTAAAGTTAGCCGTGTTGGTTGGTGTGAACGTCACCGACAAGGTTTGCGCCAGACCTGCGTTAAGTACCTGCCCGGTGTCAGGCGTGTAAGCGAAAGTACCGGCAGTGGATGCAGTGGCATTAAGCTGAGTAGCGCTCAAAGCCGTACCATACACAATGTCAGCCGGATTTGCCCAGGTAATAACTGGCGTGGCTTTACCAATATTGAAGGACTGCGACACATCGGGCGCAGGATTATAATTACCGTCGCCCGCCTGAGAAGCGGTGATGGTGCAGCTACTCACCCCGGTGATAGTCACGATGTCAATTGCAACGGTGCAGTTTCCACTTGCCGCGAAAGTAACTGCCAGACCAGACGATGCCGTCGCACTCACCGTGAAAGGCGCGTCCAGGTAACTCTTGTCTGCCAATGGCGCAAAGGTAATGGTTTGGTTGGCCTTGCCAATCGCTAAAGTCTTGGTTGTATCACTGCTACCGTTGAAGTTAGCTGCAACGGTTGCAGGAATATAAACCGCTTCAATCGAGTAGCTACCGACAATCGTACCGCCGGGGATAGTATAGCTGACGCTGGCACTACCGCCACTGACGTTGCCGGAGGTGGTGCTACCGATGACCGTCGTGCCTTGCTTGACCGTGAACTCGACGGTACCCTCACTCACCGTCGCAGTGGAAGGCGAATTTGAAGTTACCGTCGCGTTAAGGGTAACGCTAGAACTGGTCGGGCTGTAGATGCTGGTAGCATTTGCGCCAACGGTAGTGGTATCAGCCTTGTTAATAGTTAGTATGCCATCGGCAAAGCTGATGAGGTAGTTGGGAGCAGTCAAGCCGCTCGGCGTGATAGTGTAAGTGTTTCCAACCGGGCTGGCAACGGTGGCGCTGGTGGTAAAGCTGAGTGAGCCACCGATTGCTCCTGGCGTGGTTTCGTTTTCGTTGTTGACAAAGCCGCTATAGCTGACCGAGAAAGCCGGGTCTGGGGCGCTGTAAATTCGGCTGGCATCGTTCGCTTTCACACTCAGGGGCGCTTTAGCGATAGTGGTAGTCTGCGGATTGCTGGCAGGATTATAGTTGCTATCGCCCGCTTGCGAAGCCGTCACGGTACAAATACCCGCGCTGATGATAGTTACGGTATTGCCCGAAACAGTGCAGCTACCCGCCCCACTAAAAGTGACAGGCAAATTGGAGGAAGCCGTCGCGCTCACCGTAAATGGCATATCACCGTAGGTCTTGCCGCCGGGCAGACTGAAGGAAATGGTCTGGTCGGCTTTCAGCACATTAATCAGCACCGATTTGGTCGCGGTAGTGTAATTGGCGCTATCGGTGGGAGTAAACAATACTGAAAGGGTCTGAGCATTACCCGCATTAAGTACCGTGCCATCAGCGGGCGTATAGGCAAATGTGCCAGGAACGGAAGCAATGGCGTTAAGCTGAGTCGCGCTCAAAGTGGTGCCGTAGACGATGTCAGCCGGATTTGCCCAGGTGATTACCGGGGCGGTCTGGACAATCGTGAGCGTGCCGTTCAGGAAGCTAATCTCGTAATTGTTCGAGGTCAGGCCGCTCGGAATAATCGCATAAGTTTCAACCGGGCTGGTTTCGTCCGCTAACGGGTTGGTCGTCCAGGAAATTACGCCACCCAGTACGCTAGAGGGTTCGCTGTAGACAAAGCCAGTGATAACGCCGCTAAAAGCCGGGTTCGGTTGACCATAAGGCCGCGTCTTGTCGTCGGTATGGACAACCAACGGCGCTTTAGCAATCGTAAAAGTCTGCACCACATCGGCAGCTGGATTGTAATTGCCGTTTCCAGCCTGCGAAGCGGTTACGGTACATGGGCCAGCACCAAGTATCGAGATATTGCTACCCGCCTCGGAACAATTGCTGTTAGTGCTGAAAGTTACCGCCAAACTGGAAGTGCTGGTGGCTACTATCGGGAAAGCCGGAAGGCCGTACATTACGTCGGCAATTGGACTGAAAGTGATGGTCTGGTTCGCTTTGGTAATTACAAATATGTCGGGTGTGCTGCCCTGGTAATCGTTGTCCACAATGGTTGCGGTGACGCTGTAGCTACCCGCGTTAATCGCTTGTGGCCCAGGAGTATAGCTGAAACTAACTGTCAGGTTAAGCGGGGTGGTAACGGCAGTCGGGGCGAGGGCCGAGCCAGTGTAAGTCTGGCTCAAATTGTTTAACGCTATGGTAGCGGGAGCTTTGCCAATGTTGAAAGTCTGGTCTACAGTTGGCGCGGCGTTATAGTTGCTGTCGCCCGCTTGAGAAGCAGTAATCGTGCAGCTACCTGCCCCGGTCAAATGAACTGTGCTGCCCGTCACGGTACATTTGCCACTAGCGACAAAACTAACCGTCAGGCCGGAAGAAGCCGTCGCAGTCAGATTAAAATCGGATTCAAGGTAAGTTTTATCAGCCAGCGTACCAAAAGCAATCGTCTGGTTGGCTTTGCCGACATTAATTGTAACGGTTTTAGGAGCGGCATTATTATAATTTGCCGTATCGGTTGGCGTGAACGCTAGCGACAAAATTTGCGCGAGACCAGCACTGAGTACTGCCCCGGCTGCTGGGGTATAGGTGAAAGTACCCGGAATATTCGGCGATACCGTAGCGTTAAGCTGGGTCGCATCCAAAGCCGTGCCGTAGGTGATGTCCGCCGGATTGCTCCAGTTAATCACGGGCGTAGCTTTAGTTATCGTGAGTGTGCCGTTGGCGGGAGTGGCGGTATAATTGGAATTGGTTAGCGTCGCCACCACCGTATACGTACCGACATTGGTCGGCGCAGTAGTCGAACCATCATAAGTGACGCTTACTCCGCTCAAGCCCGACGGAGTGGTTGTTACCGTCACCGATTTCGGCGTGCCGTCATAGGTTTGGCTGGTATTACTCAGCGCCAGGGTCGCCGTAGCTTTAGTTATCGTCAGCGTGGTATTAACAGGCGTGGCCGTATAGTTGGGATTGGTCAGGCTCACGTTTACCGCATAAGTACCAGCGTTGGTTGGCGCAGTAGTCGAGCCGTTATAGGTGACGGTTACGCCGCTCAAACCTGAAGGGGTAGTCGTTACTGTTACCGGGCGGGGTGAACCGTTGTAAGTCTGGGTCGTATTGCTTACGCTCAAAGTAGCTACACCCGAACTTATCGTAACGTTTGCAGTAGTGGTGCTGGCGCTATTGGCATGTGAATCCGAACCTGTGCTGGTATAGCTGGCACTAATTTGGGCTGTACCGGCAGCCGTGCCGGAGAAGGTACGGGAGCAACTTTTTGCGTTCGTACCAGACGTACTTAAAGCACAAGTTGCGGAAGAATTAAACGAACCGAGATTAGCAGGATTAGCACTAAAGGTAACTGTACCATCTGGTCTGATTTTGGTGCCACTATCCACGTCTGTTACCGTCGCAGTACAAGTCGTAGCGCTCCCACCTATTGTAATTGTAGCGGGCGTACAACTTACAGCAGTAGTTGTAGCACGTCTGGCGATACTAAACGGTGCTACGCCTGTGGTAAAAGCGGTAGTGCTATCACCAAGAAATTTGACAAGCGCAGTTACGGTACTGCCGCCAGTAAGTACACTGCTTATAGCACTAATCGTAACAGTAGCTACTCCACTGGCATTCGTAGTAGCAGTAACTATGTTAACTTCTTGATTGGTACTATCTTTGAAGAGGGAGAAATTTATAAGTTTGCCAGATATACCAACGTCTGTACTGACATTCTTTAAGGTAGCGGTCAAAGTAATAGGACTGCTTTCTGGCACAACACTGGCGGATGTACTCAGATTAAGGCTGGTTCTAAACCCGGTAATATATAGGTTAGCCGTTGCAGTATTAGTGGTATTGTTGCTACTAACGGTAATAGTATATGTTCCCTGAGTAAGTGCGGCAATCTCGCTGGAACTATAGTCACAATGGTCGGTAGTACTATTGAGAATACTGCCAAATCCGACATTGCAAGTTTTAGTAGACAGGACAGTGCTACCAAATTTAAGCTGAACCGTTGCCGTAGAGGTCGTTCCTCCCTGAAATCCACTGCCGTCTATTTGCACTCCATAACCGACGGGATTGCCAACTGCGATTGACTGAGGAGTAATAGTGATACTGGCGGCTGCTGCTACTGTTTGTATTTGACCGAATGGTGCCAGCAGCCCGATACACAAAGCTATCAAGGCGAAGAATAAGTTTTTGCTGCGTAAAAGCTGTAGTTGTTGCACAATTTCCTCCTCTGGCCCTGTTGCCAGGCTCTTCTCAAACCCTTTTTGGGTAAACAAATTAACCCTTCGCCTGCTGACGAAGAAGTTGTAGGAAATAAAGTAAACCTTTCTGTTCGACAAAAAGGTTACTGACGTTTCAGCCTGCCGGAATTGTAGAAAAGAAAGCGACTGCTTTTAGTAAGCAGCACTATCTTAATCAAACTTAATTAAATAGAATGCCAGTACCTGTTTAGAGTGTAGCTTCAATTACTTTGTAATTTACTTTTTGAAACAACCAGAGATAGGGAAATATATGAGCCTTCTGGATAAGAAAATCCAGTTGTCTACTAAAGTAGGTTAAAGTTACCTTTTTAAATTATAAATCAACTCCTTGCCAGGAAGAGAGATTAAATTATAAAAGATAACATCCCAGTAGATTAATACTAATATATAAAATTTTTTTAAGTTTGTCAAGCTCTTTTTGACTATTTAACCCACCAGTTTTTAAGAATATTCTACAATCAGCCCGTTAAGCTTCTGGCTTGCCAATAAAAAAGCATTGCTACCCTGTAATAATGTTAGTAATGCTTTAAAATCTGGCTAATGCTTAAACTAATTTAGGGTTACTTCTACAATTAAAATTAACTACCGATCCGCTCAAGGTCATCTTTTTTGAGCTGTACCCGCGCAAGCTGGCCCAACATTTCGATTAATACATGGCAGCGCCCGGCGGGAGAAAGGCGGCCTTCAAAAACGGCTTCCAAACCCTTCAAAGGCCCATTTACAATTTTTAATTTTTCTCCGGCTTCAAAGGGACGGCTGGCTGCTTCGTAAACATGCTGGTAATTTTGGGTCTGGCGCTGCCGGATAGTTTCGACCAGTTCGGCAGGCACAACAAGTGGGCCGCTATCATCGTGGAGGACGTAGGAAACCCCGGTAGCCCACCGCAGATAAGCCCAATAATTAGAGTTGGCTTCTAATCGAAAGAAAAGATAGCCCGGAAAAAGCGGGGTAGGCTTTAATTCGCGCCTGGGTTTGCTGCGGTTTAGAAGCTGAGGCAAATAAACTTCAATCCCACGTTGCGTTAGTACAGTGTGGGTTGTTTCCTCCAGACGCGGCTTGGTTTTTAACAGATACCAATGATTTGGTCTGGTGTAGGGTTCAATTTGAATCGAATCAGAACGGTTTAAGAGTGCCATAGTGTTAAATTCCCTTGATTTTAAGCAACGTTTGATGATAAAACAGGATGAGACGTTTCAGGCATGGTAACTGGCTCTTGCTGGGCCAACAAGCCGCGCAGGGTAGTAGCAATATTGTGGCAAATAGCACTATGTAGGTCTTCGACCTGTTCCATTACACCACAATCGGTATGTATTGGCAGGTCAATCAGCTCACGTAATTTTCCGCCGCTATAGCCACAAAAACCGATAGTATAGGCTCCGGCTTCGCGTCCGGCGATAATGCCGTTTAAAACATTGCGCGAATTACCGCTCCCACTGATGCCTATTACTACATCTGCCGGATTTACCAGCCCCTTTAATTGTTCAGCAAAAATTTGGTCGTAGCCACTATCATTGGCCCAGGCAGTCAACAGGGCGGTGTTTTCAGTTAAAGCAATAGCTCGAAAGCGGTTCTGGCCTTCTACAATACAGCCTTTTGCCAGATCATTAGCAAAATGACTGGCAGTAGCAGCGCTCCCACCATTACCGAAGATAAAAATGGTCGCTTTGCGCTGATTGGCTTCCAGCAATACCTGCACCACTTGAGAAAGCTGGTTCAGGTCTAGTTCGTGTATAGCCTGTTGAAGCTGATTAAAGTAGGTAGTCAGCGAAGCTACCAGGGGAGAAGATTTTCGTGAACTGGTGGGCATGATTTAGCTAGGCTCCTGTTTAAACTAAAGTGCGGCTGTTCCAAAATGATTTTAACTGCTGCTGCCAGGTCGTCCGCTACCAGCGTATCGGGTCTGGTCTGGCCCAGATTAGCCTCGGCAAAAGATTTTGCGCCCCGTCCACTCAGCACTAAAAGGGTGCGACAACCTGCTCGTTCGCCCGCATCGAGGTCATTAATATGGTCGCCAACCAGCCAGTTCCCCGCCGCCTGTGCGCCATAGTATTGCTCGGCCTGATGAATCAGGCCTGCTTGGGGTTTGCGGCAGGGACATTTTTCTTCGGGTAAATGGGGACAATATAATACTGCTTCAATCCAGCCGCCCGCCCTGGCAACTTTGCGTTGCATACGGTAATGAATCGAATCTAAAGTAGCTGAGGATAGGTCACCCCGATTGACTATAGCCTGATTGGTAATCACAAAAACCCGATACCCGGCCTTTTTCAGGCTCACTAATGCTTCAATGCTACCGGGCAAGAATTCAAATTCTTCCCAACATTTTACATGGTCGGTACGGTTATAGTTGATTACACCATCGCGGTCTAAGAAAATATCAGGCATGGTCAGTCCCCGGCTTAACTACTATGGTAAGACGTTTTATCAGAAAAAAACCTGCAAAAATCAGGTGATGGCAAAAACAAGTACAGCCCAGGATTCAATGCCTGACATACCAGACTGTTACTAAATTAAAATAAAGGCGTTACTTGCTGATTACCCAAAAAGGTTTAGATAATAAACCACTCTTAAAGGAGTTAAGTCTTGCGATTAAACTTAATTGGAAATACCCGTGTCTAACATTAAAAATATATTAACATAGCAATTAGAGACTGTCAAGATAAAATCCCCAGCTGTTTTAATAATGAAGATTTTGGCTTAACTATGCCGGGAATAATACCAAGTCTTAAAAGGATGAATACATTAAGAAGCGAGCAAAGGCCACCATTTGTAGCAGGTTAACGCCTGCACTTCACGGCGGCGTTGCGAGACGGCTAGACACCACTCGGCTTGCGCGTCTTGTAATTCAGCCAAATCCTTGAAATTTCGATTGAGAATGCCTTCATTGGTTAAGGGCCATAACCTTTCGGCTGGTTGCAATTCGGGCGAGTAGGGCGGTAGAAAAATTAGATGAAGCCCGTTTGGTATTTTGACTTGCTCACTAATGTGATTTACTCTAAATATAGTCAGCAGGGCAATCAGCTTACGATTACCGACCAGTATGGAGTGTTGGCTTGTACTCCTGATCAGGCTGGAGTATACCAGCTAAAGCGCACCAACCAGAATCTCATTTTCACGCTTGTATCTGATGCCTGTGACAGTCGCAAGACTTTTCTAGCCTTAGGCACTTACCGACTGAACTCGCCTGTTCCCCATGCTCCCAACCCAGTCGAACTCTCCCTATCTTTTAAGACAGCGGGTCACGGCTGGAGTGCTTCGATAAGTATTGCAGTAGACAAAGCAGGCAACGTCTTTGTTACTGACAACAATAACAATACGATCCAGAAATATAACTGGTTTGGGCAGTTTGTCACTAAATGGGGTAGCAAGGGAAGTGACCCTGGTCAGTTTGAGTTCCTCCCTCCCAATCCCCAGGCTGGACCACGCGCTGGATTTTTAACGCTCGATAGCGAGGACAATGTTTATGTTTCAGATACCTACAACAACCGAGTGCAGAAATTTGATAACAGCGGTACCTATCTGTCCAGTTTTGGCAGCCCAGGAAATGGGAATGGACAGTTTCCAGCACCAGGGCCTGGCCCGTTGAGTTTCGACCATAAAGGCAATCTGTATGTAGCCGCTTTTGGTCTAATCCAAAAATTTACTAAAACCGGAGTGTACTTATCGAATATAGTAAGCCCCCAGAGTGTCCCAGGCCAGTTCCTGGCTCCCAACCAACCAGCTTTTGACAAGGCGGATAACTTGTATATAGGTGACCTATTCTCAGGTGCGCTACTGAAATTTAATTCAGCCGGAACTTTTGTAAGCCGCTGGCGTCAACCACAAGGGCTGGGTAATGGAAAGCTTCTGCAACCACTTTCGCTAGTAATAGACAGCCAAGACAACTTGTTCGTTACCGACAATACTAACCGGGTACAAAAATTCACCCTAAATGGTACTTTCCTGGGAAAGTGGGATAAACCAGCTCCGCACCGTCCCCAGTTTGGAGCAGGTGCGGTCGCGTTAGATGCGCATGACAACATTTATGTAACTACTTATGGGTACCAGCCTTCAGACGGCACAATTTATAAGTTCAACCAGGAGTGATTAACCTCGAAACGTAAAAGCCATATATTCAGGGATTGATACCAAGTCTTGAAGGTTTATATACATAAGAACTATCATTTAAGGCCAAACTTTAGATTTTATTATAGACAACCTTTCAAGATTTGGTATTAGACCCTTTATTTTGATTTGACCCGCTTGCGAGTGGGTTTTGGTTCATCCTTGTGGGAAGCCCTAGGTCCGGGTTTCGCCCTTACCTTGCGCGGAGCCTCGGTCCGTTCTTTGCGGGGGGTCTCAATATGCTCCTTCCCGGGAGTCACCTCAGTTCTCTCCCGGAGCGGAGCGGTGGCAGGTCGTTCTCTGCGCCGGGCAGAGTCAATACTGTCCCTCGAGAGTTCGGTGTCTGGCCCGGTGCGGCTCGGTAAGATTTTCTGATTGCGGATTCTTGTTTCTTTGGTAGCGCGGATTATCCGGGTGGCTTCATCGCTAGGTACATCAACTGAGGTAAAGTCGTCATGAATTTCGATGGCCCCGATGGAGCGGCCTGGAATACCCGCTTCGTTGGCTATCGCGCCCACAATATCACCCGGCCGGACGCCATCATCCCGCCCCACCCTTAGATAAAGTCGAGTCATGCCACGTTCGGTGCCGGACTGGCGTTCATCACGGTCCCGCCGCAACCGTGGCGTAGATCGGTCGTAATCCACTTCGGCATCCTCGAAGCCGGCCAATTTATCTTCGGTTTCTTCGGTGGTTGGGCCGAGCAACATTTTGAAAGCTGCCGCCGCAATTTCAGCCGGACTGAATTCATCGGCCAGTTCTTCGACCATTATCACGTAACGCTCTAAACCGTCCTGGCCCAGTGTTTCGCGAATGTTATCCTTGAACTGTTCCTGCCTGCGCTCGATTACGTCAGCGATGGTCGGCATTTGCATGCGCTGGAAGATCGCCCCGGTCGACTTCTGAATCATCTGCCACAAACGCCGCTCACGGGTCGTTACAAGGGTAATCGCACAACCTGTCCGGCCCGCGCGCCCGGTGCGCCCTATCCGGTGGACATAGCTTTCCGGGTCTAGCGGAATATCATAATTTATGACGTGCGAAACATGGTCTATATCCAGGCCCCGCGCCGCTACATCGGTCGCAATCAGCAACTCTACTTTCTCACCCCGGAACAGGGCCATTACCCGGTCTCGCTGACCCTGATTCAGGTCGCCGTGCAGCGTTTCCGCCGAATAAGCCCGCGCCGTCAAGCGCTGCCCAAGAGTGTCCACTTCGAGTTTAGTCCGGCAGAAAATGATGGTCGAAGTTGGTCTTTCATAATCGAGGACACGTACCAGTACTTCAAATTTATCCCGCCGTCCGACCTCATAATAAGTCTGGCGAATCTGGGGAACGGTCGTCTGCTCGGCTTTAATAGTAATGCGCTGGGGCTGGTGCATGTACCTTTTAGCCAGGTTAGCTATCTGGGCCGGGATAGTCGCCGAAAACAAAGCCATCTGGCGAGGTTCCGGTATGTCTTTGAGGATTGACTCAATATCCTCCACAAAACCCATATCCAGCATTTCATCGGCTTCGTCAAGGGCGATAAAGTGGACCTGCTGTAACTTCAAAGTGTCCCGGCGAATATGGTCCAATACCCGACCTGGCGTGCCGACAACTATCTGCACACCTTGCCGGAGAGCACGTAACTGCCGTTCAATCGGCTGCCCACCATATACTGGCAAGATCGATAGCCGCCGGTATTTTCCATAAGAATGAAAAGCTTCCGCGACCTGCATAGCCAGCTCACGAGTAGGGGTTAAAATAAGGGCCTGGGTAGCGTGAACATTCTGATCCAGCTTTTCAATAATCGGCAGGGCAAAGGCCGCCGTTTTACCCGTTCCGGTCTGGGCCTGGGCAATTACGTCCTGCCCTTCCAGCAGTAACTGGATAGTCTGGGTTTGAATGGGGGTTGGTTCTTCATAACCAAGCTCGTTAAGGGCTTTGAGGGTTAATTCGCTTAGACCCAGTTCTGCAAAAGTAGTAGTCATATTTCGTTCTCCGTCTCACAACCTGTTTAGTGTATTATTCTAAATAGTAACTTTACCACAAACAGGTGTGAAAGAGTACCTTTATGAAAAAGCAGATTTTAACATATTAACTTATGGTTCGCTCATTTTTATGGACGGTTTGGCCCTTTTCGAGAGCATTCTTTTATGGGGGCCAGCTTTGCCATGGCACAGCAACTCTTTGTAGTAACTTGCTCATTTTAAGCTTCGTTCGGCTTAGAGTGGCACCCACAAAAGAATGCTCTCCCTTTATGGGTGAGCGTCAATTTTTTGCAAAACCCGGACGGGAACGTCCGGGTTGGCTTGACCCTGGTGCAAAAAATTGACGCTCACCCTTCTTAAATTATAGTCTTGACAGATATGATGGTTGGCTGCTAAACTCAACCCATATCAGGAAAAAGTAATCTTTCGCCCTTGCCGTTTATTTTTCCGAGGGGAAGCAGTTAAAAAAACCAAAAAGTGCCAGTGAGGAGAAACCAGTCGCCATTTCTGGTGAACGGTCTATTTTGGATTGCCTACAAAAACGCAGGAGACTACTATGCGATTGCATTTTGGTAACACCCCTGAATTATCTCGTTACTCAGTTCGTCTAGCTCTGGTGTTTATTCTTCTTTTTATTACTCTTTTTCCGCTTCCCCTGTCTTCATTTCAAAATTCTATCCCAATGGCGCGGGCCAGTTCGCCCGATGTTGTTATCAGCCAGGTTTATGGCGGCGGTGGCAATAGCGGTGCGCCTTTGCGTAACGATTTTATCGAATTATTCAATCGGGGCAACAGCCCGGTTTCGCTTAATGGTTGGTCGGTACAATATGCCAGCGCTACAGGTGATTTAGGTACGGCGACCCCGCTTACCAACTTTACGCTTCAGGTCGGACAATATTATCTAGTGCAAGAGGGTTCGGGCGGTGCTATTGGAAATTTGCTGCCCAATTCCGATGCTACCGGCGGCATTGCTATGAGCGCAACGGGTGGCAAAATCGCCCTGGTCAATAGCGTAAACGCCTTGAGTTGCGGCGGCGCTACCGTAACATGTTCGGCGGGTCAACTGGCCTCGATTGTAGATTTGGTCGGCTATGGCACGACGAGCGGCACGTTGCCCCGTGAAGGCACTTCCTCCGCTCCCTCTCCCTCTAACACTATCGCAGTATTGCGTACCAACGTTTGCAGCGACACCGACCAGAACGGCACGGATTTTAGTACTGGTACACCCAACCCGCGCAACACCAGCCAAACTTTAGCGCCCTGCGGCACACCCGGCAACCAGCCGATTATCCCGGTCTGCGGTGGTTCACTCAGTACGCCGCAAGGCACTGCCGCTACCCGCAACGTTAGTGCCAGTGATGCCGATGGTATTGTCACGAGCCTGAGTGTAACCAGCCTTGTACCCACGCCAACCGCCGGGTTAATCTCGATTACGTCGGTTACGCCTGCCGCTACTACGGGCGGGGCTTTGAGTGCAACTTTGAGTGTTAGTAATACGGTTTCGGCGGGTAACTATACTGTCACCTTAACCTTTACCAACAATGATGCTATACCGCAAACCAGTACCTGCAACCTCAATGTCAGCGTGACCTCTACTGTGGGTTACACTCCAATTTTCACTATTCAAGCTGCCTCCCGCCAATCGCCCTTCGCCGGACAATCGGTGACGACTGAGGGCGTTGTGACTGGCCTCAAGAGTAACGGATTTTTTATGCAAGACCCGACTGGCGACGGCAGCGACGCTACTTCGGATGGTATTTTTGTTTTTACCAGCACTGCCCCCGGCGTGACATTGGGCAACCGGGTGCGAGTTAGCGGCACAATTCAAGAATATAGCGGCAGTGCCGATGCCCAGCCTTTGACCGAATTTGCGGCGGGTGCGACGATTACCGACCTCGGCGCGGGCGCGACCATCACCCCGATAATCATTAGCACCGACCCAGCTCGTACCGGGCCGAATATTCGCCGTCCACCTGCCGTTATTTACAGCAGCGCCACTTATGACCCAAGCGTTAACGGCCTCGATTTTTACGAATCGCTGGAAGGAATGTTGGTGCAGGTGGATAATGCGCTAGTGGTTGGCTCATCCGACCAGTACGGCGTTTTTGTGGTTGTTCCCGATAGTGGCGTGGGCGCGACTGGCCTGACTAATCGAAAGGCTATCGCTATCACCGCTACCGACTTCAACCCCGAACGGATTCTGATAGATGACGGCATTGTTGGTTCGGGCAATAATCCGATAGCGTCGGTGGGAGACCGCATCACCGCCGCGATTGTTGGCCCGCTCGATTACACCACCAGCAATTTCAACGTCAATTTCAAGCTGCAAACTCGCTCGGTTATTTCGGCGATTGATAATTCGCAGCGTGCCACGCCGGAAACCACTTCGGCAGTGAATAGCGCAACCCAGCTTCGGGTCGCTAGCTACAATCTGGAAAATTATACCGCCAGTGATGCGGCAAAAGTAGCAAAAATCGCCGGGCATATCAAGAATAATCTGGCCTCGCCCGATTTGATAACCCTAATCGAGGTTCAGGACGATAGCGGCCCAACCAGCGACGGTACAACTATCTCCGACCAGAATTTGACCGCGCTGGTCAATGCGATTACTGGGTTGGGTGGCCCGACCTACCAGTTCCGCTACGTTACCCCCGAAAATAACACCGATGGTGGACAGGTCGGCGGCAATATTCGGCAGGTCTTTTTCTTCCGCACTGACCGGGGCTTGAGCTTTGTAGCGAAGGGCAGCGCCGGATTTAACGATGCCAATGCGGTCAACCCGGATGGTTCGCTCACCCTTAGCCCAGGCCGGATTGCCCCGACTAACGTCGCCTTCAGCTCTAGCCGCAAGCCGCTTGCTGGAGAATTCAGCTTCAACGGGCAGCGCCTTATCGTAATTGCCAACCACCTTAATTCTAAAATCGGCGATGGCCCGCTATACGGTTCGCCTCAGCCGCCCGTCCTGGGTAGTGAAGCCAAGCGCCGCGACCAGGCTACCCAAATCCGAAATTTTGTCACCAATATTTTGACCAACGATGCAAGCGCGGCGGTTATTGTGGCGGGTGATTTGAACGATTACGAGTTTTCACGTCCCCTGAACATTCTCAAAAATAACGAAGGGGCGCTTCCGGCTAACCAGACTTTGACCAATTTGGCCGAAAATGCCAGCGTCGCCAACGAGCGTTACACCATTAATTACCAGGGCAACGCCCAGGCGATTGACCATATTTTGTATAGCCCGGCGCTGGTTACTCGGTTGGTCAATGTAGATATTGTCCATCTGAATTCCGATTTGGACAAGAATAATACTCTGCGGGCCAGCGACCACGACGCGGTTGCCGCCATCTTCGATTTCTCTAATACTATCTGCGCCACGCCGTTTGTAGTAACAAGTGCTACCGACGATGGTGCTGGCACAACCTGTGGTACGCTTTCCCGCGCCATCGTCAGCGGCACAGCAGCCCAACCGATTGTTTTCCAGGCTGGATTAACCGAAATTAAGCCGGCTGCACCAATGCCTCCCCTACCTGCCGGAGTAACTATCAGCGCCACCTGTACTCCCGATGGTAGAGGCCGAGGTGTGCCGAGTGTGAGCCTGAACGCCGTAAATATAAGCGGGCCGCAAACCAATGCCATGTTAAGGTTGACCGGGAGTAACAGCGTGGCGGGTCTGTCTATCATTAATTACGTCAATTACGCGGTGGACATTAGCGGAAGTGGTAATACGCTAACCTGTAGCTATCTTGGCATTGCTGCCGACGGTACAACCAAACAGGCGAATGGTGGCGGCGTGCGCTTTTCGGGCAGCGTCAGCAACACCAGCATTGGCCTGGCGGGGAACAGCACTAGCGGCAATGTCATCAGTGGCAATAATAATTACGCTGTGCTGGATAGTGCCACTGGCGGCACTACCAACCGTTTCTACTTCACCTACATCGGCTACGACAAAAACGGCGTACTGCCTCTAAGAAATACTAAAGGCGTAAAATTTGGTGGCAACGCCCGCTTTATCTTTGGGCCGGGCAATCGGGTGATTATTTAAAAACCACTATAAAGCACCTTTGGTGCTAATTTGGCAAAACCATTTCTACTTGGTCAAAGCAAAGTTGTCATAAGGTGTCAGGAATAAGATGCTAAAATTAAGGGCAGCTTTGAATTAAACCTGAATACCGAGGATGAGGAGAACAACAATGCCTGATTTGAGTGGAAAAGTGGCGCTGGTAACAGGAGCCAGCCGAGGAGTGGGGCGCGGCGTGGCGATAGGGCTGGGCGAGGTGGGCGCTACCGTCTACCTTACCGGGCGTACCGGACAGTCCGCCCCGGACGTAGAAGGAACGATTTATCAAACTGCCCAGGAGGTAGAGCAGGCGGGAGGTCAGGCCATCGCTGTACTTTGTGACCATCGTCAGGATGACCAGGTAGCAAAACTATTCGAGCGTATTCAGAGCGAAGCTGGACAGTTGGATATTCTGGTAAATAACGCCTGGGGTGGCTACGAAGTAATGGTTGAACAGGGCGAGTTTACCTGGGTACGGCCTTTTTGGGAGCAACCCACCTGGCGTTGGGAAGCCATGATGGAGTCGGGAGTGCGCGCCGCCTACGTTGCCAGCCAGCACGCCGCCCGGCTAATGGTTGCGCAAAGGAGCGGTCTGATTGTCAATATCTCTTTCTGGGCGGCTCAAAAATATATGTCCAATGTAGTTTATGGAATGTCTAAAGCCGCCGTAGATAAATTGACCACTGATGCTGCGCACGAACTACGTACTTATGGGGTATCGGTAGTTTCGCTCTATCCAGGTCTGGTGCGAACCGAGAAAGTTTTGCAGTCGGCTGAATTCTTTGATTTTACTAACTCCGAGTCGCCACAGTTCCAGGGCCGGGCCGTCGCTGCCCTGGCAAC
>JBBQXW010000015.1:0-49952 GCA_038209275.1 Chloroflexia bacterium | reverse complement strand
TTTGTTAAGTCCTTCGATGCCAACCCCCCTGAAAAGATTTACATCGTTGGGCCTGCCCCGTTCGTAATAGCGGTTCGCGCCGAAATATTGGTTAACTTCGCCCTTTACGCTGACGTTGTAGAAGAAGATGTCGCAGCTTTGTTCAATCGCGCCGATTACAGTCATCTGGTTATGCTGCTCCCAGCACTTAAACTCCTGCGTCGGCTTCGGGTTTTGGGTGATGGGAATATCTATGTAGTGGCTGCAATTAAAGACGCTATTCCGATTAATATTGCCCTCATTCAAGCCGCACAAGGCGGTAATCAGTTTGAAGGTAGAACCAGGCGCATAGCGTCCACTGATAGCCCGGTTGACCAACGGCGCTTTATCGGGGTCAAATAGTTTCTTTACATCTTCAGTCGTCAGCTTGCGATTAAAAATATTGTTGTCGTAATTAGGAAAAGCGACCAATGCCAACACCTGCCCGGTGGTTACATCCATTACCACCGCCGCGCCTTCGGAAACTCCGGCCTTCTTTTCCTTGTTGGCCTCGTTAATCTGCTTTTCCAGCGCCTCGGTGACAATCTTTTGCAAATCGCCTCGAATGGTCAGGTAAACGCTATAGCCGGGCCGGGCTTCGCGTTCGCTATCCTTGACCGTCTCTAAAATATGGCCCGCGCTATCCACCAGCACATCACGTCCGCCTTTTTGACCACGCAGATAAGCTTCCAGGGTGCTTTCTACCCCGGCCAGCCCGACCTTATCGTCGGGGTCATAGGTGTTGCGCTGGTTTATCGGGTCGTCCGGGTCGTTAGGGTTGAGATAATCCTGGCGGGCTTCTTTATTAGCGGCATCGCGTTCTTCTTCACTTGGGAACGGGCCGATATAGCCCAATAGATGTGAAAAAAGAACTGGGTCGGCGTACTCGCGTACAAACCCGGTTTGGATGCCCACGCCGGGTAAATCGAGCCGTTTTTCTTCCAGTAAAATAGCATCTTCCCGGCTCAAACCAGTCCAGACTATCGTCGGCTCGTATTCGGCAGTGGCAAAGGTGGAGACAAAGACGGTTTTTTCGCCGTCGCTCATATAATAGACTCCCACCCGGTCACGCAAGGCTAGATACTTGTCAAAATCCGGGTCGGTCAGAGCAATTTTATCTTTTAGAATAAAAAGGTCTTTGGGGCGGGCTTCCAATAACTGTTGCCTGATAGAATAAGCTGATTTCTTTAGCAGCGTTTCCAACAAATTGAGGGTAGCGTTCTGGTCGGCTTCCCCTTTAGCGCCGCGTTTGGGGTCGCCAAAGAACTGTTCCGGCACTACTCCCACCACATAATTCATGCCGAGAAAGCGGGCCAGGGCATCAAAAACGGCCTGTCGTTTCTGTTGCTGGGCCTTGTATTCCTCTTTAGTCATGCTGCTCTTGAGTTCGGGCAAATCGTAGCGGGTAATAGTTACCGCAAAAGTAGGTTTATTGGTCACAAGGCGCTTGCCATTGGCATCATAAATAATGCCACGAGGCGCTCTTACACTGATGGTGCGAAATTCGGGCCGGGCTTCGCGGTTGGTCTGGGGCGGGCGGTTCATCTGCATATCCCAGAGCCGCCAGGTCAACAAGGCAAAACTTCCGCCAATACCGACCCGCAGAAAATTAAGGCGGCTCATAGTTTGAGCGCGGCCTCCTCCGCCTTTGGTCGGTTTTTTACCCGGCTCGCTTTCGTCGAATTGGTTTTGCCGAGCCAGTTTCTCTTCGTCTAAGTTTAGAACCATCACTCCCCTGATTCACTACGCGCTTAATCGAGTGGCGCACCAATTCGGCTGGCGGCGCGTACCACTACGAAGACCAATAACATTAGCGCGGCATCTATTACGGCTACGGGCAAAATCACCTGCGTAATTAGATTGAATTGTAGGTTATTATAACCTACTACCCGTTGTCCTAGCAAGAGCAAAATTCGGTAAGTTAAAGCGGTTGCAAGCGTAATGGGTACGGCCCGAATTATTCCGGCGCTAATTGAGCGCTGACTGAACAGGCCAACTACCAGGGCTATCAGGGTATAGAGCAAGGTGTTCAACCCAGTAGGGTAGGGAGCAGGATTTATCAAATCGAGCGCCAGCCCGGTAAAAAAGCCGAGCGGAATGGCCCATTGCCAGCGTAAGGTCAAAGCCCAGGTAATCACCACCAGCAAGCTCAAATCGGGAATGAACTGATTGAGTGTCGGTAAGATGGCGGGCAAAAACTCGGCCTGCAACAGTATCGTAAAAAATATTAAAATTGCTGCTACGTAAAGATTAACCGCTTTGCTCCACCAATTTACGATTTACGATTTACGATTTACGATTGAAGTGATGAATGGGAAATCCATTGGCGGAGCAATGTCTTACAAGGCCCGGGATGGATTGTAGGATGCTGCTCCGTCAGCTGATTTTCCATTGGCGGAGCAATGTCCTACAAGGCCCAAGACGAATTGTGGGACATTGCTCCGCCAATGGATTTCCCACTCATCACTCATCACTTAGCCGCTACATCGCCCCACGAGGTAATTACCTGAACGCGCTGAAGGTGGTCGAGGTCAGCGATTGGCTTGAGGTTGGCCTGTTTTTCGGGCTGTCCATCCTGCGCCATTACGTTATCAATCCGGCCTACCAGCAAATTTTGCGGATAAGTGCCACCAATACCGTTGGTAAAAACCCAATCCCCCAGTTTAACGTCGGCTTCGCTTTTAATCAGGGTAATTTTTACTCGTCCGCCCACCTGCCATTGCCCCAGGGCCGTTCCATCTGCCGCGCCGCCCGGAATATCTACCTGCCGATTATTCTCAAAGCGCCGGGTCGAAACATTTACGCCGATGCTGGTATCGGTGATAAGCAAAACAGTAGCTTTTTGCGGATCGGCCTTAAGCACCCGGCCCACCAGATACCCGCTAGGGTCAACCACTGGCATACCCTTGTTGACATTGTCGTTGGTTCCCCGGTTAATAATGACGGCCTGGTTTTGGGCAGTAATATCGCGGTTGATAACTTCGGCGCTGACCGTAGTAAAGCGTTTGCTATCGGGGTTTTTCTTGAAATCGAGCTGGCGTTGCAGTTCGGCGACTTCTTGAGCCAGTTCCGCCAGTTTCCCCTGGTCGGCAAGGGCGGCCTGATACTTGTCGCGCAAATCGCGGTTTTCGGCTCGCAGGCGTTCCAGGTCTTGCGTAAAGACACCATAATTAGCCAGGTTTTCACCTAGCTGATGCACACCGCGCTGTATCGGCGAAAGTACAATTGAAACCACCTGTTGAGCCGGTTGCAGCGCACCTAACTGATCCAACACCATTAAAACCAGGGCTAGAAGGGCCAGCAGCGCGGCGAGATAAAATCGAGGCTGTAAATCAGAGTCATTTTTGCTGAACATAAACCAAAAGTGCAGATTAACCAGTTAAAATTTCAGGCTGAAAGAGAAGTGTTATTTCTCTTTCAGCCTGAAATTTTAACGAGAATGTTTGATGCGTCGTCCTTCCTGGCTGGCGGCAATAATTTGCCGATACTTCTCGTCTTCCAGGCTTTCTACCATAATACCCGTTCCACGCACCACACAGGTCAGTGGGTCGTCAGCGATGGTTACAGGCATTTTGGTTTCCATATGTAAACGCCTATCCAGGCCCAACAGCAACGCGCCACCACCCGCCAGGGTAATACCGCGCTCCATTATATCGGCGACCAGTTCGGGCGGCGTTTCTTCGATTGCCAGTTTGACCGTCTCCACAATCAGATTAACCGGGCCACTGACTGCTTCGCGCAATTCGACGCTGCTGAGTTCGACTGCTTTGGGCAAGCCAGTCAATACATCGCGGCCTCGCAAGGTGTAACGCAGTTCCTGGTCAAGCGGGAAGGCCGAGCCAGCCGCGATTTTGGCACTTTCCGCCATACGTTCGCCGATGAGCAAGTTATGCTCGCGGCGACAGTATTGCATAATCGCTTCGTCAATCTCATCTCCGGCAGTCCGAATCGAGTGGTTAATGACAATACCGCCCAGCGAAATAATCGCCACTTCGGTTGTACCACCGCCAATATCTACAATCATCGAGCCAATTGGCTCGTTCACTGGCAAGCCCGCCCCGATAGCCGCCGCCATCGGTTCTTCCACGACGTAGGCTTCTCGCGCTCCGGCGTTGAGTGAAGCTTCACGGGCGGCCCGTTTTTCGACTTCGGTCACGCCACTGGGGATACCTACTACAATGCGCGGGTGCGGCCCCACCACCGTCTGAGTATGTACCTTCCGAATAAACTCGTGAAGCATTTTCTCCACTATATCGAAATCGGCGATTACTCCATCGCGCAAGGGGCGAATGGCAATGATATTGGCCGGGGTTTTCCCCGCCATCGCCTTGGCATCGGCTCCTACAGCTTTAACGTCCTTAGTTCTTTTGTCAATCGCCACATAACTCGGTTCACTGATGACGATTCCCTTACCGCGCACGTGAACCAGAGTGTTCGCCGTACCGAGGTCAATGCCCAGGTCACGACTGAACAATCCGAACACCAGGTTCGGTAATTTCCACATCAAATCGTCTCCCTTCGCCTACACTGGTTAGCGGTTGCCCTGGGTGCTACTGAAATGTAATTTTTAAACACCTGATAAAGCCCTTTTCGCAAACCAAACAAATTGTAATACAAGATACCATAGCCTTTATGACTGCCCGGAACATCTGGACAATCGCTGTTACTTTAGGCTGATTTGAGCAACTTTGGAACAGCCGACATAATACACAAAACTAGCCCCACAACTTGTCGGCCTTCTTACCAACGATTATAACACAAATGCTAAAACTGGCAACTCTCTGCGTGAGCTTGCTTGATTTTTAGTAATTTGTTAAAGACCATCAATCGCTACTACTTTTAAGGCGGCAAGCGAAAGTCCTGAGTTTTTAGATTTGAAGTAACCAGTCGAATAAATTATAAACAAAAAACGGCCTTACCGCAGCAAGACCGTTTTCTGAACCCGTATATTAAAATCCTTTGGAAACTAACACTTCACTCATTGTTAAAATTTTAGCATACCAATGTTTAGGCCGAGTAGCTTTCAGGTTACGATGGTATTACAACCTTCCAATTCATGTTAAATTTTTGTAACCTCACGGTAGTTACAACGTGCAACCCAGCCCGGCATAACTACGTTTATATAACAGAACTTTGGCTTTTCCCTTAGTTTTTGCGAAAGTTTTTGCAAAAACTTTCGCAAAAACTAATAAGACCATAGACCATTGCCCGACCTTTTGCCCTATGGTAAGATTAGGTCAGATTTTGAAGGCTAAAACCTGTTGTTCGGTAGGGGTTTGAAGGGTCACACCCAATTGGGCCCAATTCATTGCGCCCCTACCAGAATTAACTTCAACGGAGTAAAGCCGGAAACAGAAAGTTAAAACATGTCATCTCAGGATACAGGTGGCGAAGGCGGCAGCCGCACTCCTGGCGGGTCAGGTCGCTGGCGCGGGCGCGAATTAAAAACGCTGGGTGAAGGCCGCTACCGAGTTATGCGGCAGGTCGGGCGCGGTGGTATGTCGGTAGTTTATCACGCCTACGATACCGTAAATGACCGCGATGTGGCGATAAAAGTGCTGTCGCTGGATTTGGCGAGTGAAGAAAGTTTTTTGGCACGCTTCCAGCGCGAAAGCGAATTGATGCGTGATTTGAACCACCCCAATATTTTGCGGGCCTACGATTTCGGTCAGGACGAAGATATAGTTTATCTGGTGATGAGCTACTACGGCGGCGGCACGCTCAAAGAGCGCATGAGCCGAGGGCCGTTGCCGTTGGTGAAGGTAGTAGATTATCTTTCGCAGGTCGGAAGCGGGCTGGGTTATGCCCATTCGCGGGGGATTGTTCATCGCGACGTAAAGCCCTCAAACGTGCTGGTACATCACGCCAGCGAAAATCTGGTGCTGTCTGATTTCGGGATTGCCAAAGCTCTTTCCAGTGTGAACGCTTCGCGCACCGGCACGATTATGGGAACGCCGCTCTATATGGCTCCCGAACAATTTCTGGCAAGCGGCGACCAACGGGCCGATATTTATGCGCTGGGCGTGGTGTTGTACCAGATGCTAACCGGGGATGTGCCATTCAAGGGCGAAGGCATCGGCTTCAAGCACATGAACGAGCCAGTTCCAGCGTTGCATACTCTGGGCCTCGATTACGACCCCAAAATAGAAGCCGTTGTGATGAAGGCGCTTGCCAAGCAACCTGCCGACCGTTACCAGCAAGTCGAAGAAATGGTCACGGCTTTGAGTCTGGCGGTACGCAATTATTCCGAAAGCGAAACCCAGGCGGCTTACCTGAACAACCCGCCTTCAATTGAAGAAGAAGATGATGAAGAAAACGAGCCTAGTTTTACCCCCTGGGTGACAAACAAGCGGCCTGAAGGCAGCGATAGTGGTATTCTGCCCGGTCAGGATTCGCTTTCGGCTATTCCAGTAGAAATTCCGCCGCCAGTACAATTATCTTCGCTTAATTCTGGGCCGTTGCCGCCGCAATCTACTGCCATCGCCTCGCCCGTCTCAGGTTTTAATACTAATAACTATGCTGCCCCGGCGAACTCCCGACCCTATGCGCCGCCACCAGCCGCACCGCCAACCCCCAACCCCCAACCCACTTTTCAAGCGCCCACTGTGCCACGTCCGCGCTACGAGGCTACTCAATCGCAACCACCCTTAGTCGAGCGGACTGGGGGTGGGCGTAGCAATCCAGGCACTAACAGGCCAAACAAACCAGAACGTAGCGGCGGAAAAATGAATCCGCTATTGGGCTTGTTAGCCGGGTTTATTGTGGTTATGCTGTTGGGCGGGGCTGGTTTGTTAATCTGGTTTAATGTTTCCAAAAATGATAATTCCGCTACCGCTACACCCAATTCGGTACTCCCCGGTCAGGTGACAACCGCCCCAGTGACGACGCAACCTGCCGGGACAACCGCAAAGCCCGCTACGACTGCCGCTACCCAGTCAAACTCAACTACTCCGGCAACTCAGCCGGGAGTGCAGACGACTCAGGTGGTCGGGGCAACACCACGCAAGTTGCAACTGGTGTTTACTTCTCGTGGCGATAGCAAGGAAACTATTTTTGCCTACGACCCGCAGCTTGGCACGCTCAAGCCTTTGACCGATTCCAACCGCGACTCGCTGCCTGCCTGGTCGCCCGATGGTCGGATCATAGCCTTTCAGCGTCGGCGCGAAGATAATTCGGGCTTTGATGTGTACAAGATGAGTTCGGAAGGCAAAGCTCAGACCAAAGTGGTAGACAAAGCCTATAATCCGGCTTTCGCCCATCAGGGCAGCAAAATCATTTATGTTTCGGAGCAAGACCGCGAACTTTATACCGTGCTGGTAGATGGCTCGAAGCCTGCGCCAATAAAGCTGACTTCGACCAACAAACCCAAATATGGCCCGGTCTTTTCGCCGGACGATACTAAAATCGCTTTCGCAATGGACGATGAGCAGGGTGCGCGCCAGATTTATACAATGGAAAATAAGCCCGGCGCTGCCCCGCTCAAACTCACTAAATGCAATACCGTAAATTGCATCTGGCCTGGCTGGTCGCCCGACGGTACTCAGTTGACCTATAACACTAATGATCCGAAGACCGATTTGCCCGGCGAAATCTGGACGATGAACGCCGACGGTAGTAACGCCAGAGCAATTGTCACTCAAGCCAACGGCGGCGGACGCAACAGTCACCCGGTCTGGGTCGCCGATAATCGAGCTGAGGGCGGGTCGCGCATCTATTTTAACAGTGACCGAGGCCAAAATGAATTTGCCCGCATCTACGTAGCTAACCCGGACGGCACGCGCCAGCAACTTTACATAAAACACCCAGCAACAAAAGAAGACGATGCTGCCGTAGACGACTATGCTGTCAGCATTTTTCTGTTAGGAAGTTAAATTTGAGTAATGAGTGATGAGTAGAAATCCATTGGCGGAGCAATGTCCCACAGGAACGGGTTACTTGTAGGATGCTGCTCCGTCAGCTGATTTGGTTTTTACTCATCACTCATCACTCATCACTTGTTCAGGAGGAAGAGATGACACAGGCTTTGGGCAACGGGCCGCTTGAGCCGTTATTAGAAAAATAGTTGAGAGTGAGGTAGATAAAATTAGCCTGAATTTATTAGCTGTTAATCTCACTCAGTGCCTTATATCTGTAAGACCGTATTTGGTACACTACTACAATAACACATCCTATAGCAAAACCGATCAGGGGCAATCTGTTCCAGAGACTAAATTTCTCGAAGTAAGTATGCTCGATAGTTAAAAAGCTCCATAACACCGCATTAGCGGCTATGCCAATAGCAATTTTCCGGCACAGTTTAAGCTCTAATTTAACGAGGTTAGCTGCCTCTCGGTACATTGTCTCGGTAGCGGGTGTCAAATCTTGAAATTGCTTGAGCAATTTGCCTTCAAAGGTAATTTGCCAGAATCTAAGTGCAAAACCGCTTCCCCACAAAAAGGTTACTATAAACGGAATGAAACTAACAAGTGTTAGTGCATGTTCATAACTTTTAATATTACCCGGCCCATAAGATGAAAAAGTCTCAGTCAGAATGAAAATTAGGTTGAAACCCAATAAAAAAAGATTGAGGCTTATGAAGGCGGTAAGAAATTTGTAAAAAAATAGCTGGCTATTAAGATTTAACCTGGTTCTTTTAGCTACCTCCGATAACCCATTGTTACTTGGTTCCAGCCAGTCTCTTGGTCGCTCTTGTTCATTAGATTGCCACATCTTGATCTCCTAGAAGGTTTCTTAATACAGTAAGGAATTATTACCACTACTACTTCACTCGAAGCAAGTAAAGTAGTAGCGGTCTGAGCGTTAGTCGCCACTTGTAAAACTTTATATCTGCGTTCCGCCAGAACTTAAGTTAGAGTGCATACCAAGAACTCGCTCTATCATAGGTAACAAAATCAAGTAATCGTGGAGTAGGATTACTAACATCTTGATACTGAACGGCAACTTCATTAGGTCAGTATCCATCGGGTCTATTGCCCCCACTGTCGCCAAACCTGGACGGTTTACCCTTGCATCCTGGTACCTGGCAAACACTACGATGCCTATGTGGTGCAAAACACGCTAGAGCAAGCCTTTTCCTATGAGCAATGCTATCGGGCCTTAAATTGTCTAAAGCGCGCTGGTTGAAAGCGCTTTCAACCGGGTTCCACAATCTTTGTGGACTGTAAGAATTCATCAGGGACAGGTCTTTTTAGTAAGGGTTCTATTATTTCGATGGCTCTGGCAAGGCGTTGTTCGTGCGGGCCAGATAAGAGCGCATAAGGTTTGCCCCGTGCTTTTAGTTCTGCCTCGAAAAGCTCGTGCATCCAGTGACGGATGTGTTCGCCATCGCGAGTGCCGTCCTGCACAAAAGGAATATTTACATCGGTCAGCAAATAAAGGTCGTAGTGGCGAGTAGCGGCAATTGCCTCGACTTCGGACGAAATTCGTTCAAGGTAGCGGCGATGCCAGATACTGGTTGCAAAAGCATCGGTATCGCAAATCAGCAAGCGATTGGTGGCGCGGGCGGCTGCGTCTTCCTGGAACGATTGTTCGGTAGCGATATGAGTAAATTCTTCGCTTGTCCAGACACTCATATCCTGCCCTCGTTGCATTTTCTGTTCGCAGTAAGCTCGTCCGTATTCCGGCACCCAAACTGTTTGATAATGCTCGGCTAACGCCTGGGCCATCGTGGTTGTACCGCTAGACTCTGCCCCAATGATGCAAATACGTTTGGCATAGTAAGCCCGCACGCACGGCTCGATAAAATCCCAGCAGCCCAACGGATCGGCCCGCACCGCCGTACCTGAACATGGCACAACTGTGCGGGCTTTATCCACCTGCACGTGCTGACAGCCCAGGTAATAGGCGTAGCGGTCGCCATAATCTTCCGATGTAAAAACTACATCAGGAACATAGCCGAGCAATTGAATAGTGTATTCGGCCCAGCCCTGTGAATCGTCGTCTGGTACAATATCTTCGACCAGCATGACGGTAGTATCAGGATGGATTTCGCGCAGCCATTCGGCCCGCAGTTCCGCCGAAGGCTGTTCCCAGGGCCGACGACAAATCATTACCGTAAGTTCGTCAACGTTGGCCCTGGCGGTATCAATTAAATATTTATGACCATGATGGGGCGGGTAAAATTTGCCGATTACAATTCCACGTTTAGCCATATATTCCCCGATTTACGATTTACGATTTACGATTAGAAAATCAGACTTAACCTTGTGCTTCTGCTTTTTGGCTTGCCATTGTTGTGACAGGCTCATTCTGAGGGGAAGTTTGCAATATTGAGGCGCGCCAACTCCATAATCCGGCGATACACATAGCCATAAAGATGAAATAGAGGCCGCCAGTCAGGTACAGTCCTTTGCTCATATAGAGGCCGATGTAAATAATGTCGGCAGTAATCCAGATGTACCAGTTTTCAATCAGTTTGCGCGTCAACATATACTGGGCAACCAGGCTCAGGTTAGTGGTAAGGGCATCGAGAAAAGGAGCGGAATCGTTTACTGCTTGAAGTATCAATGTTAAACCGTAGGTAGCCATGACCAGCAACGCCGCCAGGATTGCCAGGGTGCGCGGAGAGGCTTTTGAAACCTGAAGCTGAGTTTTGTTTGCGCCACCGCGCAGCCACCAATACCATCCCAACACTTCCAAAACAATATAAACTACTTGCAGGCCCGTATCAGCGTAAAGTCCAGCTTGCAGAAACAAAATAATGAAGAAAATGTTGTTCGCAATGCTGATGGGCCAGAGCCACATATTTTGTTTTACCGTTAGCCAGACACAGGCCGCGCCAGTAATAAACCCCAGCACTTCGGTGAGACCAAGCGGCAAAAATTCGAGCCATGCACCCAATATCATTAGTAGCGAAACCAGACTACCGATTACTACATCCCAGCGTCTCTTCAGCATGATTGTTTCCCTTCATTGTTAGTGTTGATTTAACACTAACAATCATACCACAGTTTATAACAATCGTCAATCCTGTAAAATCAGAAGGAATCAAAAAAGGGCGGACACTTAATTCCGCCCCTGCCACATCCACGTTGAGTACTTTAAGATATTTCTAATGAGGTAATGGTAGTAGAGAAAACTTCTTGCATCCCACCGCACTCTGTTTCCCAGCAAGAGTTTTCTCTATCACCACTGTTTATCCTCTGACTTCTGACTTCTGATTTTAATCTTATCCCCCGGTAACGGCACTGACTTCTTGTTCTTTATCGGAAGTGTGCTTTTTGGGGAAGGTATGCACCAGCATAACTGGCAGGTTGGTGCGACGGGTGATTTCTTCGGCGACGCTGCCCATAAACAGGTAGCCAAGTTTGCCGCGTGCGTGGGTCGCCATTACCAGGGTAGAAGCCTGGATTTTATGGGCATAATCGGTAATTTCGTCCGCTGGATTGCCAATCTTCACTACTTTGACGCACCGCAGACCTTTAGCTGTGATTTGCGTTTCGATTTTGTCGAGATACTGGTAGGCTTCTTCCCGGCGGCGGGCTTCTTCCGCTCCCGTGTCGTAGGCATAGCCTGCGCCCAGGTCGCCATATTCTATCGGCATAAATGGCGCAACTACCTGAAGCAAGTAGACCGAAGCGTCCATAGTGGCAGCTAATTCTATTGCCGGTACGATTGCGGCTTCGGCTTCGGGCAAACCGTCCAGTGTTAGCAGTACCCGATGAATGGCGTTGCTATCGAAGCTGAGACTTAGTGCTTCGGACATAACTACTTCAAGCATCTCGCCGCCTTCCATATCGGTAGGCCGAATTAGCACCACCGGCAATTTGGTATGTTGCACAATGCTGGTAGCGGTACTACCAAGCACCATACGCGGCAACCCGGTTCGTCCGTGCGTTGCCATTACAATCAAGTCAGCCTTTTCAAAAGGAGCTATTTCTGAAATTTCGCGTACCGACTTGCCATAAGCCACCAGGGTATGCACCTGTTCTGGCTGCATATAAACTGGTAGTTTGGAGTTGGTGATAATATTCTTAACTCCAAGCAAATATTCTTCAGCGACTCGAATTACTTCCAACTCTCGCTCGGCGGTATCAGAAACGAGGGGCATTACTTCGCTAACTCGCAAAAGCACTAAATCCGCCCCAAAATTATTAGCCATTCTCACGGCGTAAGGCAAAGCTCTTTCCGCTAATACCGAACCATCCAGGGGAACTACTATTTTAGTGTACATACCATCCTCCTTATTTAACCGACCAATTCATTTCGTTTAACTCTACAAAGCCAGTTTAAATCATGGAGGTAAATAGCAAGGTCGAAGTAAGTATACAGCAGGTAAATATAGAATTGTTTTTCCGACAAATCAATTAGCTAACATACTATTTTCCCCAAATGAAAATAGTATGTTAGCTAATTGATTTAATCAAATTATCCGGCGGTGCGGCGGCGGGCGCGTTCTTCGGCGAGGTTAAAGACGAGTGAAACTTCTTCGGTGGCTGGTTCGAGCAAATCGTGGGCATTGAGCAACGAGAGTAGTTCGTTATAGCTATAGCGGGCCGGATGGTCGCTGGGTTTGCTACATTCCTTGCGCATAAGCGAGAGAACATCCAGTTCCAGCCGCATCTTCGGACTGAAATCAAATGCAGGTTCAGCCTGATTAGTAAAGATTTGGCCTTTTTTTAGGGCGTAGGTCACGAAACCAGCAAAGCGTTCCTCGAAATCCTGCCGATTTTCTAATCGGGTATCCATCGGTAAACCCTTCGCCTTGAGGCGGTGCGCCTCGGCCCACAACTCATTGGACAATTCGCGATAGCTGATTTCACTTTGGCCTTTGGTAGCAGCTTCAATCAGCCAGCGCCCGCCCAATCCGCTCATAGTGACGCACGCCCGCCCCGCTACACTGCGCCGCACTACTTCAGCCAGCTCATTTTTAGAATAGCTCTTGAGCGAAGGTACTTCCTGACCGATGTTGACGATTGCCAGAGTGCGCCCGGTATCCATAAAATCGTAGGTAACATTAACTGGAATCATGCTGACATCGGCGCGGGTCTGTTGCACCACTCGCGTTAAGGCGGCGCGCATTTTGCCAAAGCGACCATCGGGCGTAACCCGACCTTCCGGGGCGATAAACAGCACGCCCCCTTTATCCAGCACCCGGCTTATCTCCCGCAACTGACCTACAATCGTCTGGTGATGCCGCTTCATAATGTGGGTGGAAAGCGGTTCTTTAAACATACGCGGGGTAGCGTGTTCTCCCAGCAGTTTCAAAGGCGCTCTGAGAATAGCATCCCATAGCAATAAATCGCTCCGTTCTACATTCTCCTGTCCCACCAACCGGGCTTGCCATTCGGGGGTAAGGGCTTCGGTTATCGGCAAATTTCCTTCGAGCCGTTTGGTCTCGTGCAAAAGCTGGTTGACCGTCTGCTCGTCCGGCAGTTTTACCTGGCAGGTTTGAAGCTGCTTAAACAATCGGCTTACCTGCAACCGGGCTATAAGAGGCCGGAATCGGGCATCGAGCATTGGGAAATAAAGGGTCAAAAAGCCATTTTCCACCAAATCGTCGCGGGTTGCCACATAAATCATGCGTAACTGTTTGCGGCGGCTCGGACGATGGAACAGATAAAAGCGAGGCAGCACCAGTGGAATATCGAAATCGCGTTTGTGGCTACAGGCTACAATAATCGAAGGGTCGTACTTGAAATTTTCCAGTCCACGTACTTCTACTTTGTAAATGATTTTAGTCGTTACAATCATCAACAGTGCCACGCAATCGCGCCAGAGATAGCGCAGCCAGCGCCGGAGTTGAGCCAGCCAGAAAAACAGCGCCCAGGCTGGTACTTTAGAAGGGTTGCTCGGTTGTTCCTCTTTGTCCGCGATAGTTGGGGTGGTCTTGGTTTTGACCGACCTACGGCGTAGCCTCAACAATTTTGCCATATTACCTCTCACCTACTCAACAATAATCAAAACTAAACTAAAATAGGTATAACGTTATAAGATTTCTTAAACTTTTGGGCCATAGCCTTCGCCCAGCGCTCGTCGCAATTTCTGCTTATCAATCCGCGCTTCCAGCTTGATTTGCTGGTCTACAATCATCACTGGGATAGTATATTTATAAAGTTCGTATGCTGCCGGGTCGGTTGTAATATCCACTTCCTCAAGCACTACTTCAAACTCATCACCCAGCGAAAGTAAGGCCGCTTTCGCGTCTTCGCACAGGTGGCAACCTTCTTTGGTATACAGGGTTATAGTATGTTGTTTTTTCGCATTATTCATTTTCATTAAGCTTCTAACTTAGTGATTATCCGTCATCTCTAAAATGTTTTTTGCTTCTTGCTCACGGCTCTGCGGCACAAAGATTTGGACTTCCCCCAGGCTGCCAACCCAGACTCCAAGCGCCTGTGAACTGGTTTCGCCCTTCAAAAGCACGGGAATACCTTCGGATTCCAGGGCTGCTTTAAGCAACTGAGCATCCAGATAGCCCCCTGCCGTTCCAACCTCTACTTCGCGTTCTCCCTGCGGCCAGGGCAATTGCATACTCAGCGTATCGGACAGAATCTCAGTCTCTTCTTTGAAAGAACTATTACAGGCCGGACACTTTTCTAGCGACCATGCTTCCGCACCATAAATTCGCCCGCAATTAGGACACTGTCGTTCGGCTTCTGTCATATAAGTTTCCTCAGCAGGTAGACCTGCCCGATTAAAATTTTAGTCGCCGCTTCGTGAAAAAGTTTGAAACGCTCATAGTGCTACCTCATACTTCTATTATAACAAAAAACCTTACGATTAACATTTCGATTCAAGCAAAATTTAAAGCATTTGCAAGAATGGTCATACTGAGCGCCGTGCCGCCTTTTTGCAACTGCCCTGAAGCGAGATTTAGCAAATTACTAAAACTTTTGCCGTAAATTCCCGTATAATAAGGTACTGCTAGTTGCAAGAGGCAGTTGCAATTAAACTTAACTTAGTATTTGAGGAGCTAGGAGTTAAAAATGCCCGATTCTTTGGCCCGGTCGCGCAAGTGGCCTACCTTATTGATTTTACTTACCCTGACTACGGTAATGCTGGTAGCTTGCGGCGATGCGCTCAGTTCTGGCGTGACCGCAACGGCACTACCGGCTTTAGCTCTTACCTACACTCCCGTACCGTCTACGCCTTTACCGAATTATCCCTCTAATTTGTTCGGCCCGACCAATCTAGCTGCCGAATTGACTGGCGGTGGCTCTACCCGCCTTGATCAGGTTTATCCAAAATGGTTTACCGAATATAAAAAAGTTGCTCCCAATGTCAAGATTAATTATCAGGCGACTAATAGCGGCAGCGGGCGGGCGGCTTTGTTAGGTACGCCTATTCCAACTACGACTGCAATTGCCAAAACCGTTTCGCCGCTTGATTTTGCCGGGTCGGATGTTACCTATAACGGAAAAGAACTTCAGGCGATTGATGCTACTGGCAAAGGCGAATTAGTGCATATTCCGCTTATTATTGGGGCGGTAGTCGTGACTTATCGGCTGGATGGCTACGATGGCGAGGTAAATTTAAGTGGGACGACCATCGCCCGTATCTTTCTTGGTGAAATCAAAACCTGGAATGATGCCGCTATTACCGCCGATAATGGCGGCAAGGCGCTGCCATCCAAGCCGATTGTAGTAGTAATCCGGCGGCGCACCAGTAGTGGTAGCGGGACTTCCGAGATTTTCTCGCGCTATCTGTCGCAAATTAGTGCCGATGTGCGGGACAAAGTGCCGCCCGGCAGCCAGCTAAACTGGCCTCAATTTGGACAACTGGAAGGCGATGATGGTACGGCAGTGGCTGCTATTGTGGCGGGGCGCGATGGCAGCCTGGGCTATGTAGATCAGGAAGTCGCAGAGGCCAAAAAGCTCAAGTATGCCAACATTCGTAACCAGACCGGTCGCTATATCCAGCCCACACCCGAAGCACTTACGGCTGCCGCCGAGGGTGTCTCTATCCCTGACGATTTTCGCACCTTCGTAATTAATGCTCAAGGCCCGACTGCTTATCCGTTAGCTGGATTTACCTGGGTAATTGCCTGGAAAGATTTTGCCAATATGCCAGCCGCTTCGTCCGAAAAGGCGCAGGCACTCGCCAATTTCTTGTGGTGGGGTTTGCACGATGGGCAGCGCCGCGAAAATTTGCCAGCTTATTTCGCGCCTTTGCCCACTCAGCTAATTCAGCGCCTGGAAAGTCGCTTTATTAATAGCGACCCGAAAAAGGTCTTTTTGTTCAAAGGTCAGCCGCTTCTTAGTGCGCCAAAGAGCTAGTACTCTGTAAAAGAGTACTAGCTTCCATCACAGACATGGCCTTGTAATGACTAAAAAAGTACTAGACCTGATGACTTGCCCTTTTGCTCTTACAGGCTCAACCCTCGGTCTAAAAGTACTAAATGTACCAGTCCGTAATGACCCATCTGGGTCATTCGCGTTGTAGGAACAGTGGTTATAATAAATTTGGGGTTAAAATCTTCGTGAAAAAATTAATAGCACTGTAGGAGCAATACCGTGTCCAACCGAATCGTGATAATAGAAGATAATCTTTTTGAAGCAAGACATCTGCAAACTTATTTTGCAACCCTGGGTCACGAAGTTACTGTTGTTAACACCACACAAGCCGTAGTTGCTACCGTCGAAGAACTTAATCCTGCTCTGGTCGTTCTGGCCTACCAACTCGCGGACACTCCTGGTTTTAAGCTCTGCAAGGTGCTGAAACGCAGCTTCTGCCTCCGTAGCATCCCGGTTATTATGTACAACGCTGAAAATAATTCGCAGCAAATGAAAAAGGCTTACGAGGCTGGCGCGAGTTTCTACTTGATGAAAGGTCAGCAAAATGACCAAATGTTGCAAATAGTTGTCGAGAGCGTTTTCAACCTGAAAGCCCAGCAGGTCGGCGAACCGCTAACCCCGCTAATTCCTTTCGTTGCCTCTTTGACGGCCTAGTTTTTTAGTTTTATTTAGAATATTTCGTGGGGACAGGCATAATGCCTGCCTTTTTATTTTCAGGATTTTGGTTGATACTGGACAAAAATAAGAAAGTTCTCATTTATCTTTCACTGGTTTCTTAACTACTTGTTATAAACTCTAATTGGTGGCGCAAACTCCGGCGGCGGTCTTATTGCTTTCTTTGGCAGGCCTGGTAGATGGTTGTATAATTAGCAGGAGGAACTAAAAGCAGGAAAGAGTAGAGTATGAGAATATTAGTAATCGAAGATGAAAATGCAATTGCTCAATTTATTTCACAGGGTTTGCGCGAGTCCGATTTTGTGATAGATGTAGCCCGCACCGGGCCGGAAGGTCTTTATTTTGCCGTCGCTGCCGAATACGATTTGCTTATTCTGGATGTGATGCTTCCCGGCATGGACGGACTGACTCTATTGCGGGAATTACGCAAGAAAGGCTATACCACCCCGGTGCTGCTGCTCACCGCCCGCGATGCGGTAGATGACCGGGTGACAGGTCTGGATGCTGGCGCAGATGATTACCTGACCAAGCCTTTTGCCTTTCCCGAACTGTTGGCCCGCGTGCGCGCTCTGTTGCGGCGGCCTCCTTTGCAAACTGGCACTGTCCTGACTATTGCCGATTTGGAAATGGATACAATCAAGCGCGAAGTGCGGCGCTCAGGCCAGCTAATTGACCTGAGCCAGCGCGAATATACGTTGTTGAATTACCTGTTGCGCCACCCGCGCCAGGTGCTAACCCGTACCCAGATTGCCGAGCATATCTGGAATTTTGATTTTGTAAGCGACTCAAATGTGGTGGACGTTTATATTGGCTACCTGCGCCGCAAAGTAGACCGGGGCTTTTCTCCAACTTTAATCCAAACGGTGCGCGGAGTAGGCTATCGTTTGAGTGCCGAGGCGGACAATGAATAAATGGCGCTGGCCCACAATAAGCTGGCGCAGTTTGCGCTTCCGGCTAATTGGCTGGTATGTTTTGCTGCTAATTTTGACCCTGGCAGCTTTTAGCGTTTACCAGTTTTTTCAGTTTCGCGATTTACAGCAAGCCCAACAAGATGCCATGCTTCAAGAAGCTTCTTCCAAAGCCCGCCCATTGCTAGATTCTGGCCCGCCCAACTCCAACCCTCGTAGAGGTTTTGGCTCAGATTCGATTATAAAGGATTTAACTAACGACAATATTCAATTACGGTTGGTAGGCCGGGATGGGCAAATACTATACAGTTTGGGGGCTTCGGTGGCAGATATGCCGTCTAGTCCTACCTCTGGTTTTGCTACTGTAAATACCCCCGATAAAGGGCAGTGGCGCATCTACAGCCAGCCGATGTCAGGCCCAGGACGAGATAATGGGCTTTCTGGTTTGCTTCAGGTTGGGCAACGCTCGATTGTTTTGAATACTGAACTGGGCAGATTGTTTACTCCGATTGCGGTAGGGGCAACCATTGCCTTGCTTTTGGCAGTGCTGGGTGGCCTTTTTCTGGCTAATCAAGCGCTCCAGCCAATTGACCGGGTGACACGCACCGCTCAGTCTATCAGTACCCGCGATTTGTCGCGCCGTATAAACTATCATGGCCCGCCGGATGAAATCGGACGGCTGGCAAAGACGCTTGACCAGATGCTTGACCGTTTAGAAAAAGGTTTTGAACAGGAGCGCCGCTTTACTTCGGATGCTTCGCACGAATTGCGTACTCCTTTGACCGCCCTTAAGGGACGCATTGAAGTAACTTTGAACCGAGCGCGCAGCCCCCAAGAATATCAGGAGACCTTGACCACCCTGAACGGGGAAGTAGACCGTCTGATTCGTTTGAGTAGTTCGCTGCTTTATCTGGCTCGTTTAGACCAGGCCGGACAAAGCTGGCAATCCGAGAATCTGGATTTGAGCGATTTACTGGATTCGATGGTAGATTCGATGCAAGCCGTCGCCGAATTAAAAGAAATTAAATTAACTTCGCACATTCCATCGGGTCTGCATCTACGCGGTAATTTAGACCAGCTAACCCGACTTTTTCTTAATTTGCTGGATAACGCCCTCAAATATACTCCGGCAGGCGGCGAAGTGCTGGTTCAGGTGGGAAAATCAGGCGAACGGGTTTGGGTGGCGATAAAAGACAACGGGCCGGGCATAGCTGCCAGACACTTACCGCACCTTTTTGAACGCTTCTACCGGGCCGAATCTGACCGGGCCAGCAATAGCGGCGGGGCGGGGCTAGGGTTAGCTATTGCCTACGAAATCACCCGGCAACACGGTGGAACGCTGGAAGTCGAAAGCCAACCCGGTCAGGGCGCTACCCTCAAGGTACTGCTGCCGCTCCAAACCGAGAGTAAGGTTTAACGCCACTACCCTTCAAGTAAGGTCTGTAGGAGGGGGCTGCGCCCTCGATTTTACCCTTACTCAAAAAATCGAGGGCGCAGCCCCCTCCTACCGCGATTTTGCCCTTATTTGAACGGTATTGGGTTTAAGCCAATACCGTTCAAATAATCTCTGTGGTCAACTAACCTCTGTGAGAGCGAACTTCCGCTCGCGATTAGTATTTGCACCGGGAAAATCGCGAGCGGAAGCTCGCTCCCACAGCAAGGTTGGGCTTATTTGAAGGGGCTGGGTTTAGGGCGGCATGACGCTGAATTACTCTACTTTGCGGCTATTGCGAACGTAAGGGTCGGTATCAATTCCCCAGCCGACAATTCGTTTGGGCGAGATACGAATCAGTTCTCCACTGCCCAGCGCTTCGCCCCCGGTGGCTAAAGTCTCGCCGATACCTCGAATCTCGACCCCACGTGGTTGCCAGGGCGGTAGCACATCGTCCACCACGAAAGCGACCTTATTATTACGGGCCACATCCTTATATTTCTTGCTCTGACCCATCTTGTGACCGCCAATATCTATTGTATCCAGTTCAGGGTTATAGCGAAAGCCGACTGGAATCACATGCGGTTCGCCGTTCTCGCTCACTACTGCCAACCGCCCCAAACGCTGGCTCTTGAAAAATTCCAACTCTTTCTCGGTAAAGTTGCTCATTTATTTGTTTTTCTCCTTTTTAATAATTTTGGAACTGTATACTATGAATGATAGTCTGATTGAGCAAGATAATCAAGGGCTATTCGTAAGGGGGGCAGTGCCTATTTGTGAAGAGGTGCATTTTGGTAGGGTCGAATCGCATACGCCCTTGAACACTGTGCCAGATCAAAAGGGCGTATGCGATTCGACCCTACGAAATTTACTCCTTTGTATAGAGGCAGTGCGGTAGCAAAGGCGGCTTTCCCAATCCAGGAGGGGGCTACGCCCCATGCGCGTCAACTTAAAGGGCTAATTGTGAAATGAATAGATTGAGCAGGACGGACTCCACTGGCGTACCAATCCAGGGGAAAAGGCTTAAGTTGACGCACATGGGGCTGCGCCCTCGATTGGTGAGGCCAGGGCAACAAAATCCATTGGCGGAGCAATGTCCTACGAATTACCAACTTTGCTACCGCCCTAAAATTAAGGCAAGTGCAACTTTCCTTAACAGGGCTTTATGCTATAATCTTCGTGGAGCAAAATTCTTTAGAAGTAGAGCGTGTTTGAGCGAGACATTATCTATTCTAGGGAAAGGTAACTTTTCGCAGTCAACTTACCGGGTTTTCGCAGGTGTATTTCTACCCACAGTTATTAGCCAACAATTTACCTCTCAAAAGAGAAGGAGAACCTTTATTTATGGTGACTATGGCTGACGCTAACCTGAAGTTTTACATGTCCGTGGACGAAGAGTACGAAGAGGAAGACGAAGAGTTGGAGGACGACGAGGACGAAGAAGAAGAAGAAATTATAGACGAGGAAGACGACGACGACCTTGATGATGAAGAAGACGACGACGACGAAGAGTTTGAAGACGACGACGATGACGACCTCGATGATGATGATGAAGAAGAGTTTGAAGACGAAGAAGAAGACGAGTAGCCAGGCCCAGGAGAACCAATCCAATGGCTGAGGGTAAACAGCCAGACCTGTTGGCAAAATCAGATGTATCAGCCAACGAAAGCAAGGTATCTATGGCAGGTGCCTTGCTTTCGTTGAGGCTTATTATTAGCAATTGCACAATGCTTTCGCTAGATGTATAATCTTCCAATAGTTAAACTAGGCTTGTCGTTAAGTCTAGCTCTGCTTATAAGATCGTAGGGTCACGGGACAAAAATGCCTTCAAGAGGCAAGTGGGTTCAAGTTGGTATGGTTGGAAGACCAAGATAAAAAGTCGGGAAATTATGCGTTACGGATTAGTTTCTGATATTCATAGTAACCTTCCGGCGCTTGAGGCTGTGTTAGAAGTGCTTCAAGCTTCAGGGACAGTAGACGGTCTGCTCTGTATGGGCGATATTGTGGGCTACGGCCCACAGCCTAACGAAGTAATTGCCCGGTTAAAAGATTTCAAGCTCTTCGCGATTGTGGGTAATCACGATTTAGCGGTACTTGGTCGGCTTGATTTAGGCGATTTCAATTACGATGCAATTCAAGCTAATAACTGGAATCGGGAGCGCTTGACCGACGAAAATCGGGAATGGCTCGAACAACTTCAACCGATTAGTCGCTTCGATGATAAAGTTACCCTGGCTCATGGTAGCCCACGCGAGCCGGTCTGGGAATACCTGACCACTCCACAGGCGGCTTCCCTCAATTTTGCCAAATTTGATACCCGCTTTTGTTTTGTTGGTCATACCCATTTGCCCCGAATTTTCCGCCTTAAAGAAATTAGTTCCAGCAGCAGTGGTTTGCCCCAAATTAGTCGTCTGCTCAAGTCTAGCATTTATCATCCTCGCACCGAAATGATTGTACCCTTGCCAGGACAGATAGTCGAAGTAAAAGATGAACGCTTGATTCTCAATCCGGGCAGCGTTGGGCAGCCGCGTGATGGCGATAGTCGGGCCAGTTATGCCATTTACGATGATGAGGCCATGACTTTCACTTTCGGGCGGGTCGCTTATGATATAAATTTGACCCAACACCTGATGCGCGAAGTTAATTTGCCACCCCGCCTTATTTTACGGCTCGAATATGGCTTATAGCTACGAGTTTGCAACTTTTGAAACAGGGTTTCGTAAATTATTAGATATGGTTAGTACAAACTAAAGCAACCTTATCTATAAAAATTGGTAGAGTTTGAATAAAACAGCAAAGAATAAAGGAATTAACAAAAGATGAGCGAAAAAGGTCATCTGGTAGGTACAATACTCGTTCCTCTGAACGGTGTATCACTTGAAACCGATGAAGATGTGGTTCGACAAGCGGCGCTGGTTGCCAAACGCAATCGAGCATTACTTTACATAATACATGTAGTGGTAGTTAAACAAGAACTCCCACTCGAATCCGAATTACCAGCAGAAGTAGCCCAGGCCGAGAAGGTGCTGGCCCAGGCCGAAAAAATCGCTCACGAATACGGCGTGGAAGTTGAAACTGGCATTTTGCAAGCCCGTAGCGCCGGAGTTGCGATTGTAGAAGAAGCAACCGAGCGCCAGGCCGATTTATTGTTGATGGCGGTAACTTATCGCAGCCGTTTGGGTGAATTTAATATGGGGCAAACCGTGCCTTATATTCTTAAAAACGCTCCTTGCCGGGTCTGGATGTTCCGCGACGAACTGAGCAAGGTTAAGCCATCTAAAACTCATGCGTAGGGGCATAATTCATTACGCCCAGCGGGTTTGATTAATCAAACCCCTACGAGAGCAGGGTCGAAGTAGATTTTAGGAGCAAGTAAAATGAATTTTGTAATTTTGGGTTGCGGGCGGGTTGGTTCACGCCTGGCAACCATGTTGGATAAAATGGGCCACGATGTGTCCATTATTGATAAAAGTTCCGATTCTTTTAAACGGCTGCCAAATAGCTTTGGCGGTCGGGCGGTAGTAGGCATTGGTATTGACGAAGATGTGTTAAAGAGCGCCGGTATCGAACAGGCCGATGTTTTTGCCGCCGTGACCAATGGCGACAATACTAATATTATGGCTTCGCAGGTGGCTAAAGAGATTTTTCAGGTTCCTCGCGTGATTGCCCGCATTTATGACCCGATTCGCGAAGATACTTATCATACGCTAGGGCTTGAGACAATTTGCCCGACCACGTTGATAACCAATCAAATTATTACCAACGTTTTGCCAGAAACAGAAATTTTAGAAAGCGTACAGGCACAGCCAGTACAAAAATAGGAGAGAGAAGTGTATATAATTGTGGCGGGTGGCGGCAAAGTTGGGCGCTATTTAACCGAAACGCTGGTCAACGATGGCTATGAAGTGCTGCTTATCGAAAGAATTAAAGCGAAGGTAGAGCAGTACACTGAGCAACTTGGTGGCGTGGTGGTGCAGGGCGATGCTTGCGAGGCGCAAGTTCTGGCGGATGCCGGAGCAGGCCGGGCCGATTTAATTATTGCCGTTACCGGCGATGACGAAGATAATTTAGTGATTTGCCAGATGGCGAAGCGCAAATTTAATACGCCCCGTGTAATTGCCCGCGTCAATAATCCCAAGAACGAGCGTATTTTTAAACGGTTGGGGATTGATGTTACGGTCAGCCATACCGATATTATTCTCAAGATAATTGAGCAAGAAATTCCGTCTCATTCGCTGTGGCATTTGTCCAACTTGCGTAATTCTAACCTGGAGCTAATTGATGCTTTGCTTGGCCCGGATTCCCCGGCAGTCAATAAAACGCTTAGTAGCATCAAATTACCTACCGAATCTACGATTGTACTGGTAGTGCGAAATGGCGAGACCTTGATTCCGCAGGGCAACTTGGTTTTTGCCCCGCAGGACGAAATAATTGCTATTGTTGCTCATGCAAATGAACAAGAAATTCGCCGCATTTTGGTCGGCGAGAGCTAAAAATTAAAAAGAAGCGTAGCCAACTCACCCTAGGGTGAGTTGGCTACGCTTCTTTTTATCTCAAATTTATTTTTAATGCTATATTTAATTTAGGTAGCTGCTTTTGGTTTTAGGCGAAAACGCTGGAAAGAACAGGTGAGGCTTATTCAAATAGGGCTTTTACCTTTAGCTTGAAGCCGGGTATTACGTCCTCGCCGTCCAGTTCTTCGTCTATTCCAGCGTTTTTATCGGGTCTATTCGGTCAGGGTGATAAACTTCTACCGTCCGAGTTTCAGGATTAATTGCCCAGACCAGCGGTACACCGCCAATCTGGTATTTACGAATCTTATCGAGCGCTTCGGCAAAGAAAATATAATATTTCTAAGCCAAGAATTTTTTGTAAAAAATTCTTGGCTTAGAAATATTATAACGATTTTTAGCCTTGTTTCAAGCGGGGGTCGAAGGCATCGCGTAAGCCGTCGGCAATCAGGAAGACACAAAGTACTGTGATGAAGATTGCCAGCGCCGGGGCATAGACCATCCAGGGGGCGCTGGTGAAGCGAGTTTGCGAATCGGAGAGCATACTGCCCCAGCTTGGGGTTGGTACGGAAATACCGAAGCCCAGGAACGAAAGCCCCGACTCGATGATAATAGCTCCGGCTACATCGAACCCCGCTACTACCAACATGAGCGATACGACGTTGGGCAGCATATGGACAAACAGAATACGGAAGCTGCTGGCTCCGCTCACCCGCGCAGCCGCAATATATTCGCGGCTGGATAGGCTTAGTACTGCACCGCGTACCTGTCGGGTCAGCCCGGCCCAACTTAACAGGCCGATAGTAAGTGACAGGCTAAGTACATCGGGCCGGAAATAGACCGAAAGCATAATCAGCAAAAACAACGCCGGAATATTCAGGATGGTTTGCACCAGCAGATTTACCAAATCGTCTACCCAGCCACCGAAATAACCCGCCATGAGGCCGAGCGCGGTGCCAATAGTCACAGCGATAAAAGCTACCAAAAAGCCAACACTTAGCGAAACCTGCCCGCCGTGCAGCATCCGGGAAAAAATATCGCGGCCCAGTTCATCTGTACCCAAAATATGGGTCAGCGTGCCAGGCGGTACGGGCGGCTGATAACCTTTGGTCAGCAACTCAAAATCAATCTGGTCGCGTTCCTGTTTCAAAAGATTCTGGCTAATCCACCCTGCCGAATAGCTGGCAATCGAAATTATAGTAAAAACTACCAGGGCGGCTACGTTCAGCTTGTAGCGGAAGAACCGGGCGAAAGAGGCCGCGAAAAATCCCTGACTGGCCCGCTTCTTGCGCTTCTCAGCTGCCAGGGTAGTTGTAGGTCGGGCGGTTAATGATTCAGCAACTTTGCTCATCTAACTCCTCGTTTTCTTGTTCGTTGGTCGGCCTATCGGTAGTGTACGCGGGGGTCAACCCAGCCATAGGCTAAATCCGCCAGGAAAGTACCCAGGATAGTGAAGAACGTCCCGATTAATAGGATAGTCAGTACTACCGGGTAATCGCGGGCGTTGGCCGATTCAAAGAACAGGCGACCCATTCCCGGCCAGTTGAAAATCGTTTCAGTTATAATTGCGCCCGATAGCACCGTTGGCATAAAGCTGCCAAAGAGCGTTACTACCGGAATGAGCGCATTCCGCAAGACGTGGCGGCGGGTCACTTCGGGTGGGGTCAAGCCTTTAGCGACAGCAGTCCGCACGTAATCCTGACTTAGCACTTCGAGCGTTTCGGAGCGGACAAATCGGCTGAACCGAATCATTTCGGTAGTGGACAGCAGCGCCGCCGGAATCAGCAGATGCAACAGCCAGGGGCCAGGGCCACCCGTTCCCTGCCCCTGTGGAAACCAGCCAATCGTGTTGCTCATAAGAATGATGAGCATCAGGGCCAGCCACCAGGCCGGCATGGCGCTACCCACGACGGTCATTATCCGTACAAAAGCATCGCCGAAGTGTCCACGATGCCGGGCGGCGTAAATGCCAATCGGTATTCCAACCAGGCCGATTAAATAAGCTGCCAGTCCAAGTTGCAAGGTGGGCCAGATACGTTCGCCAATTACGTTCAGCACCGGCACGTTTTGCTTATAGCTAATCCCAAAATTGAGGGTGACGGATTTTACCAGCCAGCGCCCGTACTGGACATAGAGCGGGTCGTCCAGACCAAAGCTTTTACGCATCTGGTCTAAATCTTCCTGAGTAATGCGGGGGTTGGTCATCAGCGTGCGTTCCGGGCCACCGGGGGTGATATTGACCAGAATAAAGCTGAGACTCATAACAAACCAAAGCAACAATACCGACTGTAACATACGTCGGACAAGGAACTTCTTCATGCTTTGCCTTTTTCCTCACTTGACATAAAAATGCCTTTTACTTCAGTGTAACAGGTTAAGAGGAATATTCGCGCTACGGGTTAGCCGAAATTATGCTTTAATTCGGCGGCGCAAACTCAAAGTCAGCTCTTTTACGTGATAATTCAGTTCTTTATAAATGGCCCAACGAGGCCACAAATTTAAAGCGCGTGAAGTTTATTTTCTTGTAGTGTATTCTATTCAAGAAAAGCTTTGGAGTCAAGCAGACAACGTTTTACCTTTGAATTGGCTGGGGAATATATTCTGGAGAATTATATGAGGAGAATTAGCTGAAGGCCAACAGGAAGCTAGTCAATTTCCATTAGTAACGTATCATGATCTTACAACCTGATTCATAACAGCTAGTGACTGGCTATAGCCATAGCCAGTCACTAGCTGTTATGAATCAGGTTGTAAGTACAAAAGCTATTTGAAGGTTTGTGAGGCTAAATCAAAAACAAAAGTTATTCCCTCATCAGCTATCAGAGTAACTTGAAGGTCTTTTACTGCGATGATTCGTACTCCTCCAGCTTTAGTTGGCGTAAAATATTTTTGTCTTGTAAAATTACTAGCTTTACCTTCGCCTTTCGCTACATACACTACTCCTTGTTTCGTAGTAGTGCTTTCGTCAGCTCTTTGCACGCCCGCATAAACTATAATCCATTCACCATTTACCTTTTCCTGCCACCTGTTATAGTAAAGGAATTCTTGCTTAAGTTCGGGTGGTGGCTGAATATCACTAATTCCCGTAAGAGGTGGATGGGTTGGTAGGCGAGTGGGTACACGCTGTGCTACTTTTGTAAGGTCAAGGTCTTTGGTGGGTGCGCGCTTCACCGCATCTGCCTGAAGTGTTGCCTTGCGGTCCAAGATTGCCTGCTTATCAGCGGGAAGTTGAGTACCATCTGAAGATGCGATTACACTCGCAAACCCCACAATAGATACAACGAGCATCATTGCTAACGTGGTTATCAGCAGTAATTGTGGTACTCCCCTTGTTCGTAAGCGACGCATATGTTTCCCCTTCCTACTGATATTGGTATCTAATATCACTTGAATATTTGAAGGCTTGATAAGTCGATACTATTGCAGTCGCTGGGTCGTTATTAACCTCGTCATAAAGTTGTGACCACCCAGTACCTGGGGAATTGTCAAGACGTGGAGGCCCAGAACAGTTTGCTCCTGGTCGTGAGCAAGCACCATTCTGAGTAAGTACAGCTATAAAGTTCATGCGACCCCGTGAAGGGTGGTTTCTGGCTGAATTTAGACTTAAATAATGCCACTGTTTGGCCTGACTGCTGTTAGCTGCATAAATTTCGGGAAAGGGCCAAGCTGAGTTTGCCCCCCACGAAATGAACCAAATATCATCAGGTGTCCAAGTGACGGTACCACCAGAAAAGAGAGTAGTAGTACAGTTGCCAATCGTAGTTGTTGGACAGCCCGCGGCATCTCCATAGTTAAAAAGGCGGGTGGTTCCAACAGCAGAAGAAGTAAAACCAGTAACCCAACTACGTGTAGCAGCAGGTGTGGCATAACCAAGCTCCATATCACTTCCTGCATCCACATCTACCTGGGCTAAGTAACCAGTATTCGATAACCATGACCAAACTCTAGTTGATAACTGTAACCATTCATCACCATGAGCGAAGTTAACTTGACCGAAATTACCTTTAAGATTATTCGTTCCTACTATAATAGTCACATGAGAATGGTTCTCTAACGTGCATCCGTAAAATCCTGATGCAAATGCTTCCACGCCCTGTTCGATTTCTGAAACGGAAGTGAAATCATTAGTTGGTGAGAAAATATAGGTTCCGTAGGTACCAACATCCAACGCAGGTTGACCGAAATCGAGTATAACTAACTCATCTTGATTAACACCAGTTGCTCGATCCACTGTACCCTGATTGCAACCCATCTGAAACAAAACATCTGGGTCTGCTGCCTCCATATAAAAACTGTATGTGTATCGAGGAGGAGCAGGTGCAGCATAGGCAGTATTTAAGGGGAAAATGGTAATAACAAAAGTAGTGAGCAAGATAAGCACAAGCATAAAGTTAATACTTATGCCTCTAAACATAAGCTTGTTCCAATGTACACGAGAAAATATCATAGAACATTCTCCTTCAAAGGCTTCTTGTTCTGAGCTAATACCGAGTAATATTTGGGGAACTATGCTGATGAGATAACAGAAACTAGCTGATGACTTTTGCTACTTGAGTGTACGACACCAAATAGGTTAATTTTTACAGCACAATGATATAAACATAAAGCACAAGCATTGTGTTAGCTTGAGGTTAAAATGAAAATCAAAAGTTTGATAACTCATTAGCATCAAACCTAAATTTTTAATTTAGTAAATATTTTCAGATGCTTTATTAGAAACTTAACTAAATAAATCTTAGCACACCTTTTTTTATTTGTCAATAGCTTATCACAAGTAAATATTTTAACTAAGATTAATTATTCCAAAGAAATCTTAAATCAATGTTCTAAATATCTGCCATTTCTATAACTTACTATATGAAAAAAGGCAAGCTCTTTTACTTAAACAAAAGAGCTTGCCTTTTGTAATTGACCTATCTAAAGAAAGTGTCTACCTCGGTCTGCATCTCATTCAGGCGGGCTTCGCCTTCGCCGCGCAGACCTTCCAGACGGGCGCGTTCCTGTTCGGCTTTGCCTTCTAGTTCGCGTTTACGGGCAACTGCTTTCTGGAAACCGCCGCGCAGGTCGTCAATCTCGCGCTTTACCCCTCGGCCCAGTTCTTCGTCAAAGCGGCTGAAAGTTTCGTTGACGGCGGCTTTCAAATCAGCTTCTTTGGCTTCGACTGAGGGTAGCAGTTGCTTTTTGGTGTGGTCGCTGTAAGCATCCACCAATCGGTTTGTCAGCACCCGCGAACCGAGCGAACCGCCGACTACCGCCGTCACCAGCAAGGCGGGCAAACCCAATATCGAAGTGGATAAAATCAGGCCGATTAAACCAGCTACGCCACCGATGACGGCGTAAGTCAGGCCATAGACCGCCAGCACCCGCACCATGTCGCCAAAGGGGTCGTTTGCGCCGCTTGCCATATTCTGCGGGTCGAAATCGAAGAAGCTACTGCCACTCAACCAGCGTTCCAGCGTATCACTGACGGCGCTGGCATCCATTTGCCAGGGGCCAGCCGTCGTGCCGCCCAAAAATTCGCGTCGAATCGCCTCAACTGTTTCATCGTACTCGCCCGCGTAACCCATCAATTCATCTTTCAGCTTCTCGAAAACTTCGCGCAACTGGGCCTGGGCTTCGACGTTCCATTCGGTCAGGCGGCGGTTGAAATAGCGGGTAGCCTGTTCCTCGAAACGCCCTGCCAGCTTTGCCCGGAAGCGGTCACTATCGAACAGCGCTTCCGGCACTGCCGCCAGATTAAAACCGCCGCCCTCCGAATCTTCCATAAACTGCCGGGCATCTTCGGTGAATTCGCTTTCGACCTTGCGGAAGAAGCTGTGCAAACTTTCGTAAATGGTTTTTTGCTGAGTCTGGTTTACTTTTTGGACTGCCTGTAACAAATTCGTGCGAATTTGGTCGAGTTTGGTGAAGCCGGGTTCGGTGGCTTTCAGGCGGCGTTCCAGTTCGCTTACTTCAACATCCAGCGTACTGAGGCGGGCGACGATTTCCTCGCGGGCGCGGGCCAGCCCCAGTTCAACCGAGCGCAAGGCCCGGTCTACCAGCACCTTGCCGCGCTCGTTACGCAGGAAGGCATCCAGTGCCGCTTCAAATTCGGACATATGGCTGGTCGCCAGTTTGTCGCTATCGGGTGGCGTGCGGGGTTGTTTGGTTTTTTTGTCCCAACGCGCCGTGAGTGCCTGTAACGCGCTTACCTCAAAGACGCGCTCTTCAAAGCGGCTTTCGCTGACATATTTCGCCAGTTCTTTTTTCATGCGCGCTCGGATTTTGGCCTGGTCTTCCTCCGGGTTGAGCGAACTGCGCTCGATATTGTCCCAGGCATTGACCAAAAAGAACAGGTTGGTCAAATTGTGGCGGCGCACCATATTTTCCAAATAATCTTGCTCTTGCTGTGTATAAAAATGCATGGCATCGAAGACAAAAATTACTGCATCGGTGCGCTTGAGTTGCTCAACTACGCGCTGCGTGCGGGCGGGGTGGTCATTCAGTCCTGGCGAGTCTATTAATTCTACGTCATAACGGCATAGTTCTAGGTTGTACTCGACTACCGCCCGGTCTACTTCACTAAAGCGGTCAAGCTTGGCGGCGCGGCTGGTGGCGCTGTCGCGGTCATCATCCAGACTAAGCTGGTAGCGCTCTTTGAACTGCTCAAAGCTCAATTCTTCGTCGGCCCGCCCGTTGGTGAATTTCACCCGCACCATTGGCTCTGGCCCGAACTTGATTACGGTTATGACGGCAGTGGTGGGCGTGGCGTTGATGGGCAAAATGTTTGCGCCGAGCAAGGCGTTCAGCACAGTAGATTTGCCCCGGTTGAAATCGCCCATTACCAGCACGCGGAAAACTCCTTCGCGCAGCAAGGCGGCCTGGCGGCGCAATTCGGCGTTATTCTCCGATTGGCCTAGTTCAGCATCCAGCCGACCAGCCAGGTCATCCATGCGTCCGGCTATATTCTCGCGCAAGCGGTCAAATTCTTCTAATCCGGCGAAACGGTCAATTGTAACAGTCATGCGGCGACTCCCTGTTTTCACTAAGTGGCTGTTTGATACAGTCTGCTTTATCAAACGCTGGTTGGCTGCAATAAATTACGCTCCTGGCGAAACAGCAACTAATTGGTGCGGGTTACAAAATACTTTCTCAAGAACTACGTTTCAGCCGCCTTTTAAGTTCCCGGATTGTCTACGATTCGGTTATTTCTCAACCTTCAATTTCTTACCAGGAAATCAAGAACAGAGAAATATGTTACAATTATAAAGTAAAATTTAGGCCAACCGAATTAAAATAAGCTCGAAAAGTAACCTGATAGATGGAAAACTTGACGACTCTGCTTAGGGGGAGCAATAAAACGATGAGCATAGAAACGCAAGTAATTAGTGGTGAATTATATTTTGAGGAAGATATGCCCGAAAGCCAGGCTCAAATCAATCTAAATGAGTATATTAAAGGTATGCTCAAAAATCAGTTCGCTTTGCAAAACTGCTTTATTACGGGTAATCTGGCAATTTATCCACCCGTCGGCACTAATTACGGTTTTACCAATCTGGCACCCGATGTGGTACTGTTCAAAGGGGTAAGCTTAACCCCGGCAGAGCAGGCCAATTTAACCAGTTGGAAGATAGGTGAGCCAAACCGCCCCGCGCCGACAGTGGTGTTTGAAATCAGTTCCAGAGATACCTGGACTAAGGATTTAGACCCCAAGCCGGAATATTATCGTTTACTGGGAGTGCGCGAATATTTTGCCTACGACCCCCAACGGCTATGGCAGAACGCCACCACCCAGCTACGGGGCTGGCGCTACCAGAACGGCGTAACAATTGAGTTAGTACCAGACGCACAGGGCCGCTTGTGGAGCGAAGAATTAGAGAGTTGGTTGAAGCCGGATGGGGAATACCTGCGTTTTTACGACCAGGAAGGTAACTTACGATTGACGAGCGAAGAAGCGGCCTGGGAGCGGGAAGCGGAAGCGGAGCAGCGCGAAGCAGCGGCCAGGCGGCGGGAAGCGGAAGCTCACCGTAAGGAGATTGAAGCCAGACAACGTGAAGAAGTCGAGCGGATAGCCAAAGAAGCCGAGCAAGCCGCTAAAGAAGCGGCCTTATTACAGGCCGAGGCCGAGCGGATAGCCAAAGAGGCCGAGCAAGCCGCTAAAGAAGCCGCAATATTGCAAGCGGAAGCGGAGCGAGCCGAATTGCAAGCACTGCTGGAAAAATTGCGGAAGCGAAATATTGACCCCAATACTTTATAACATTCTTTCATTATGATTGCTGTTTCTGATAATCTACCATTACCACGTACCAGCTTTGTTGGTCGAAAGCGAGAACTGGCTGGACTCAAGTCTCTGCTTTACTCTAAAGCCAGGGTGGGAGAAAATTCTCAACGGCTAGTTACTGTCGTCGGGGCGGGCGGCATTGGCAAAACTCGTCTGGCGGTTCAAGTTGCCAGCAGGTTGAAACACCATTTCCCACACGGAGTCTGGTTTGTTGACCTGGCCGCTTTAACCGACCCCTCCTGGTTACTGAAAAGGCTGGTTCAAACCTTTGAAATAAAAGAAGACCCTGAACAATCTTTAATAATTGTACTGATTAATTACTTGCGAAAACGCCATATGCTTGTGATACTGGACAATTGTGAACATCTTTTAAGCGCCTGTGCCGAGCTATGCGGTCAATTACTCCAGGCCTGTCCCGGCTTAATTATTCTAACGACCAGCCGCGAGGTTCTCAACCTTCCCAATGAATTAGCTTTTTCGCTCTCTTCCCTTTCCTTGCCTGATTCTTCTCAAATTATTACGCTTCAACAACTCAAACAATCCGAAGCGGTACAACTATTTTACCAGCGCGCCAAGCTAATCGAGCCTGATTTTAGTTTGACCGAGGCTAATGCTGCTACAATCGTTCAAATCGTGCAGCGTCTGGATGGGATGCCCCTGGCAATCGAACTGGCCGTCGCCCGCCTAAATTTATTGTCACCCGTCCAGCTGGCCCAGCGTTTGGATGATAGCTTTAATCTTTTGACCGGCGGCCACCGTTCTGCCTTGCCACGTCACCAGACTTTACGCGGCGTGTTCGATTGGAGCTATGCCATGTTGGAAAAGCCAACCCAAATTCTGTTTGAGCGGCTTTCTATCTTTAATAATGGCTGGACACTTGAAGCCGCCGAAGCAATTTGTAGGGATGCCATCCTGGAACAATCTCAAATTCTGGAAGAACTTGGGCAACTGGTAGCTAAATCGCTGGTGGTAGTGGTTGAACAACCTGACCATCTGCCCAAACGCTACCGTTTTCTGGAAACAATCCGCCAGTATGCTACCGAAAAGCTGGAGGCTGCCAGGCTATCAGAACTAAGCCGACTCCAGGAACGCTACACTCACTGGTATCTAACTCTGGTCGAAGAAATCGAGCCAACCTTAAGTGGGGCGGAGCAAATCAATTCAGCCCAAATTTTGAACGCAGACCTTGCTAATTTACGTAAGGCGTTGAGCCTTTTGTCTGCTACCCCGGATAGCACGAAGCTGGAAAAGGCTGTTCGGCTGGCAACCGCCGCTCATAGCTTCTGGCTTTTAGGGGGTGAAGGGGCGGAAGGACGAAGCTGGTTACAAAATACCCTGGCTCTGACCGACCAGTTTAATTGCCAAATTGCTCCTCTGGTTGAGATTAACGCCCTTAATGCCCTCGCCTTGCTTGAAAATTTGCTGTTTAACCACAAGCAAACCGAGGTTCTATTAAGAAAGAGTTTATCCTTATCACGCCCACATTACTATAAACGGGAAACTAATCTTGCACTTAGCCTGCTGGGTTTTATTTTGATACTTGAGGAGAATTATGCCGAGGCAAAATCTGTGCTGGAAGAAAGTTTAGTGTTATCTCAGGAACTTGACGACAAAAATACCCTAGCTTTTACCCTTCGTTCGCTGGCTCAGTTAATGGAGCTAGACCAAAATTTTACCCAGTCCCATCTTCTGCGCTTACAAGCGGTAAAACTTTATCGAGAAACTGGTAACAAACGCTTTTTGGCTTCGCTGCTGAATGAATTTATCCGCCTTGCCATTCTGGAAAATATGGATACAGTTATTCCACCCGCCGAACGGTCACAACTAGCCCAGCTTATCACCTTAACCCGCTCTCAACTTTCAGAAGAAACCTTCAATAATAACTGGGCCGAAGGTCGTTCTTTAATGTTAGAGCAAACTATTAAGGAAGTCCGGCTGGTACAAATGCCACAAGAAAAATCTTCTAATCCTGAAATACTCGCCACTGCCTCCAACCACCCTGTTTTTACCAAACCCCCTAACGGCTTGACCAGACGTGAGTTGGAAGTATTACAGCTATTAGCGCAAGGGTTTACCAACCGCCAAATAGCCGCGCAACTCGTATTGAGCAACAAGACCATAAGTACTCACCTGGAAGCTATTTTTCACAAGCTGGATGTTAGTTCGCGTAGTGCCGCCACCCGCTTTGCAATTGAGAACAAACTAATTTAGAAAAGCTCAAATTAGGGTATTTACCCGATGTGTTAATCTCTTTCCTGTGTTAAATTCAACTCAACATTCGGTTACAAATTGACAATAAATTTTGCACTCTTCAACTTACCAGCTTTCAAATGTAAGGTAATAAAGGAGAAAAAATGGCAAAGCGATATGTCTTTAGCATCTGCTTGAGTTTTATTGTGCTATTTAGCTTGATACTCACCGCTTGCGGCGAAACCGTCCCTACCTCTACTAGCGCTCCTACCAGCACTTCGGTCGCTACCACTTCTGCCCCTACGATTGCAGCTTCGGCTGCCCCCTTCCCTGCCACTACCGTCGTCGCAACTGCTACTACCAGAGTGGCTACTACTGCGCCAACTACTGTGGTTGTACCGACTACGGTTGCGGTAGCTACCAGCGTTCCGGCTACTACCCCGGCGGCTCAAAATCTTAATAGCCCGGTAGAATTTGTCCGCAAATATGACACTACTACCACCCGAATTTACCCAACAGGAGTAGCGATAGACAAGCAGGGAAATGCGTTTGTGGTTGATTTTCAGACCCAGGCCAAAATTTACAAGTACGACCCGAACGGCAAGATTGTCACCAGTTGGGGTAAAACCGACAAGGGGGATGGTGAGTTTATTTTTGACCCAGGCCGTAGTAACCCTCTTGACCCTAAAGGCGGTGCGCTGCTGGCGGTAGATAGCAAAGGTAACGTTTACGTCGCCGATGCTTACAACCACCGGGTTCAAAAATTCGACCCGAACGGTACGCTTCTAACAAAATGGGGCAACGAAGGAAGCGGGGATGGTCAGTTTAAAGGAGCCGGTGGAATTTTTATTGATAATCAGGATAATGTTTATGTGGCTGAATTTCAGGGAACCCGGGTACAGAAGTTTGATACAAGCGGCAAATTTCTGCTCAAATTTGGTAGCGAAGGCAAAGACGATGGGCAGTTTGGGTTATCGGGGCTGGGTTCCATGACGGTAGACAGTAAGGGTAATATTTACATCACCGACCCTGGTAAGCATCTGGTTCAAAAATTTGACCCGAACGGTAAATTCCTAAGCAAATTCGGTGGTTTCGGGGATGAAGATGGAGAGTTTAATTCCACTGGTGGTATCACGATTGATGCCCAGGATAATCTTTATGTAGCTGATGAAACGCCGCGTGTTCAAAAGTTCGACTCAAATGGTAAGTTTCTTGCCAAATTTACCGGCTTTGGGGATACCAACTTTGAAATTGTAATTGGCCTCGCAAACGATAACAAAGGTAATATTTATGTGATTAACCATCCGGGCGGTTATATTTACCAGTTTCGCCCCAAATAGCCTTAACAAAGCCAACAATAGCCCTGGCGTAGTTACCAACACTCGCTTGGATTAAAATAATTCAACCAATTTAATTCCTCAGTAGCATATCAGAGAAAGGGCGCAGGGAACCCTTGCGCTCTTTCTCTATAAATTCGCATTTCTGCGTGCCTCGGTAGTAAGTTTTACTTTAGGCGGCGTAGTTACGTTATCAGGATTTTCACGCCCGTAGTAGCGATTTCAATCGCTTTCGGATGCACCCGTAGTAGCGATTGAAATCACTACTACGGGTGCGGCTTCCAGTGAAAGTCCTGATTATTTTAAGCCGTTGCCGCCGCTGTCGCAACGGGTGCAGGTAAATGGAAGGTCATGATAGGCTGGCCCGCATCGTCTTTTCCGGCTTCGACGATAATAGTGTCGTCTTCTTTGAAGCGCCCACCGATAATTTCTTTGGCAAGCGGGTCGAGAATGTATTGCTGGATAGCCCGGCGCAAGGGCCGTGCGCCAAAGGCTGGCTCGTAGCCAAGCTCGATTAACAACGCGCGGGCTTCGGGGGTCAGTTCCAGTTTCATGTCGCGCTCGACCAGACGCTTGCGGAGCGAACGAAGTTGCAACTCCACGATTTGCCCGATTTCAGGCTTGCCCAGAGGCCGGAAGATAATAATATCGTCAATTCGGTTCAAAAATTCGGGCCGGAAATGACCGCGCAAAGCCAGCATAACTGCATCACGCACTTGCTTCGGATTATTTGGGCCTCCGGCTTCGGCGGCTTGCGTCAGGGTCATAATGTCGTCGCTACCGATGTTGGAGGTCATAATAATTACGGTATTTTTGAAATCCACCGTGCGGCCCTGGCTATCGGTCAGCCGACCATCTTCCAGAATTTGCAGCAAGATATTAAAGACATCGGGATGGCCTTTTTCGACTTCATCAAACAGCACCACCGAGTAGGGGCGACGGCGCACTGCCTCGGTCAATTGTCCGCCTTCTTCGTAACCGACATATCCGGGAGGCGCTCCGACTAGCCGAGCCACCGAAGCCTTCTCCATATACTCGCTCATGTCCATGCGAACCATGGCGTGTTCTTCATCAAACAGAAACTCCGCCAGGGCGCGGGCCAGTTCGGTTTTGCCTACGCCGGTTGGCCCAAGAAACATAAACGAGCCTAACGGACGGTTAGGGTCTTGCAAGCCCGCCCGCGCCCGCCGTACCGCGTCTGCGATGGCCTGTAACGCTTCTTCCTGCCCGATGACTCGTCCGCGCAAGCGGTCTTCCATCTTCAGTAATTTGTCCATTTCACCTTCCAGCATCCGTGTCACCGGGATACCCGTCCAGCGTGCGACAATCTGGGCAATCAAGTCATCGTCCACCCGCCCGCCGACCAGCGCTTGCCCGTGCTGGGCTTCCGAAAGCCGCGACTCTTGGGCCTTTAAGTCGGTTTCCAGGCTTCGCAGTTTGCCGTATTGCAATTCGCCCACTTTGGCAAAATCCCCCTGACGAGTGGCGTTATCAATTTCAAGCCGGGTCTCTTCGATGTCTTTGCGAATAGCGTTGGTGCGCTCGATTACTTCTTGCTCAACCTTCCATTGCATCTCAAGCTGGCGGGTTTTCTCGCGCAAATTCTCAATCTGCTGCTCGACCCGCTCTAGCTGTTCGCGGGCATCCTCATCGGTGGCGCTCTCCTGCTTTAGCATTTCGCGCTCAATTTCAAGCTGAGTCAGTTCGCGCTCGGCGGAGTCCAAATCGGCGGGCTTGCTGTCCATCGCGGTACGCATTTTGGCGGCGGCTTCGTCAATCAAATCAATCGCCTTATCGGGCAAAAAGCGGTCACTGATATAGCGCTGTGATAGTACTGCCGCCGCGACCAGGGCCGAATCGCTGAATTTGACGTTGTGATAAAGCTCATAGCGCTTGCGTAAACCGCGCAAAATCGAAATCGTGTCATTTACGCTTGGTTCTTCGACTACAATGGGTTGGAAACGGCGTTCCAAAGCCGGGTCTTTCTCGATGTTCTTGCGGTATTCGTCCACGGTGGTTGCACCAATCATGTGCAGTTCGCCGCGTGACAGGGCTGGTTTAATCATCTGGCTGGCATCCATACCACCGTCGCCGCTGCCGCCTGCCCCCATAATCGTGTGGAGTTCGTCCAAAAAGAGAATAATCTTGCCGTCGGCTTCTTCTACCTCTTTCAGAACGGCCCGCAAGCGCTCCTCAAACTCGCCACGATAGCGCGCCCCCGCCACGATAGCGCCCAAATCAAGCGTCACAATTCGTTTATCCTTGAGAGTTTGCGGCACGTCGCCTTTTTCGATGCGCTGGGCCAATCCCTCGACGATAGCGGTTTTGCCCACGCCCGGTTCGCCAATTAAAACCGGGTTATTTTTGGTACGGCGCGAAAGCACTTCGATACAGCGCCGGATTTCTTCATCGCGCCCGATAACCGGGTCAAGCTTGCCTTCTTTAGCCCGTTTGGTCAAATCGCGCCCGTAGCGTTCGAGAGTCTGGTAGCTGACTTCGGGGTTTTGAGTAGTGACAGGCTCGGAAGTGCCGCGAATATTCGCCAACGAATTGACAATACCGTCACGGGTGATGCCGCTATCGCGCAAAATACGGCCCGATTCACGGTCATTTACTGGCGAGGCCAGCGCCATCACCAAATGTTCGGTACTGACGTAAGCATCCTTCAGGCGGGTCGCTTCATCTTTGGCCTGCGTAATAATTTTTTTAATCGTCACCGAAAGATAGGGATTAGAAGTAATTGAGCCTCTCGGCAGACGGTTGATTGCACTATCTACCCGCTCACCTAGCTTGCTGGGTATCGCGTTTAATTTGGTTATTATTTGGGGCGCAATGCCACCACTTTGATCGAGTAGCACCAAAAGCAAATGCTCCGGCTCAATTTCACGGTTGCCCCGTTCCTGGGCCAGTTTTTCTGCCGATACCATTGCCTCCTGGGCTTTTTCGGTAAATTTCTCAAACGCCATTTAAGTTAAAAATCCTCTCTGCATTTCAAAATTATCTTGCTTGCCGTTTCCGTTGCTTATGACCAGACCACAGATATACGTAATTTGTTTCATCAAGGTTCAATCTGGTCAAATTATACCATCTCCTTCAGTTAAGGTTTGATTTTTTAGCAAAATCAAACCTTAACTGAAGAATCAAAATTTTAGCTTTTGAAGTTTTTGCCAAAAAACTTCAAAAGCTAAAGAAAAAGCTAAAGATTACAAGGGTAAATAAACCACTTGGTCTTGCCATTCGTTTTTTAGGCTGCATTCAATCAAAATGAGCAAATCCGCCGCAACTTTATCAAGTGCGGAGGTACGTGGCACTGCAAATACTCCTGGCAGGGGCTTACCAGCTTTAACGCGCTCATAAGCAAATTTGGGGATAGTATTTATATCGTGGGTAAGCAGAATACGGTTTTCATTTGCCGCCCATTCTATTACTAAATCATCGTTGGCAGCATATACAGTGCTGTCCTGGACACGCACCAAATCTAAATTTGGAAGTTGACGCTTGAGCCGTCGAACTAAATAGCCATCAAAATTCTCGTCACTAGCTAGTTTTAGCACTTTAATTTACAGTTTCAGTTTGCTGCTTCCGAGCCAGCAACCGTTCCCGAAGATTTACTCTGTCGTAGCGACTTTCTAGCAGAATTTGGAGTTCGGTAGCTTCTTTTTCGTGCTTTTTCAGATATTCATCTACTTCAATTTTATGACGCAAGTAATACCCAATCACCGAATAGACATCTGCCAGCTCTAAAGTATCAAAATTAATTATAATTTCTTCGGGTGTATAGCCACTGTTGAAAGCAGCAATTACGGTATCTAATGTTACTCGCGTATTTCCAACTCTTATGCCGCCGTTACCATCGTCGCTTAAAAGTATCGGTTCTAGCGAAATAGCCAAGCTCATAAATTTCCCTCTTTAACCTTCAATTTTTACAATCATATCATATCTTCCTAAAGAATTTTTTGCAAGGCCAAAACCTGCCCAGGTTTAGCTGAAGAGAATAATAAGGTTTTAGAAAAAATTGAGGCTAAATGAGTTCAATTGGCAAAAAGTAACACTTCCATAAAAAAGGACATGTGGATTTATCTATTCTTTTCAGTACTAATTTCCTAATTTACGCTTGACACTGAGGTAAAGCTTTGCTAGTATTAAATTGCGGTAGGGGAAATTCAACTTTTGGATTGTGGTAGTACAGTAGAGTGGGTTAAAAAAGTTATAGCGGAGTTCGGTCAACTATATGTTTAATGCACCGAACATATCCTAGCTTAGTAAAACAGGAGGTTAGAACCAATGGAGTTCTATAGCGTAAAGCATCGCAAAAAGGTCGAAGTACCTGATGACAAGATTCAGAAGAAAATGTTCAATAGTGGCAGCGACGGGCAGAACAGCCGCACCCGTTATGCTGCCGTAGCTGAAACCGATGTAGATGGTAGCAAAGTCAAATTGACCAAATTTATCAACAAAGCTACTTTCGACTCCCTCAAAGTTCCAGAAGCCAAGTAATTCAAAATTTTGAATTTTGAATTTTGAATTTTGAATTTTGAATTAGAAGAATTTAATTCAAAATTTAGAACTCAAAATTCAAAATTACTTAATTTGCTCCCCTACTGCGTTCTTCGTAAGCTAATTTGAGATATTGAGCGCCGCGCTGTGCCTCGCCACGCGATAGCAAAGCTTCGCCATAAGAAAAGTAAGCTGCACTCAAGATTTCAGCATCTCCGCCCACTTTAAGACTTTCCAGCGCTTCCTTAAAATAAGTATCGGCTTGTGCTATCTCGCCTTTCTTTTCGCTGATGCTGGCGAGAGTGAGGGTTATTTCCCCGGCGGCCCGTGCCGGATTAGTCAAGCCGCTTTTAACCGACTGCTCGGTATTTTCCTGTCGGTTTTTCTCCAAGATAGTATGCGCTTCGTTGGCGACTGACAAAGCTTCGTCTATTCGGTTTTGCCGCAAATACAAGTTAGAAAGGCTGGTGAGTGCCGCGATAACGGCGGCAGTGGGCGGGCGGAGGGTAGCGCTTTCTAAAGCCGCCCGATAACACCCTTCCGCATCATCCCAATTATGTCCGGCAGAATAGACCTGCCCGAAGGTGAGATACACTGTAGTTACCAGTCGGCTAGTATCGAGCGTCTCAAGAGCGGCACAAGCTTTTTCGATAGAGTGACGAGCCGCAATGTATTTTTCTTCGGCAATATACTGGGTGGCAGTCTGGGTGCGCGTTTCTACCAAATCGAAAATTGAAGTGGCTGACCGTGCCGCCTCGCTGGATTCATCGAAGAGTGCGCGGGCAGCATCGTGCATATCCAGGGCGCTGTATATTCTGGCAAGATTCGCAAAAATCAAAAGCTTCAGGCTAATATCGCGCACCTGTCCGGCGTGGACGGCGGCTAACCCTAACTTGTGCAGTTCCTGGGCCTGAATATATTTGCGCTGCCGAAAATAAATCTCGCCTATCAAATTTCGCACCTGCTCAACCCATTCACCTTCATCCAGTTCATCCCAGGCTCTCAGGCTTTCTTCCAGTTTTGTCAGTGCCTCATTATCGCGTTGTAAATTACTTAAGGCTCGTCCTTCCAGATAAAAAACTTCGGCGACCTGCGACTCGCTGAGTCGTTCGTGGTCAAGCTTATCCAGTTCATCCAGGGCCGCCTCATCGCGTTCGCCCAGCGCCGCCAACATTCGAGCGCGGGCCAGGGCCAGCAAAGTCTGCTGGGTCTCTATATCGGGTTCAAGCGTTTCGAGAAAAAAAGAGGGGGATAATTGCAACCGCCGCGCCAGGATACGAAGTGCTTTGATGGATGGCTGAATTTTACCAAGTTCCACCGCCGAGACATAGCTCTTGGAAAAAGTATCACGGGCAAGTTCATCCTGGGTCATTTTGCGTTCGAGTCGGGCTGACCTTATACGCTCACCGAGGGGTAAGCTATCCATATTATTTACTCCATCAGGTTTGGATACGCCGCAGGAGTGCGGTATAATAGAGAAATTGGCATACCGATCAAGACAAAACTAGCATGTTAATTATAACATATAGGTTATAAAGAGTCTCACAGGGTTTTTAACGAGATATTTCTTTTAATCTCGGCTCGCTCAATTAGTATTAAGCCAATTTTCTATAGTAGAAATTTAGAAGGTGTTTTATTAGTGCTAAACTTGCTTACTAAATCTTTTACATTTGACCATATTTATTTTATGCTATGCTGATAGGCTTTGTCAATTAGACAAGAGTACTAGGTATTTTCAGTATGAAAGTTGTATTTCGAGGAATGATTATTAAAGCCGCCCCGAACATTTTAAAATTGAACCCATCGGCCCAACGTTCTGATTATAGTGAAATTCTTGGCATCCGCCAGCCGGTTTTTGTGCTAACGGTTGCCTATACTGCGACGGTGCAGCTTGCCGGAGTGAGCGGGGCGGGGACTACGGCCCAACTGCGCGAATTGACCGCTGCCGCCGATGCCGAAATTTTGGCGCACGGGCGGGCGCGCTGTCTGCCGGGCGGTGTGCCTTCTAACCCAACTGGCGCTCCCGGCCCTTCGATTATTACTCGGGCTGCCTTTGATTTACTGCCCGACCTGATTTACCTCTGTGTGGATGCGGGCTTGAAAATGCAGACGGATGTAGCTGGGTTAATCAAACTGGACGGGGCAGGCCCGGCGCAGGATGTAACAACCGGGCGGGCGCTAGGGATAGATGCAAGCCGGGCGCAACGCTTGTTTGCGGCTGGTTTGAAACTTGGGGCGGGGCTAGGGCAGCGTTACGAAGCGGGTCACTATCTTATCCTGGCGGAGAGTGTGCCGGGCGGGACGACGACGGCGCTGGGTCTGCTGATGGCGCTGGGCCTGGATGCCGAGAAACGGGTTAGTAGTTCGATGCCGGATAATGCCCACGACCTGAAGCTGGCGGCGGTAAACGCCGGATTAAAAGCGGTGGGCCGGGCCAAAGGCGATTTTGCTGCCGAGCCTTTAGCTGGGGTAGCGGCGCTGGGCGACCCAATGCAACCGGCAGTCGCGGGTATGGCGCTGGCGGCTTCGGCTTACTGCCCGGTACTGCTGGGCGGCGGTACGCAAATGGCGGCGGTGCTGGCGCTGGCGGCGGCGCTTCGGCAACATCCGCCCGACCATCTGAAAAACCTCATCGAGAGCGCCAGATTCGACCAGATAGGCTTGGGAACGACCCGTTGGGTCAGCGCCGACCCAACTGCCGACCTGGTGGGACTGGGAGCAGAAATAGAGCAGCGCTTTGGCCCGCTCGCTTCGCCCTGGCTATCGGCTAATCTAAATTTTGGTTCTTCGCGCTATCCCTCGATGCAGCTTTACGAACAGGGCTATGTCAAGGAAGGCGTTGGCGCTGGTGCGTCGGCTATTGCTGCGATGCTTGGTACAGGGCTGACCGCCTCGCAATTGCTCCCCCATATCGAGCGTGTTTACGAGCGCATCGTGCTTGGAAAAGAGGAGACAGAAGTTTTATGAAGTTTGGCTTATTTGCGCCCTTTAAATTTGGATAGCACTACCGTCCTTTACTCCTTAACTTGTTTTACCCAGTCTTGATCGGTAACGCCCGCACTATCAGGCGGTGGCTATATATTCCCAGCGGAACGCAGGTTATTAGCGTAAGAGTTTCTTCCGCAGTAGCGTTCATTACCCAGCTTTCATTAGGTAGTAAGGTCATAATTTCGGTTACTTTATAGTGTCTTTCCTCCTTTCCAATCAGGAGGATAATCTCATCACCCAGGACGGCTTCTGGCAACTGGTAAAAAATAGTATCGCGGAAGCTGGAATGACCGGCTATTATCAGGTTTCCGCTGGCTCCGGGGAAACCTGATATCGGCCAATAATGTACCGCCGTATAACGAGGCACATACCACTCATTAAATAAAAAGCCACCTTCCACTATATCCGTATCCAGCTTGATGCGCGACAGTTTTATGTGGGTAGGTCGCACACCATCCCAGGCGTTATCGGCTTTTTGTGCCTTAGCCAGGGCCGCAGGAGGGGCAGGGTGCATTTTTTCAAGATATTGTCTACCGAGGTGTCCAAGTTGCACCTGATATTCAAGTGGATTTTTAGGGTGATATTCAAAGCGGGCGCGCTCAAAATATTGAACGGTGTATAGCTGTCCATCGCCCGGATTTTGTTCTTGAAACTCTTCCGAAATAGGAAAACCAAAAATCGGCAAGCCCCCCTGTGTTCGCCAGAAATTGCGAAAGCCGTAAGCCAGGGTGTGGCCGGTTTCCGGGAAGAAATCCATTGTCGGAGTGACCAGGGGTTCTACTGGCTTAAAAGCCGGTAGGTCTTGCTTTTCGCTGGTGGCCCATTGGCCTAATAATCCGCCTTGTGTCAGCACCAGCTCACCAGACCATTCAAAGCGGGCGCGCTCAAAATATTGGACTGGGCGAGCGTTTTCAAGATATACTTCAGTGATTGGATAGCCGAATATAGCCAGCCCACCTTTTTGCTGCCAGAAATTGCGGAAGCTATAAGCTAGAGTATGGCCGGTCTCAGGAAAAAACACTGGTTCCCCATTGGTGCTATCAGCCTGGGCCTGGGTTGTATTGAGCAATAAAATAAGTAATATTAAACTGGTTGACAATAACCGCATACGCATCAAGTAAACCTCATCCAGATTGTAATTAGTAATACAAATATAACAGTAGTCTTTTAATAATTTCTTGTACCGATTAATTGAAACTGTACAAGTAGAAAAAAGCAGATGGGTTGGCAATATTGCCAACCCATCTGGAATTAGTTTAAAAGCTGTTATTCCTGAGAAGGAGTGTACATCCTCAATTCGACACCTAACCGTCCCAATAGCACTTGGTACTGGCTGGGTTTGTCAGGATGGTATTCGAAACGGGCGCGCTCGAACCATTGCGTGATGACGCTATCTCCGCTGGAGTTAGTTTCCAGTCCAGGCTCGGATAAGGGTAAGCCGAACAATGCCAGCGATTCGGCGAAGGTCTCCCCGTTGGAACCTTCGAATTTCAGAGCGTGGCTTTGCCAGTAAGCCAGGAAATCATCACACAGCGAGTGGCCGGTCTCTGGGAAGTAGCGGCAACCTTTCGGTGCAGAGCTTACTTTTGGTAGCGTAGTCCAATCAATCCCTTTCTTCGCTAACTCTTCAGCGCCTAACCGTCCCAGCAATATATTATAGGGAGCTGTATTTTCGGGATGCAGTTCTAAACGGTTGCGTTCGAACCATTGAAAGACCTGCCCGTTAATCTGGCGTTCGCTATCAATTGGGAAGCCGAAGATTGGCAAGCCACCATTGCTGTGCCAGAAGTTGAGCAAAGGCCCGCTCACGCTAAAGCCAGTTTCGGCGAAGGTTTCGGGCGGCATGTTGGTAGTTCCCGTATTAGGTAGGGGAGGCAGAGGAGGTGTCGGAGTTGGCGTCGGAGTTGGCGTCGGAGTTGTAGCCGGAGTTGTAGCTGGAGGCGTGGTCGCCACTGGAGTTGGAGTATTGCCCGAAGTTGGAACGGGCGTTACGGTGATGGGTGCGGTGGAGGCGGGCGGAGTTGGAGTAGTACTCGAAGTTGGAGTGGGCATCACGGTAGTGACCACTGTAGGTGTAGCAATCGGGCCTGGCGTAGGGGTTGGAAATGCTCTAAAAGTAGCAGTCGGAGCTGGTGTAGAAGTTGGAACCGGTGTAGGAGTGGCAGTCGGAGCTGGCGTAGAAGTTGGACCCGGTGTAGGAGTGGCAGTCGGAGCTGGCTGTAAACAAATAGGTGTAGAGATGTTATTGGTACCCAGCGTTACCGCGCCATTTCTCGCCAGGGCCCGGCCGGAAATACTTGCGTTGGTAGTCAGTGAAATGCTTGTCAGCGCCAGAACATTACCGGCAAAGCTGGTGCTGGCACCGAACGTCGCGGAGCTGCCTATCTGCCAGAATACATTGCAGAAACTACCGCCGCCAATCATTTGCACAACTGAGGCGCTGGCGGTAGTCAGGGTACTGCCTATCTGAATAATGAAGACCGCGTTGGGGTCACCTGCGGCATTCAGGGTGAGCATTCCGGTTAATTGCGCCGAGGTAGCTGGAAAACAATACACTCCCGCCGGGAGGGTCTTGCCACCCAGGTCCTGACCCGCTAAATTAGTGTTACAGGGCTGGCCTGCCAGATTATTATAAGCAGTAGTAACATCATTCTGAGCCTGTAAAGCAACGGCGTCACTAGCATGGATTGTTCCTGGCGGCGTTACAGTACCTGGCGGAAAACCTGTAACCGCAATTCCTGGACTGACCCCCAGATTTCCACCACTGATAATAGTCGGGCCGGTACTAGTTACCGCTGAACCAGCTAGTAGCGTGAAATTACTGGCCGTACCCAGGGTTGGCGCAGTGGCGGCGTAGGCGTTTAATTGCGGATTGATAAAACCTTGTAGAGCCATTAAAAACGCCAGGATTCCTGTTAGGGCTATCAATGTGCGCGTTTGCAGTGCCTTTCTAATTAAAGTTTTGTAGCATTTTTGCATCTCATATTCCTTCTCAATTCCAAAGTTTACTATTAACTCACATGCTTAATTAAACTAAGATTGACTAACTGTACTGACTTCCGTAAATTCATTATAAAGAGAAAAGCTAAAAGCGTCTGTTCTTTACCACACATAGAAGGAAACTCGACCCGCAATTTCACTACCGTACATAATTAAGAGCCTATCCAGTAGGGCGCAATGATGGTCTTTAACTAAATAATCCGCAAATAGCTGAGTTCAATCATTGCGCCCTACTGGATAGGCTCTCTGAGATAGGCTCTAAAGAAAGGAACTTGAGAAGCAGTTGGCAGAAGTGTTGAGCTTTCTTTGAAAGATTCAGCAAACCATGAAACGGAAAAGTAGTAGCGATTTCAATCACTTTTCGGATGCGCTTAGCCAAAAGCGATTGAAATCGCTACTACCACAGCCAAAGTCCTAAAGATAAGAAAAATGAAAATTATATTTCCCGTTCCTCATCACTCATTCCTTTGAGAAAAATTAAAAGCTCGTGGCTGATGAATTCGGGCTGCTCGACGGTGCTGCTGTGTCCGGCGTTGGGGATAGTCACGAGTTTCGAGCCGGAAATACGCTGGTGCATGGTTTCGCTGTGGTCGGGACTGGTAGCAACGTCGTGTTCACCGACCATAATCAGGGTTGGTACTTTGATTTCGTCCAGGCGCTCGGTAACGGAAGGACGGCTGAAAACCCCACTACAAATCAGTTCCATGTTCTCACGCGGATTGGCGGCAATAACTTTGTTCCAGCGCTCCTGACCTTGTGGGTCGCGCTGCCGGAAAGTAGGCGAGAAGAAGACCTGTTCCAGCGCTTCTATCAAAGGCGGAACCGGGCCGAACGCTTTGTAAGTTTGGACTAGCTGTTGGTAGCGGGGTAGATGTTCGGGCGGTTCGGGGTCGGCGGAAGTATCCAGCAAAGTTAAGGAGCGAAATAGCTCTGGCTGCTTGAAATAAAGGTGAAAAGCGACCATCGCACCCATCGAAAGGCCGACCCAATGACAACGCGCTATCTCCAGGTATTGCAGCAAGCCGTAAGCATCTTCGGCGAGGCTTTCAAAGGAATACGCCTCTTCGTCACCCGCCGCTATCGAGCGCCCCTGCCCGCGCCAATCGAAGCCAAAGACATGATAACCGACCTCCGCCAGCGTAGCCATTTGATGCTCGAACATGGTGTGGTCGAAAAGTAGACCGTGTGAGAAGATTACCACCTCCCCGCCGCGTCGTCCCATTTCGGTATAATAAAGCCCCGCACCGTTGACGTGAGCTATAGACATATTAAATTCCTCCTGATTACTGATTATCATCACCCCATAACTTAATCATAGCGTTTGAGCGACGTAATCGCAAGCTTACAAAGATACAAGAATCCTCCAATTTAGTGAGGTTGAAACGGAAGTGAAATTGTTACGACGTAAAAGTGACAACAATATATTGGCGAAATGTCAGAAATATGAGCTTGTAAAAAAGTATATTAACTGTTATCATAAATCTAACAAACTTGTTGACTAAATTGACCTCAAAAATTAGCCATACGCCGCAGCCCAGAGGAAAATTCAACTAATTCAAGCGTTAATGTTGGTTTGTCACGAGAGTTTAAGCAGGCGGAATATTATGCAAGGAATTATTTCTCCCCCAAACGGAATGAGCCAGGTGCTATCCCAATTACACCGGGCCAGAAAATCGGGTAGCTTGATGGTCAAAACTGAGGCTAAATTGATTCAAGCTTCTTTTCAGGATGGCAAACTGACGGCGGTTAGTTGCCGCAATCTCAAAGGAAAATTAGCCCTGGAAATCTTGTTACAGGTGCGCGATGGCGAATACAACTTTCTGGAAGGTTGGGAGCTTAAAAAACCACCCCAGGACGACCTACCCGATTTAAGCATGGTGCTTGGCTAAAAAAAATAAAATAACGGGTCGGGAAACTCTCCCGACCCGTTATTTTATTTTAAATTTACAGTTTTTGGCAAGCCGCTTGACCAATCAGGTCAATTTTGGGACAATACAGCTATAACCAGAAATGACTGTAGGGGCAGTTGGAAAAATTGTAGATTTGGACTGGATTGGAACGAAATGGATCGCACAAATTTAGCTCAGCTGGTATACGACATGGTGCATACCGTTTTGAGCAGCGCCGACATAAAGGCGATTTGCAAAAGCCGGGGCTTTTCGGATAAAGAGGCCAACTCGCGTTCGCTGTTCGAGAACGCCTTTCTTTCGGCGGTGGGGGTGCAGGCCGCCATGAGTACACTCACCGCGTCCGAAATAGTCACGCTACATTTGCTGAAGCTGGAAAATCGAACGGTAGATGTCTCTTTTTTTGAGCGGATTTACGGCACTACTAAAACTGGTACACTTGGCTACGGCACTTTTAATCAGCAATTCAAGCCGATTTTTGATAGTGTGCAATCTCGGTTGGTACGCAAAGGGTTGCTCCTGTTCAGCGAGGCTAAAACCAGTGCGCTAAACAAGACCAAAATGGAATTGTGGCGCTACCGTTTTCCGGCTGAGTTTGCCGAATATTTGCCTTCCCCGTTCCCGGCTTCCATTCATACTAACGAAATCGGCGAAATGCGAGTGGACGGCTTTCGGCACGAACTGCTGGCAATGGTGAAGAGAACCGAACAGCCGAAAATCTTTCCTGGTTTCGCTACGCTGCGCGACGGCACTATTTATGTCGGGCAGAAGCTTTTCACTGTTGAGGCGGTGCAGGAATGGCAACAAACCCGGTGGGAAGCCAGTCTGCGAACGGTTGGGACTGGTAACGTGGTGCAACATTCCCAACTGGTAAGCCCGTTCCAGGGAATGATGCTGCCGACTACTGAATATCGCAGTCCTACCCCCTTACCTTTTGTTTCCTATGCGCTATTGCTACTTAAATCCAACGAATGGGTTACAGCCGACCAATTCGATACTCTGCTCGATGTATTTTACGGTCATAAAGCGCATCCCACCTCGGCACTGCTGTGCGAAGCGGGCTACAGCAATGGCTGTTTGGCGCGTTATCAAGCGAAAGGCAAAGATTATTTCCGGCTACCGACGGCCCGGCATGTGCCACCCAAAGTTTCGCCCGAAAGTTATTTTAAAACTTTGCCCGATGGAAACCTTGCTATTATGTACGGTCAAATTCCTTATCAGGCACTTGAAGTACTCAATCGTGGTACTTATCTGGAAGCCGAACAGGGCAATTTGAAAGTGCTGCCCAATCTTAACAAGCTGCTGGATACGCCGGAAGATATGCGCGGACACGCCGTAATGGATTATCTGCAAACTCACAACCCCGCTTTTAAGGCCGCTTTCAAAAAACTGGACATAGAGTGGGGAAAAACTATCTTGCACGAAAATTTGCTGGTAGCACGAGTTACTGATTTGGGTTTGCGACTTCAACTTCAAAAAGCCTTTGCCAGTTCGGAAGAAAAAGAGGGCGCTCGAATAGTGGTGTTACCGGGGGAATATATTGCCTTTCCGCGTGCCATGCTGGGCGAAGTTGAAAAAGTGGTCAAGAAAGCCGGGCATATCGTTAAGACGGTGCAGGGGAAATAAGTATGAGCAAATTACCCCTGATACCGGCAGACGTTAAATCGCTCGAAGTGGTCACTAATCCCCACGATTTGCGCCACGATTTGCACAGGTTTGTGCAATACGTAAGCACGCGAGACGTGAAGCGGGCTTACCGCACCAACGACCTACCACCCGCCGATTTTAAGCGCCTGGCCCAACTGATGAAGCTGAGTGAGGCCGAGATGGAAGCACCCTATTACGGCTATGCTTCCGAGGCCCAAAGCTGGGTGGATTACGTTGACGCGGTAGCGCTGAAAATGGGCTTTGTTACCTACGATACGAAGGGAACCTATCGCGGCTACAGCAGTGCCGAGCCTTCGTTCCCCGATAACTTTATTATTTTCAAATAT
>JBBQXW010000014.1:0-50912 GCA_038209275.1 Chloroflexia bacterium | reverse complement strand
TCTGCGTCCTCTGCGGTGAAAAAATTAGGAGAAGATTTAGTGACGATTGACGCGCTGGCGTTGGCAACTTTGCGAACTGAAACCGAAGAAGCGGTGCGCGGTTGCCGGATTCAGAAAATCATACCAACCGGGCCACTCAGCCTGGTACTCGAAGCTTATAATTCCGCCCGCAAGCAGCGCGTCCAGTTCTTGCTCTCGGCGGACGCTCAGAATGCTCGTTTTCATCTGCTACACGAGAAAGCCAGCCAGCAACCGGGCCAACCGACCCCTTTTTTGCTGTTGCTGCGTAAGTACGTGCGCTACGGCATCATTGACGCGATTGAGCAAACTCCGTTCGAGCGTATAATCCTGATCAGTATAGCCAAAAAGTTCCCGATGGGCAAACGGCCCTACTTTGGCGCGGTGGGTAGTCCTTTCAAAGAAGCTGAGGCTGAGTATGGGGAAGCCGAGGACGAAGGCGACGAAGAAATAGAATCGGACGAAGATGATTTTGAAATTTACGAGAGCAAGCTGGTTTGCGAAATGATGGGGCGGCACAGCAATATTATGCTGTTGAGCGAAGACAACATCATCATTGACGCAATCAAGCGGGTTGCGCCCAGCAAAAACCGCTACCGCCTGATTTTGCCGCACCAGACCTATGTCACGCCGCCACCCCAGAACAAGCACAATTTTAATTTAGAGTCGCCAGCCAGCTTTGCTACCCGTATGAACCAGTTGCGCGAGAAGAACGCGGCGGCTATGCTCTGGCAAACGCTGGTCGAGACTTACGCCGGAGTCAGCCCGCAACTGGGCCGTGAAGTGGCTTACCGCTTGGCCGAACGCAAGGGACAAAACCCCGCCGAAACTACCCTGGCGACTTTCCAGCGCTGGGACAATCTTTACAGTGAATTACGCACTTTATTGCGTCCGCTCAATCCGGCCCAGGCTGGTGTCAAAAACGAAGGCCCGGCGGCGTGGCTGGTGCGCGAGGAAAACGATAATGTGGTGGCTTTTGCACCCTATGAATTACGCCAGTTCAAGCCGCAGGAGTTGGAAGCCGAGCCAGTCGAGAGTTTGAGCCTGGCCGCCGAAGAATTTTACGGGCAGGTCGAGGCGGTAGGCGGGCAGTCGCAGCGCAAGCACGAAATTGCGGCGCTGGCGGGCGAACATCAGGAAAAATTGCGCCGCCGGGCCGCTTCGCTCGAAGGTTCGCTCAAAAGAGCCGAAAGCGCCCAGGAACTAAAACGCAAGGGCGAGGCGATTTACGCTCACCTCTACGAAATGACCCCCGGCATGACCAAACTCGAAGTTGATGGCTTAAAAATATCGCTTGACCCTGACCGCACGCCCAGCGAAAATGCTCAGGCTTATTTCCGTGAGTATGATAAATCGCTGCAAGCCCTCGCCGGAGTGCCTGAACTGCTGGCGGAAACGCGCCTGGAACTCGAATATCTGGACGAAATGCTCACTCAGCTTGATTTAGCCGAAAGCTTCGACGATGTAATGAATTTGAAGGCGGAATTAAGCGAGGCGGGCTACGGTGAGAAAGAAAAGAAAGAAAAAAAGGAAGGCGGCAAGCCACCCCGCGCCAAACGTCGTAAGTTGCCCCAAACTCCCACTTTTACCTCGCCTGATGGCTTTACTATTTACGTCGGTAAGAGCGGACAGCACAACGAATACGTCACGTTTGAACTGGGAGACCGCAGCGACCTGTGGCTGCACGCCCGTGGTATGCCCGGTTCGCACGTTATCATCAAGACGCAGGGCCGCGAAGTGCCGGAAAAAACGCTGGAAATGGCGGCAACGCTGGCAGCTTACTATTCCAAAGGCCGCACCTCTACCAAAATCGAAGTGACCTACGCCCCGCAGCGCTACATCCGCAAGGTCAAAGGCCCGCACCCCGGCCTCGTCACCTACAGCAACGACAAGGCCATCAGCGTCAAGCCAAAAAAGTTGAAGTAGTTTTCCTCTGAAGCCGTGCTTGACACGATTTGCACAAACTGGTATAATTTTGCCGAACAAAGAATGATTATTACTTAGGAATGAATTGGTAAATAAAAGCGCATACCCAGGGCGTTTTACCAGAGGGGGCAGCACCAAACATGGATACGGTACAGGCACTATGCGAAAAATTGCGCGAAGAGGGCAAAAAAATTACCCCACAGCGCCGCTTGATTTATCAGGCGCTGGAAGGCAAGACCACTCACCCTCGCGCTGAAGATATATATGTGGAAGTTCGAGCGATTATCCCCGACATTTCGCTGGCAACGGTCTATAAGACGCTACGCGAACTGGTAGATATGGGTGAATTGCTCGAAATCAAGCACGATGGCGAGCAGAGCCGCTTTGACCCACGCACCGACCAGCATAACCACCTGGTTTGCACCGATTGTGGTCGGATGGAAGATGTTTTGCAAAGTTTCCCCGGCCTCGATTTGAACAAGACCGAGCAGCGCGGCTTCCGCATCCGCCAGAGCGAAGTAGTTTTCTGGGGTACTTGCCCGGATTGTTAGGGAGTTTCAAGCTTCTTTAATTGTACCAGCGGCACGGGCGGCTTGCAGTTCGGCGTAGGCTTTTTCGCCGCGTGCCGTAAGCGCGCTCTGCCATTCGTCGCGGTAGCCGCGCAATCCATCGGTGATGGCCTCGGCAATTGCCAGGTTGCGAAACCATTTACGGTCAGCCGCAACAACATACCAGGGCGAACTGGGTTTGGCGCATTTGTTCAGCAATTCTTCGTAAGCCTCCTGATAATCGTCCCAATAGCGCCGCTCGACGTAATCACCCACGCCGATTTTCCAACGCTTGTCCGATTCGTCTTCTCTGGCCTTCAAGCGTTCCAGCTGTTCATCCTGTGAAATGTGCAAAAAGAACTTTAACACAATTGTGCCGCTATCACTTAGCATCTGCTCAAAATCGTTGATATGTTTATAATGCTTTTTCCAGTCTTTTTCAGGCGAAAGATCATGCACGCGCACAATTAATACTTCTTCGTAGTGGGAACGGTTGAAAATGTGCATCATACCCAGCGATGGCGTGTTTCTGTGAACGCGCCACAAAAAATCGTGCGATAATTCTTCCGCAGTAGGGGCTTTGAAAGAAACTATCTGACAACCCTGTGGATTTACGCTCGACATGACGTGCCGCACCGTTCCATCTTTGCCACTGGTATCCATACCCTGCAAGACAATCAGCACGCTGTTATGCGCCGCCGCGTATAATAACTCCTGCAATTCACCTAATTCCGTATTAAACTTCTGGAACAAATCCCCCGCTTCGTCCTTCTTTAACCCTGCCGAAAAGCGCGGGTCATAATCCTTCAACCTGACTTTGTGGCTGCCATCCAGCTTAAATGCGTATTCCATAATTCCCCCCCTTGAAGAAGTTTTGAGTTTTGAGTTTTGAATTTTGAGTTAGGGAAGGAACACAGCTTAAAGAAAAATTCACCACGGAGGGTCGCAGACCCAACGGAGACACGGAGTTAAATTTAATTTTAAACTTTCCTCTGTGTCATCTGCGGTGAGTAGTCACATGAATTTTATAATATCTGTGTTCATCTGTGTTCCTTCCCTAACTCAAAATTCAAAATTCAAAATTCAAAATTTATTAAAAACTGGTTGTCCGGCGACGAAGGTGGCGAGAACGGGAATTGTGGGAATTTCGTCTTCGGCTACGTTGAAAATGTTCTGGGCCAGTACCGTGAAATCGGCCAGAAAACCGGGCGCGATGCGACCTTGCTGACGTTCGCTTTGGGCGGCGTAGGCCGGGCCTGCCGTAAAGCCGCGTATTGCTTCTTCTATCGTCAGCCGTTCGGCGGGCAGCCAGGCCGGACGTGCTTCGCCCTCGCGCTTGCGGGCGACGGCGGCATAAATGCCCTTGAGCGGGTCAATCCGCTCTACTGGGGCATCCGAGCCGAGTGCCAGCCTTGCCCCGCTTTCTAACAAACTTTTGTAGGCGTAGCCGTAGCCGGAATGGGCCAAACGCTCTTCGCCCCAATAGTGGTCGGCGTGGTCGCGGTCAGTCGTGGCGTGGGTGGGCTGTACCGAGGCCACTACACCCAGTTTGGCGAAGCGGGCCAAATCCTGCCGTTGCAAAAGTTGGACGTGTTCCAGGCGGTGACGGAGTTTTTGGTTAGCGTCTGGCTCCATCAAGCGGGCTTCCTCAATCGCTTCCAGACCCAGCCATGCCGCCCTGTCGCCGATAACATGAACGGCAATGCCAAAGCCCGCCGTTACTGCTTCCTTTACCTGCTTTAGAAAATCCTCGCGCTCCATCCGCAATATGCCAGTGTTATCGGGTCGCCCTTCCAAATCGTTCTGGTACGGCTCGAATAGCGCCGCCGTCTGTGAACCGAGTGTACCATCCAAAAAGAACTTGATTTGCCCCAGCTTCAAAAATTCATCGCCGAAGCCCTGCCGGATACCAACCTCCGCCAGTTCGCCGATTACCGGGTTCATCAGCAGCACCGTCGTGCGTAGGGAGAGCTTACCGCGCTGGTGCAAACGTTGCAGCGCGCCAAATCCCGCCCCATTTTCGATAGTATGTACCCCGGTAAGGCCCGTCTGGTGCGCTTTGGGCAAAGCCGCTGCTAAAATCGCGTCCCATTCTTCCGGGCCGGGTTTAGTGATATGCCGGGCAATCAGCCCCACCGCATTTTCCTTAAACACCCCGGCTGGTTCGCCCAACGCATCGCGCACGATTTCGCCTCCGATTGGGTCGGCGGTTTGGGCAGTTACCCCTGCTCGCTCGATAGCGCGAGAATTGGCCCAGATTAAATGATGGTCTTTGCTATCCAGCGCCACCGGGTGATTGGGCGCAACCGCATCCAGTGCGCCCTTATCGGGCAAGCCGCCCCAATAATTATGATCCCAGCCTGCCCCGACTATCCACGTACCTTCTGGCACGATTGCCGCCCGTTCGCGCACCTGTTCCAGCGCTTCTGCCAGCGTCGGTACTCCAATCAGGTCAACCGCTTGCAAAAATTGCGACCAGCTAGAAAGATGAGTATGAGCATCATTCAGGCCAGGAAGCAGCGTTGCCCCTTTCAAATCAAAGCTATCCGCCGTTTTTGCCCCGTCCAGCGCCCTTATTTCTTCCAAACTACCTACCGCCAGCACCCGCCCATCGCGCACCGCTATCGCCTCGGCCTGGGGCTGATTGACATCCAGCGTATAGATCAGGCCGTTATAAATAATAAGGTCAATTGCCTTCATAAATAAAATTCCGTTTCTAGCGAAAGTCTCCTAGTAATAAAGTTTATGTAGTTCAACTGCCTGAGTCGGCAATCTTTGAGGCAGAGTTCGCACAAAGTACATTCGTCCTGATTGGCCTCGATCACCGATGCACTTAATTTTTCACCCGCCGCTTTTTCCTGGAATGGCGGCGCAGCAAAAATATCCACCGGACATTCGTCAATACAGGCGCGGCAGCCTTCAGCGAAAATGCAGCGCCCGGCTATTACCTCCAGCTCGATAAAGAGCGCTTTAGCTGTCACCAAACTTTCTCCTTAATTTTCATTTCGGACGCAAACTTGGTACGCCGATTGCAATTTTATTCTAAAAGAGGTTCATAGTAGAACTGATATTAGGGTATTCCAGAATCTGGAAGTAAGTTCCTCACTCTACCACCTGGCTCCATAGTTCAAACTGCGCTGGGCTACCCAAGCGGGCCTTTTCCCATAGCAAATCTTGCTTCTTAAAGCGAAAGGTATGCTCCAATGCGAAACGCCGCTTGTAGGTTGGCGCGACTTTTTCCAAAGCTAAAAGCTTCTCACCGACCCAGATAAACCGACTGATGCGGGGGTCGCCTTTCTTATTAGTTGCGCCGTGCCGCGTTACCCGGATGACACTTAGGCTCACGCTACGCTCCTGGCGAAAGTGCAAGTTGTCCCAGGCGGCGATTTCGACTAGCTGACCTTGCTCATCTTTAGTTTCAAAGGTGCGGTCAGGCCGCCCCTGGGTAGCTTCATCACTACACTTGAAACGCGCTCCATCCTTGCGGGGTGCGCCGCGCTTGCCACTTGGGGCTGGGGCAGCCCGGTAGAAGACCCGGTCAGCCTTGATGCGTAAGAGGCCGTCTACCTTAGCCTCAACTGCCAGCAAAGCTTTAATAAAAGCGGCACTACCGTAGTAGCGGTCAGCGACCACCAACAAGCGTTGGCGACCAGGCGGGCTAACTCGGCGAGTTGTGCCGCAGTCTGGGCGGTGCTGATGCGACTACTCAAGGTACACTTGCACAAAAATCTTAACGATATATTTGTAACAAGTCACCTTTTAGCGGGATTAATACCCCAGCCACCGGGTTTATTTGCAGCTTAATCATGGTGGCGGGTATGAGTGTGGGCGTGTCCGACATACGGTAGATGCGCGTCAATAATCGAGCGCCGTTCTACCAACGGGATAGCCAGTTGTGCTTCTAGCCAGCCGATTACTGCATCTAAGCCCTCCGTACTCTTTAAATTGGTAAAGACGAAAGGCCGTTCGCCCCGCATCCGCTTTGCATCACGCTCCATCACTTCTAAAGAAGCGCCTACATAGGGAGCCAGGTCTATTTTGTTGATAACCAGTAAATCGGAGCGGATGATACCCGGCCCACCCTTGCGCGGAATTTTGTCGCCTCCGGCTACATCTATCACATAAATCGAAACATCTACCAGTTCTGGACTAAAAGCCGCCGCCAGATTATCGCCGCCACTCTCCACAAAAATAAGTTCAAGATTGGGCAAGCTTTCTTCCAGTTCGGCAATCGCTTCCAGGTTCATCGAAGCATCTTCCCGAATGGCAGCGTGAGGGCAACCGCCAGTTTCGACCCCGCGCACTCTTTCGAGCGGGAGCGTTCCCTGACGTAGCAAAAATTCGGCATCTTCTCTAGTGTATATATCGTTGGTGACTACCGCCAGATTATATTTAGGCCACAATCGCTTGCTCAGGCAATCTACCAGGGCCGTTTTGCCGCTCCCAACCGGCCCGGCAATTCCCACTCTAAAAGCCCGTACAAAATTTTCGCCCGACATTTCTAACCCTCTTCTACAATTTTGAATTTTGAATTTTGAGTTAAAACTGTAACTAGGCACCCCTGTCATGCTGAGGAACGAAGCATCTCATTTTGCCCCAAAGGAAGGTGCTAAGGTAGCGTTGAGACCCTTCCTGCGTCAAGGTGACAGTCGTGGTGGTGGACGTAGTTACACTAAAATAGAAAATAGCGCTGGGCCATTGGCAAAACTTCGGCTGGTTCACAGGTTAATAATTCGCCGTCGGCTCGTACTTCATAAGTTTCCGGGTCAACTTCGATGTTAGGGGTAGCCGAATTATGCACCATATCGGCTTTGCCAATCGCCCGGCAGTTTTCGACTGCCACCGCCGTTTTCTTCAGGCCGAGTTTCTCAGGTAAGCCCGCATCCAGAGCCGCTTTCGAGATAAAAGTGAGGCTAGTCGGGGCCGTCGCGCCACCAAAAGCCCCGAACATCGGACGGTACAGTACGGGCTGCGGGGTAGGAATCGAGGCGTTGGCATCGCCCATTACGCTCCAGGCAATAAAGCCGCCCTTCACCACCATTTCCGGCTTTACCCCAAAGAAGGCGGGTCGCCACAGCACCAGGTCAGCCAGCTTCCCCGGCTCGATTGACCCAACTTGGTGGGCTATACCATGTGTTATCGCCGGGTTAATCGTATATTTGGCGAGGTAGCGTTTGACCCGGAAATTATCGTGCCGGGTCGAATCTTCGGCTAACGCGCCGCGCTGAACTTTCATTTTATGGGCCGTTTGCCATGTGCGCGTGACGACTTCCCCGATCCGACCCATCGCCTGTGAGTCGCTGCTAATCATACTAAATACGCCCAAATCGTGCAGAATATCCTCGGCAGCGATAGTTTCGGGTCGAATCCGGCTTTCGGCAAAAGCCACGTCTTCGGGTACTTGTGGGTTGAGATGGTGGCAGACCATCAGCATATCCAGGTGTTCGGCGATAGTGTTGACCGTGTAGGGTCGGGTCGGATTGGTCGAGGAGGGCAAAATGTTCGGGAAGGAGGCAATCCGAATAATATCGGGAGCGTGACCGCCGCCCGCGCCTTCGGTGTGGTAGGTATGAATCGTCCGACCTCCGATAGCGGCAATCGTATCTTCGACAAAGCCCATTTCGTTAATTGTATCAGTGTGAATAGCTACTTGTACATCGTATTCATCGGCTACCCACAGGCAGGCATCAATCGCCGCCGGGGTAGTCCCCCAGTCTTCGTGCAGCTTCAAGCCAAATGCGCCCGCCTTGATTTGTTCGACCAGTGGTTCAGCGCCTGCCGCATTACCTTTGCCCAAAAAGCCGAAATTTACCGGCCATGCTTCCGCCGCTTGCAGCATCCGGGCTAAATTCCAGGGGCCAGGGGTACAGGTGGTCGCATTTGTGCCAGTTGCCGGGCCAGTTCCGCCGCCCAGCATCGTAGTAACCCCGTTGCTGAGAGCTTCATTAATTTGCTGCGGCGCAATAAAGTGAATATGGCTGTCAATTGCCCCTGCCGTTACAATTAAATTTTCGGCGGCAATAACTTCTGTACCCGCGCCGACGATTAGCTCAGGGTTTACTCCCGCCATAGTGTCAGGGTTTCCGGCTTTACCCACTTTGACAATTCGACCATCTTTAATCCCGATGTCCGCTTTGACGATGCCCCAATGGTCAATAATCAGCGCATTGGTAATCACCAGGTCAAGCACCCCGGCCTCATTGGTACTGTTACTGTTTTGGCCCATTCCATCACGAATGACTTTGCCGCCGCCAAAAGTTATTTCGTCCCCGTAGACTGTAAAATCTTTCTCGACCTCAACGATTAGTTCTGTATCAGCCAGACGTACTCTATCGCCAGTGGTTGGGCCGTACAAATCGGCATAGGTACGGCGCGGTATATTTAAGCTCATCTTAAATCTTCCTGTTCTGCTAGAAGCTATCCTGGTAGGAGCGCAATTTATTACGCCTAGAGGGGTTTGATAAATCAAACCCCTACAACAATAGATTCTTAGCTGCTAAAGGCTGGTGGTTTAGACTGCTTTAATTTTTGCCAGAGCCGCTGCTTTGGTGGTTGGGTCGTCTAGCGGGCCGTTCACCAACCCTCGATGTCCGTACATTACTCGCGCCCCGCCAAATTCGACCAGCTTTACTTCTTTTTCTTCGCCCGGCTCAAAACGGACAGCCGTTCCCGCCGCAATATTAAGATGCATACCGTAGGCCGCTTCCCGGTCAAAATCTAGCGCCCGGTTTACCTCAAAGAAATGGGTGTGGCTACCCACCTGAATCGGGCGGTCTCCGGTATGCCTGACCAATAGCGCAACCGTTTTGCGTCCGGCGTTGGCTTCTATTTCTCCGGCAGCTTCATCCAGCAGATATTCTCCCGGTTTCATCTCTCTATATCCTCGCTTTCTCGTTCTCTACCTGATTGGGTCGTGGACGGTTACAAGCTTGGTGCCGTCAGGAAAGGTCGCTTCAACCTGAACTTCGTGAATCATTTCAGCTATCCCTTCCATTACAGCTTCACGCTTCAAAATAGTTGCGCCCCAGGTCATTATCTCAGCGACACTTCTGCCATCGCGGGCGGCTTCCATTATTTCCGCGGAAATAATCGCGATAGCCTCCGGGTAGTTGAGTTTCAAGCCCCGCCCCTGTCGCTTGCGGGCCAGGTCTGCCGCCACAAAAATCAAAAGCTTTTCTTGCTCACGCGGAGTCAGATGCAAAGGTTAACCTCCTGACGAATTATCCTAATAAATCTTGCGCGGCAAAATAGCCGTCCGCCCATAAAGCGCCAGCTTTGCCACTTTCCAAAAAGCCAGCAGACCGGGCGGAATTTCCCGTCCGCGCAGGCATAAAGTCCGTACCAACAGCCCTTCGGCTGGCAACATAGAAACTCCCCACAGGCTCTCGCCTGGTCGCGTTAATGACTGGGCTATCTCACTCAGTTCATTCTCCAGTTCGCGCCAGCGCGACGCGGCGAGTCCCACCCGGCAAATGTAAAAGCTGGCAAAATAACGGTAAGGGCCAAGCCGGGCCGGTGAGTTTAGCGGGCGAAGCTGTGGCTCTAACCGGGTGCGCTCCAATACCAGTGGCTTCCCTTCGGTCGTTATATCCAGATAAGATTGAAAAAGCTCGTATTCAAAAAGTTCGCCTTTGGCCTCGCGCCCTGGCGCAACTGTTTCCCACCAGAATAATCCTGCGCCCGGCGCTAACTCAATTTTGGTTTGCTGACGGTAGCGCGACGCAGCGAAGGGAATTAGTGGCTCACCCAGAAATTCGAGCAAGCCCCCTTCCCCAACTTTGACCTCGGTAAACTGAGTTGCGGTAAGTTCTGCGTTCCGGCTACGGTAAAGGCGAGTAGCGCTTGTGCTGGTTAGTTGAGCCTGTGCGCCCGGCCCAACCGCTATTTTTAGTTCCAGGTGGTCTCCGCCCAACACGCCACCCGAAAGGTTGTGCAAATGCACCAGCGAACCACCCCCGGCAATTTCAAAAGCACGGACTACTCGCAAAGGTGGTTGCTGGGCGAAAACTTTGAAGCGGGTAGCGCCGGTGGTCTGGTCAACCTCGAAGCCCAGGTCTAATTTCCCTTTGACCGAATTTAACTTTGCTTTCGCTCCAACTTCATTTTCCAGTGCTATCAAAGGCATCCTTTCGAGTATTAATCTCGTTAGGGGCGAATCTCAAAAGCCCTTGAAGACTCTGCCAGGTCAAACGGGCGTATGCGATTCGCCCCTACCGCTACTGTTTTGGTCGAGTATCACACACAGTCCTGATCTGACGCTAACTGATAAACAGGCGGGTGGATAGGGCGGGATGCCGCATACTCGCCAGTTCCACCAGTGGTGTAAAACAACTTGGTTGCTCGTCGTCATAGCTATAGCTTTTGCTCTGCTCCATTATTTCGACCAGGATGAGCTTCAAATTCCATAAAATCTGGCTGGCCTGGCTCTGTCCGAGCGGCATCAAGCGCTGGCAGGCCGAAACCAGTCCAGTTAAAAGTTGTTGCAAATAAGCCAACCCGGTTGCTTCCTGACCCAGATTTAGCACGCCACCCACCAGACCAAAAGCGGTACAATGGTGCATCTCAATTTCAGCCTGTCGTGCCGCTTGCCAGGCCAGTTGGAGCGTAGGCCATTCCCCCAGGCGCAGTACCAGTTGTATAAAACGGCGGCCCAGCGTTGCGCTGGCGGCTCGACTCTCTCTCGCTGGTTTAAAAGCGCTCAGACGAGTATTTAAGCTTAACCATTCTTGCTCGAAGGCCGGAGTATCGTGGCTTTGCGTTCCCAGGCGATAAGCGGCCTGACAAAAAGCGCTTTCCAACCGCCCGCTTTCGCGTAAATAATCCTGTAGGAAAGCCTGAAGCTGTTCGACCTTTACTTCTTCCTCTACCGTCAGCGTTTCTAGACCAAAAGAATGGGCGGCAGTACCGATTGGCAAAGCACTATCGGCCAGTTGTAAAAGCCACAATTGGCGGACATAATAATCCGGGGCAGGTTCCATTGTTGTTTAACCTGTCACTAAATTAAGTTTTTTGAATTATTTAAAAGTGGGTTCCTTTGAGTAAGAACTATGTTATATTACAAACTGGGTAATGTCAAATCAGGCCAAAGTGCTACACTAGGCCAAAATAAGCGCAAATCTACAAAGCTTCAATTTTAAAACATCCTCTTATCCTACCATTAAACAAATATTCTAAAAAGCTAACGCTGTAAATTTTTAAAGCGATTTTATAATGGCTGGACGACGTGAAAGAAACCTGAACCGAAATTGAAATTGTAGCCATATAACTAGGCCCAGCACCGCTACCACAATAGCCACCAGACTGAGCCAGGGAGCCAGAGGTTCATTAGAAAAAACCACCGGGCGACGATTCGCTTCTGTCGGTAGCACCTGCCAGGGGACAATTAGTTTAGTCTGGGGCAGACCGGGCCGATTGACCGTAACTTCTACTTCCCATTTGCCCGCCGATTTAAAGTAGTTTCCGGCAACCTGATAGCGCCCACTGCCCAAAGTTTCAGCATTAAGCGTAACATCGCTGCCCTCTACTTCCAAAGAACGCAGTTGCACCACCACCGCCTCGATTGGAGCAGGAGCAGGGCGGCGGGTATTCAAAACCGACAGGCTCAAGAAATTTCGACCGGGCCGGTTGGGTTTTACCGAGAGACTAAAAACAATATCGTTAGCTTGCTGGCTTACAATCGGTGCAACGTTTTCTGCCAGGAGCGGCTCATATTCAGGGCCGCGCGGTGGTTGGCTTGAAGTCAGGAAGGCAGTCAGAAGTAGCACCAGACTAAGCCCAATTGTTTCTGCCAGCACTATACGAGGCAAGTAACGGGGAGATAGCAACCGCCAGTTTGCCGGGCGGCGTAATAGCCAGGCCAACCGCCGGGCTATGCCGGGGTGTAAAATAGCGGTATTGAGCAGGCCCAGCAGTGCCAAAAGCAGCACCAATTCTACTTTAGACAAGAGAACTTGTCCGTAGAGCGAAGTCAAAAGCCCATCCAGCGAAGCCACTTGCTGTCCGCTCTTGTACAATCCCGTAGCTACCAGAGCTACCAGACTAAAGAAAGCCAGCTTTCCAAAATGACCCAAAATTTCCCAGGCCAAACTGGTCTGGTTAAAGCCAGGCCGCAGCAACGGCACAATTATTACCATTAGCACCAGCAAACCACCTGCCCACAAACTGGCCGAGAGCAAATGCAAACTATCTATCCCGGTGTTCAAAAAATACCAGACTCCTCTACCCGGCGCACTATGCCCATTCAAAGCCTGCACCACCACCAGGGGAAGCAGAATTATGTAAAGCGGCAAAAAAGAGCTTTTGGAAGATTGGGTCAAAAAGCGGACAAACAGAATGAGCAATATCACCTGTGAAATCCACCAGCGCACTCCATAAGCCGTACTCGACAGAATTTGCCAGAGGGAACCATCGGGCCAGCCCTGATACAAAATCAGGCCAAATTGGGCCAGCAGGAGCAGTCCAGTGGCAAACAGGGCCAGTCGTACTAAACGACGAGCCAATTCTACATCGCGCCGCCGGGCGATTGCGGCTATCCCCGCCAGTACGCCCAACCCGACGAAGGTAAACCAGCGTAGCATCACTTCTAGTGGCTGGGTAGATGGGGTCAGGGTTGACCCGGTTTGCCCGGTCACAGCGTACTGGATACCAAAGATAATTGTTCCCTGAATAATATGTAAATCGTCTGCCGAGCGGGTTTGCCAGTTGGCGCGATAGGCGTTAGGGGCAAGTTCGGGCAAAGTTGCTACCAGTACCGATTGTCCGCTACTATCTGTTTCGCTATGGATATTTAAAGCGGCAAAGTGCTTGCCCTCATTATCCACCAGTTCCAGCCGACTAAAATCGCTTACGAATGGCTCGTCAAACCAGATACGAATCTGTTGGGGTGCTTTACTTAGCGTTACACCGTCTACGGGGTCAGTTCGTACAGGTGTGGCATGGGCATAAGCCGGAGTTGGCGCACTTGCTAACCACAAAATTAAAGCTACTAAAATCCCCAGCAGGGCTAGTTGTTTAGGCTTCGACATGTTATTATCACCAGCCCTGTTATTGCGCTACCACATGTTCAAGCTTCAACTCATCGGGGAAAAGCACTGAAACTTTAGTGCCGGGCTTAACCGCGCTTTTAGTATTGCGGAAAAGCATAAAGTAAGTGGTGCCAGGGTTGAGGGCGTGACGCGGACTCATCAAAGCGGCTGAATTTACGTAGATACCGCTATCTTCTGCTGCCAGAATAGGCAGATTGTTTACTTTGGACATTAGCTCAAGGGCTTTATCGGGGTCAATTACCACAAAGCGAAAATCTACCATCCCGCCATCGGCAGTCACTCCAATTTGGCTGACCCGAATACCCCACTTATCCTCGATTGCCGGGTTAGTTGGCACAGGAATGAGTTTGGGGGCGGCAGGGGTAGAAGTGAGATTTAAAAAGGCAAAGATACCGCCTACAACGCTGATAACTACCAGCGCCAACAGGCTAAATTTCATGGGGGCGGAGAAACCAAATTTTGAGCGTCTAGCAGTGGTGTCTTTAGTAACTTGTTCCATTGTATTAATCCTTGTTCCAAACACTAAAATTACTTATAATCCAACTTGATAAACCAGTTCCAGTTGCCGCTTTACGACTTCCAAGTTTCGTAGCGCGGGTTCCATTATCGAGTTCCAGATAACAAGCTTGGACCTGCTATCTGGAACTTGGCGTTTGGAACATAGAACTTATAGATAAAGTCTTTCGCCGTAGTTGCCAGTTACAACGGGCTGGTTTAAGGGCAACTACGGGCTATTAGCTAAAGGCTACACAACGTTTGTAACTCTAATTGTGCGTACCGCGCTCCAGTTACCCGCCGCGTCTCGAACACGTACTGAGACGTTGTGAGTACCTGAACTGAAGCCGTTGACAGTTATAACCACGTTGTTTAGGGTTGCGGCTGGGGTATAGCTACCCGGTAAAGCCATCGCCTTACCAGAACCCGCGCCTGGATCAGTCCCCTCAAAGTACTCTACCGCAGTAATGGTAGAGGACACAGCGGGGTCGGTAGCCCGGATGGTAAATCGGATACCACCATTGCTGCCGGTGCGAGTGGCACTAAGAGAATTAAAGGTCGGCGCAGTCCGGTCTACTACAAAGTTTGCGGTAGCAGCAGCGATTGTGGTCGAACCCCAGTTACCCGCCGCATCCTGACCGTGAATGTAAACCTTGTGCGTACCCTGGCTCAAGGTAGCGAGGTCAGCCGGACTAATGATAAAGTAGACTGTGGCATTCGTATTGTTGAACGTCCCACTGGTCGGCTGCAACACGATGCCCGTGCCATTACTGTTAGCCGGAACGCTATCAATAAAGGCTTCCGCCGCCGCGATATTGGATAGCGCATCGGTAACGGTTGCCGTTATCTTCAGCGATTTATCCAACTGGTAAGCGTTGGCGATAGAGCTGGTTAGCGGGCCAGTCTTATCCACCGTGAAAGTCAGGTCGGCTAATGCTCCCCAGTTACCGAGGGCATCTTTGGCTCTTACAAAGACGTGGTGCGTCCCATCGGCTTTTCCACTAATCGTTGCGGCTGGGATAGTAGCCGAGAAGGTAGTAGTCGAAGCCAATCCCGCCGGGCCAACCGTCATCGTCTGCCCACGAGTAGTAGTCGGTGGTGAGGTAGTCGGGTCAAGGAAGTATTCGGCGCTGGCGACGTTCTGATTGTTGGTAGTAGTGGTACTGGCGGTAACATCCACCGTCATATCAGCACTACCATTGGCGGGGTTAGGGCTAATACTATTGAGCGTTACCACCGGGCCAACCGCCGCAGCCCGATTTACCGTTACAAAGGTCGAATTGAAGCTGCCCCAGGTCGTAACTGCGCTGGCGGTGCTGGCGGCACGAACGTAAATGGTGTGATTGCCATTCGCCAGAGCATTAATCGTAGCTGCTGGAATGGTCGCAGTCAAGGTATTAGTAGTACCAACGCGGGTCATCGCCGTACCTGTTCCAGTCGCCCCACTGTTCGTATCAATGAAGTATTCGGCGGCGGAGAAGGTGCTTCCGGCAGGCAACACCATGGTCGCGCTCAAAGCAACGCTAACTCCTGTGGTAGTGATACTGTTTGGAGTAGCTGTTACCGCAGAAATGGTTGGGCCACTACTACCACCCGTACTTGCCCCAGTAGTAATGAAAGTCAACATCCCACCGTATTTAATCGGGCTGGTCGCTACCGTAGTAGTGCGCGCCCCGCTATTATCCAGGTGGTTTGCGGCATTGTAGACCGTATATTTCGTGCCTACCGGCGCAGTAGATGGTAGGGTCGTAATCACATCCAGAGTTTGTCCGGCAGCGATTGTTTCAGCCATCATCTGATAAGGTTTAGCCATAGCCTTACCATCGGTGCCGTAAACCCAGCTATGCAAGCCTAGCGTGCCAACCGAGTGGTTCATCAAACCAGCGTTAAGGTAACGCAACAGCACCTTATTACCGGCAGCACTGGTAATATTAGCGGTCTGTGGATAGGCTTTGCCGTTGATGAGCCAATATTTCGGCGCGTAAGTATGGAGGTCAAACGTAAGCGGATTAGTACTGTTGTTCAAGGCTGGATCTAGTTCGCTGAAAATCAGCACCCCTTCGTCCTGGAAAGTACTATTCGCGTCATACGCCTGATTATCGAGCGGGGCTACCGCCGTGCCAGGGCGAACAATTAACGCACCAAACATACCCAGGGCGACCTGACGGTTGCCATTGGGAGTCATACCGGCTTCGTACAGGCTACTTCCGGGCCTCGCAGCCGCAAAAGTATAGGTTTTGGTCAGGCTGGTTGAAGCCGCCAGACCAACCATATCCGGCGCGATAGCCATTGCCGGGAACGCCAGACTACTCGGCTGGGGCAGGGCGTTATGTAAAGTTACTTTAACCGTCTCGCCCTGATAAGCGATAAGGGTCGGGCCGGGTATCGTAGCCGAAACCCCGGCGGAAGCGGCATAGCCCCAGATAGTCAGGGGAGTAGCCAACCCCGGCAGACTAATCGTGCCGGTGGTCGCATACAGGTCGCAGGAACGAGTTGTTCCACTCAAAGTACAGTTGGCCTGGGCTGGCATAGTAGCCGCCATCGGCGTGGCTGCCGCTATCGCACGTTCGGTGGGCGCAAGGGGAGCCGCCCCGGTCAGAGGAGCAATACTCAGTAGCCCTACCAGCGCGAGCAGCAGGACACCTGACCGTAGAATACGCTTCAAATCTTTGTGCATCTTAGTCATGTCCTTTTTAGCTACAAGTGTTTGGCGATGGCGGGTCAATCCGCTGCAAGGTGAACATACCACCGAAGCCCAGGTCATAGTTGGCTGCTTCGTTCAAAGCATGGCTATGCCAGACCTGATAGTACTCGCCGCACTGGTTATAAGAAGTCGTGCCGGTTGGCAAATCATCTTTGAGGCCCAGGTAAGGGCTACCGCTATACCACGTCACACCATCTTTAAAGGTCAGGTTTTGCTGCTGTGGTACGGTGACAGGAATAGGCTTGGTAGCCGGGTTCCACTGGCTCACGTCAGTCCACTGATAGGTGACATCCCAGGTCTGGCCTGCGCCCAACAAAATCAGGTACTTCTCATAGGAGAGGTCTTCATTACCGGGGCTGGCTAAGGCCCGACCATCGCGACCAATCACCCGGCCATGATTGCCGTGCGGGTGGAAAGGATGGTTTAGCATACCGACGTTGATGTAATGCACCAGACCTGGATAATGGCTGGGACTGGTCAGGCTGGTGTTGTAGGGCTGCATACGTACCATTGAGCCGTAGGGCTGGGTCGAAAGCCAGGCTGCGCCGTTATCGGCAATGGTATCGGGGAAGCTTCGCCCGTTAATCTGCCAGTAGCGCGGGTGTTGTTTGGTAATATCGTAAGCCTGATTGCGCTCGACTGCCTGATGCAAATCGGGGTCAAGCTCCGACGTAATCATGATATATTCGTTGCTCAGGTTGAAAGCACTATCGGCCCGTTTGTAGGCATAACCTACTCCACTCGGTAGTGCAGGCAAACCAGTAACATTGGGCCGGACAATTATTGCCCCGAACAGGCCCATGTTAATTTGCTTGCCCTGGTCGGTGCCGCTTTGATAAACAAACGTACCGGGCTGGTTAGCCAAAAACTTATAGGTTACGCTGCCACCGCTCTTGGTCGCCACGTTGGTGAGCGAGGTCAGGTTGCCGCCGCTATCGAACTGTGGTTGGGCCGGGACACCGTTCACCGTGACGTTTTCCAGGGCAGGGAACGCAATCGAAGTGTCTTCGCCTAAAGTGTTATTCAACACTATCGTCACATTGTCGCCTTCGTTGACGCACAGCACCGGGCCAGGCAACTGGAAGGTGCCGCTGCCGTTGGCGTAACTCCACATAAAGGCGGTATTGCCATCCGGTAGGCTGATATAGCCGGATTTGGCGGTCAGGTTGAAGGTTGGACTGCCAGCCGCCCCGGTGGTACAGACTACCCCGGTCTTGTTTACCGCCGCGAAAGCCTCCTGGCTCTGGCTGGGCAAGCCTGCAACCAGTCCTGTCATCACCAGTGCCACCAGCGCCAGGCTCAATCCTCTGATTCTTGTTTTGATTTGCGCTAAACGCATTGAAGTTCTCCTTATTAGGTGTTTGGCTGAGACTGAGCCGGAAGTATAGTAGCAGACGTATTAGCAGGATAGATCCGAATCTCGGTCATCTGTCCGCCATAGCCCGCCGCACTGCCACTGGTTGAATTGGAGTAATCTCGGTTGTAAAGCAAATAAGTATCGTAGCCGTTCCCGCTAGTGCCACCGCTAATACCGCTAAAGGCTGGGGCAGTGAAAATTACATCGGTGGCTTCACCCGCACCAATATAAACCGTGTTAGTCAGGTAGCTGGTGGAAGTATTATCCACCTTGCTTTTCATATAAACCGCATCTTTGCCGACTACTCTCAAATCAATCCCCGGCACGGTCATCGCCGACTGGGTATAGCCCAAACTGACGATGCGGAGTAATACTTTCTCACCCTCTTTGGCCTTGATTAGCGACGAAATTGGCTGATACTGAAGCTTGGGGTTGGCTGGCGTAACATTTGGGTCACTACCAACTTCCAGCGTATCAGGGTAGCAGCGTCCGTTCATCAACCAGAAATCCGAGTGAAAATCGCTCCAGTCGGAAACCTGGATGTGGGCATCATCGTAGTGAGCCTTCGCCCACACTTCGGAGAGAAAGATAGACCATTCCCGGTCATAAGCCGTAGATAGCGGGTTATTTAGTGCTACCCCATCGTTATAGGCGTAGCCCAAAGGCGCGCTGGCGGCACCCCCCGCGTAGCGGGCAATAGGCGCACCGCTGCTATTCCCGGTGGTATTTTGCTTAGGTCGTACAAAAATCACCCCGGTCATGCCCATGTGAACGTGTTCCACGTCCTCAAAGTGGCAATGGTACATGTAAGTACCGGGGTCTTGCGGCTCATAATAGTAAGTAAAGTCGCGACCAATCGGTACTGCAATGGACATTTCCGGCACGCCGTCAAAGAGCGGGATGGCGTTGCGGAAGCCGTGCCAGTGGACGGTATGCGAGTCCACCAAATCGGGGCGTACCTGCAACCCTGCATTGGTCAGGTTGATAGTCACCGACCTACCCTCATCGGTGATGAGCAGGGGGGCGGAAGCCTGAGCCTGTCCCTTGAGCGAAAGCGGGTCAACCCCGGCAGGAACTTCCCGGAAACCAAAAATGTAGACGTTTTGCAAAAGATTGTTGTTAGCATCCTTCGGCCCTAGCGGGTCGGGAAACACAATTCTCCCGCTTGCATCCGGGGCAAGTGAGCCGGGTAGATAAATCCAACCATCGGTAGCGGTCAGATTGATTGTTTGGGTGTTCGGTGGAAGGCCAGCGTTTCTTACATCCGACGGATTGCTGTAGGCCAGAATCGTCTCCGGCCCGATTATGGTCATACCAGCCGCCAGGGCCATCGCGCCGCCACCTACCGCCAGAAATCGGCGGCGGGAAACTTTGCGAGGAGGCAAATTTTCGTTCATGTTGTATATTCTCCTTCTAAAATTGCCTCCCTATAACTCCCCCTTCCCTTTGGTAAAAGGGGAAAGGGGAGTTATAGGGTTGGGACTAGCTATTACCGCTCGTCTGCCCCGATGTCAATAGGGTTGATAGTAGTATTGGGACGAGCATCACCATCAATGTCCGTAGTCGGTGCAGTCACCGTCAGGCCATTGAAAGTTTTGCTACCCGCACCTTTGTCTACCGCAGGCGAACCAGTCTTCAAATGGTAATTGCCCATCAGGTTCGGCGGCAGTTCGGTTGCCACTATCGCCGTACCGATAAAGTTCGGGCTGGTGCGCCAGGGGAAGACCGCCACGCTCACGTTGTAAGTAGCGTCAGCCACTAGCGTTGTTGGGTCACTGACCAATGTATTAGTCGCGCTGGCGTTTGGATTGTTAGCTGCAACGGTTGCTGACTGGTATACCGAGTTGGTTGGCGAGAGCTTCTGCAAAGCAGTTGCTCCGGCTATGCCCATATCCCAATAGTTAATTGGGGTAGCATCACCCGCTAAACCAATGCCTTTCAGCGTCAGGTTAATCGGATCCCAGGTACCAGCCCGGTTGTCCGACGTTATGTTGTTAAACAGCACCGGGTCGCTGAAGGTTTTGAAGTAGCCGCGCGCCAGGAGTAGCACCTGTAGCGGCAGGCTGTTCCCGGCGGTGGAAATACCCGCTGGGGCTGGTTTCCCGTCGCTGGTTGAGGCCGTTGCAGTAGTGATATTCTTCATGATGGTATTGTTGTAAATCGTGGTATAGGGCGCATCATCGAGGGCAATACCGCCGCCTTCGTGGGTCGAGATATTATTTACAATCATGTTGTTGTAAATATTCACCCGGTACAGTTCGACCATTAGCAATCGGATACCACCACCATCGTCGTTCGCCAGGTTATCCTGGATCAGGTTGTTGTAGATGTCTACATCCCCTGTTCCAGCCGACGGTAGAAGCGGGCTGATGGGTACTTCGCCGCCAATCTTGATACCGCCACCTTCGTCAAACGAAGCGTTGAAGTAGATGCGGTTATCGTGGATTTTACCGTTCGGGCTTTTACCGTACTGACCGATGCCACCGCCGTATTCGCCGGAGTAGTTGCCGCAAATATCGTTGTGGTCAATCTCGTAGTTATCGGAACCGTTGAAGATACCGATGCCGCCAGCCAGGTTTGTACCGCCGTTCGCGATAACCCGGTTGTAAGCAATATGGATGTCAGTATTGTTGCTACCAGGAATGAAAGGCGTACCAAGTCGGATAGCCCCGCCGTAAGCTCCACCATTGCTCCGCAACACGTTGTTGGTGATTTGGAGATTTTTGGCAAAAGCGTTGGCGAAGATACCGCCGCCCTGGGTCGTGACGATACCGCCCCGCACCGAGTTGGCTTTAGTATTCTGGCCCATCTGGTCGCCGCCCGTAATCAGGAAGCCGTCAAGCTTGGCCTTGTAGGTATTGCCGAAGGCTTTTGCGCCGCTATCCCGCGCCAGAATAGTGACCACCGCCCCTTCATAAAGGGTCTGGTTGCCCGACCATTGCAGTGCCGCAGCGTTGGTGCGCCAGGCATCGCCATAGGTTTCACTACCAAAACCAAGACCGTCCAATACCGAGCCGTTTACCGTTTCGTTCTTGGAGGTAATACCGCCTGGGCCAACCCCTTGCAGTTTAATTGGAGCGTTAATCAGCAAGTTCTCGAAGTAAGCGCCATTAGCATTGAACAGACTGTTACCGTTCGGGTTGGTTGGTATCGCATTTGTACCCGGATAAACCACCACCAACGAAGGTGCGTTAGTAGCTGAGGCAGCATTGATTGCGGCCTGAATTGCCCCAACTCCGTTCGTATAAGGGAATTTGTAGTTATTGGAGTTGAACTGCTTACCAGGGCCAACCTCGTACACGGTCGGGTTATAACCTGTTCCCAGAATGTGGAAGGTCAAGCCGTTAGGCGAAATCTGACCGCCTCTGGTAATAGTTAGCTGGTACTCGCCTGGAACAATACTGGTTGGCACATTAACCACAATCGTATTGTTATTCCAGCTAGATACTGGCAGATTAGTGTTACCCAGCTTTATCGTGCTGTTACCTTGCGAATTCCCAAACCCATCGCCTGAAATTACCAGGTCGGCGCGGTAGGTTGCTACATTGTTAGAGAACGATGTTGCATCGGTTGTCTTCACATAAGGTTTGTTCACCGTAAAAATCTGCGGTGTCGCACCATCCAGTTTGCATTGAGCAGGCTGGTTATTCTGCGAACCGGGCGTTGCAATCATTGCCCCAATCGGTATCGGAGCATGGTCGGCAGGCATTACCAGACCGGGCCATACCTCGAAAGAGGCCGAGATAGTTTTGTACTGCGGATTGTAATAGGCATTCAAGTTGCCGGGCTGACCGGGGTCGTTACCTACCAGACGATAGACGTTCGGACATGGCCCTGCCGGAAGCGGACAGTTGTAGGTGCTGGTTGAAGGCAGGAGCAACTCGTAAAAGCCGTTCGGGTCGGACATCACCGTCGTGATTAACCGATTGCTATAGTCGTAAACTCCAACCGGCACGTTCGCCAGACCACGCTTCTCACCGAACATAATGTCCTGCGGATTAGTGGAAAGGTTCAGGTCGTCGTTAATCAAACCCCACATTTTGCCCGGAATAGGCACGGGAGTAAAGAGGTTGAAAGTTGGCACAACCGATTTGCCGGTCTGTAATGTTACCAGTTTTATGTTGCAAAGCGGTTTCTCCTGACCCTCGTAAGGACTACCACCCGCCGATACAAAACCAGGGTTATTTACGGCATTTGGCCCATCCGCGCCCATACCCTTAACATCCACTGTATGCAACGGCCCGGCACAGGGTGGGGGTGGCACTTGTGGTGCATACTGGTCGCCAGTAAAGACGTTGACATCTTCTTCCTTGGTGACCTGGTACATCGGCTTGCCGAGCTTGTCTTTCGGGATAACTACTTCCACCAGGTAATCACCTGCGGGAAGCGGTTTCTCGATCAGGTTGCCATCGGCATCCCTACCGAAAGTCCTTCCGGTAACAGGGTCGCGTTGGGTGGTAACAAGAGCATAGTTGCCGTTTACCTTATTGGAATTAGGGTCGTACTGCACTCCCATAAAAGGCGCTTCAATGCAGTCCTTGTTCGCACCTACCGGCGTAACCTTCTGCACTACCGACTGACCGTTCACATCACGCGGTACGCAGTTAGTGGGACGTTCCCAGTGTTCGCTGATATAGCTGTTGAGCGGTTGGGTAGTACTCTTGCGATAAGAACCATCCGCATTAATTTTATAAGTCCGGCTGGCATCGCAAAGCGCGTTAGGATTAGTGCCACAGGGGGTGGGTGCCCATAGCTGGACTTCAACATCTGGAATACCAGGCTGATAACTTTCGACGGCAGCAAACCGGGCATCGGTTTCGTTGCGGGTAGTGTCGTAGACTACCGTACCAACGATACCGCCGTTTTCGGCCTGGCCTAAATCATAAGTCTGTAAAGCCCAATCCATTCGTCCACCGATACCGATTACCGGGAAGACCCCAACGTCAACGGCAGCAGTTAGAACGGTAGTTTCGGTTGGCTGGTTATCGGCCTGATAAGTTACCCCAATCGTCTTGAAGCGGTCGTTGTAAAGCTGCATCACCAGCCAAGCGCTGAGGGGATAAGCTTCTTTAAAGGCGTAGTTTCCTCTGGCATCGGTGGTGGCGGTAGGCTGACCGCGTTCCATCGCCGAGTTAGAGCGGGTAAGCAGCTGAAGCGTCAGGTTGGGAATACCCGGTTCGGTGGCTTCGCACTTGCCGTTTCTGTTCTGGTCAATACAAACCCGACCTTCGTAGGTCGTCCACCAACCCGCCATCAGCAAGTTGTTCATGTCAGTGACCTGTCCGTTGGAGACACTGACGTTGGCGAATTCAATCAAGTAGTCCTGGGCGGCATCCCAGTAAGCCACCGCATAATCGCCATCTGGTACATTATTGATGGTAAATTTGCCCTGGCTATCGCCGCGCCCGACATAAACCGGGCGGTCGCCGTTTTGCAAATCGTTCAAGGCAATCCAGGGACGGTCAATCGGCTTGTCCAATTTAGTTCCCTGTGCGCCTACACCACCGCCAGTACCGGTGTAGGGAAGGCCACCCTGCTGCGGTATATAGGTTTTAGAAGCCCACACTGTACCCTTGACACCGCCAGTGTTGGCTGCCTTGCCAGTGGTGGGGGCGTTGGTCAGGCCCGTCGGACTGGTGGTAGGCATAACATAGCCGAAAGGAATCGCCGGAACTGGCTCACCATTCGGGCCAATCATTTCGGTATCGTAGCCAGTCGCGCCTTCTGAAACCCACACGTCGTAATCGTGGTTGCCTTCCAGCGTAGTGGTTTGGACGGCAGGAGAACCGTTGGGCGGCACTACCGTGGCAGTGTAGCGGTTTGGCCCGATGTTGGGGATAGTAACTTCTCCGTTGACATCGCTCAGACATTTGCCGCCAAGCTGAAGAATTACTGGCCTGCCGTCACTACCAAATACCACCGGGTCGTTGGTGGCAATGCTGGTAACAGGGTCGAACTGGCCCAGACCATGTTCGGTCTGGTAAGTGGTGCAAATCGGGTTGCCGTACCAGTCACTTTTGACTATACCAAAAACATCCGCGATATGGCCTTCGTAGCCTACCAACGGATTTTCGCCGGGGACATCGTACTGCCCGTTAACCGGGTTGGCATCTTCAAAAACTTGAAGCTTTACCGTTGCCAGGGGCAAAGGGAAAGGCTGGGCTTTAACTGTTACCACACCTAGAGTTGCCCCCGCCGGGCCATTCAGGGGTAAGGTAAAATATTGCCCATCAATCTTAAAACCATCGGCCCAAACCGAAACCAGATAATTGCCGTTTTTTAGCTTGGAAAGGTCCAGCGAGCGGTTGTTGGCGAAAGCAGTTTCGTCACCCTGCGCTACGATTGCACTGTAGGCATCGGTCGGGTGAATCGAGGGCCAGTTACAGTTCGCCGGATAGTCTGGGTTGGTGGTTGTACCACTCTGGTTGGTTGGCGCACAGTCCGGGTAGCGATCCTGTAGCGGGTTTCCAGTGTTGTTCTCGTTGATAATAAACTTATAGTGGGTGACAGCAGCGCCTTCGGTAATACCGACAGTAGCGCTGTTTGGGTCTATCCACCGTGATTCAGTGCGCGCACTCACCACTCTGAGTTTGAGGGCCTTAGTAGAAGCGGCCTCGGCCACCTGCGTTGGCTCGAATGGGATGGCTGCCAGTATGGTAGCAGCTAACAAGACCAGACTGAGCAGGATTCTTGGGACTTTTTGTCTTCGTGACATGTTGACCTCTTTAAGCGTTGTAAACCTGCTTTGTGCCGAGTGAGGTTAAAGGCAGGTTTGACTCCGACTAATTGTTGGATGACGCACTTGTAAACCGAAGCTACTTTGAAGCAGTTTCTAGTAATACTCCGGCAAGACTGGAAAACGACCTGTTTCAAGCAATAACAAACAAAGCTCCTTACCCTATCGGTAAGAACTGATTTGGCTGGCAATTGAAAGTCAAGACAAAGATAAGCCGGGTGTAGTAAGGCTAAATTTAAGCTGGAAAATCCAGCCAAATTTAACTGGCACAGGCTTTTTAGCTTTATTTAGTTTAAATTAGTGGGTTATGCTTATAGATGCTGAATGAACAACACTACCTGAATTAATTATCAGGCGTTTCTTAAGCGATTAACCCTTCACTCATTATTCGGGTAAACCCAGGATTATTTTCGGCCTAAAAATAAAACCTGGTGCCAATAATTGTCTGATTGAATAAGTACATATTATAGCCTGGCAAAGTTAAAGACTTGCCTGACTATCGCTCACAATACCTAATTTTTGCTGGTCAAGGGACTTGAGAGTAACCCAGTAAGTATCGCTCAAAATACCGTTGATTAAAATCTAACCGTACCTTGTTTAGATTAAATAAATTTTACACCACCCTAGTACTATTGGGTATACGGTCTTTACCTTATATATTTAGACAGAAAGACCTGAGAGATGGCTAACAGAACGGTTAAATTTTAGAGGAAAGACCCGAAATTCGAGGTTAAAAAGCCTTAATTGAGCGCAGCAGCTTGAAAAGCAATTTTATTTAATAGCTCATTAAGAAAAGAATAAAAGGTCTATAGATAAAAGATTTTTACCAAAATTTATATTAGCGAAAATAGAGGTTAGCTGTCGGTACTTACCAGACCCATACGCATAGCGTAGCGAACCAGACCAGCAACATCATGAATATCTAATTGTTGCATTAATTGGGTACGATGGGTCTCGGCAGTTTTAATGCCAATTTGCAAACTTTCGGCAATTTGTTTAGTGGTATAGCCTTCGGCAATAAGCTGTAATATTTGACGCTGGCGCGGGGTCAGCCGTTCAAAGGCGGTTGGCTCGCCCGACCGCCATAAATAGTCACTAACAATGTGCTTTGAAATTGTGGGGCTGAGGTAGAGTTGACCCTGCGCTACTGATTTCATCGCAAACTCAAGTTCATCAATATCGGCATCTTTGATAACGTAGCCAGCCGCTCCAGCCCGCAATGCCTGCCAGACGTATTCTTTGCTGGTATGCATCGAAAGCATAATCACCCGAACATTTGGGAAGTCTTTGATCGCCTGTACTGCTTCCAGACCGTTGAGGCGGGGCAGGGTAATATCCATCAGGACAATATCAGGTTGATGAGTAGTAATTAACTCAATGGCTTGTTGTCCATCTGCTGCTTCTGCAACAACTTCAATCCAGGCGATACTCTGAAGTAAGGCCCGTATTCCGGCTCTGACTAGATGGTGGTCTTCGACCAGTATAACGCGAATTTTAGTCATAAGTTATAATTTAACTGCCTCTAGTGTTTTGTTTGATAATGATGCCGTTATGGGAAGGCGTACCAGTATTTGTGAACCCTGACCAGGCTGAGAGGTAATCTCGAAGCTACCACCAGCTATAAGTAGGCGCTCCTGCATTCCGAGTAAACCCAGACTTACACCCTGGTTGGCCTGTTCCAGGGTAGTTGCTACGTTGAAGCCAACACCATCGTCACTAATTATAAGTTCCAGTATTTCTGGTTGGCACAGCCTTAATTCCAGCCGGACGTGTTGAGCCTGGGCATGACGAACAATATTGGTGAGGACTTCCTGGGTCAGGCGAAAACAGGTCGTTTCCAGGTGAGGTGGGAAGCGAACAGTATTCAGGTCTGTGATAATTTCAGGTACAAGCCCCACCCGCTGTGCTACCCGCTCGACGTACCAACGTAAGGCCACTGCTAACCCCAGGTCATCGAGGAGTGAGGGGCGCAGGTCAAGTGCGATATTGCGAACCTGCTGTAAAGTCTGTTCTACAATGTAGATACTATCTTCTAATTGATTTGTTGTATCTGCCCCTGATTTACGCCGAGAAGCTTGCAAGTTAATTTTCACTGCTGTCAGTGCCTGTCCCACCTCATCGTGCAATTCCCTGGCAATGCGGCGGCGCTCCGTTTCCTGAGCTTCTACCAGTAGCTGCGAAAGCAATTGAGAACGTTCTTGAGCCGCTCGAACTTGCTCAAATAATCGGGCATTTTGAATAGCAACTGCTAAGGGTGCGGCTACTTCATGGGCTATCTGGATAAAATCAGGCTCAAACGCTCCCGACTTATCAGCCCCAAGATTTAGTATACCGATTAGCTGATTTTCATAAAGCAATGGAATAATTATATAAGCCCGCAAACCCTGTTGCACTAAAGCTTGTACGCCGTATGGCAACTTGCCCGACATTTGCTTGACATCATTCTCCACCACAAGTTCGCCCAGGCTTACTTCTTTAGAAAATCCTAGTTTGTCAATCGGAATCTCTTTTTCGGCCCGAAATACAATCTCGCCTTTGAGATAACTAACCAGTGCCATAGCATGGCGATTATCTTGATTAAAAACTACTACATTGGCCCACTGAAAGGGGATAAATTGCTGGAGTTGGCGCACCGCTTTCTCGGCGATAGCTGTAGGTGATTGAACCGCCAGAATAGCTTGTTCGATTTCATTGAGATTTTTGAGCCGCTGGGCATATTGCTGAAGGGCTTCCTCCGCTTTTATGCGCTCGGCAACTTCTTGCTTCAGTTCGCGCCAACGCCGCATAGAGAAAATACCAAAAGCAAAGCCTAACAGCATTAGTACAACTAAAATTTCATCCAACCTTAAATATTTGAATTGAGCGCAGAATTCATCCAGCTTCTCAAAAATATCAAAAATTAGGGCTATGGCAAAAACCACAGCGGAGAATATTAAAATTATTACTAGCTCGTTAGTAGCGTTAGTTCTTTTTTTGGATTGTTTGGCTGAAGTAAGACGCATACTTAATCGTTTTCCGCTTACTGCTCTTTATTTTGTATTACGCTAATAGAACTATCTTGTTGGAAATATTAATATTACTATATATTAACTGCTTCGGCTTGTCAATGCCCGATATTTGTCGGAGTGTCAACTTCAAGCCGATTTAGTATAAGACCCTATATTAATTTGACCTAGTGCCGCTTGAATAGAACCTTACCTTTAAGGTGTTCTTCTATGAGAATTTAAGGTTTCATCCTATAGACAGTTAATAAAACTTGCTGTAGAATTTACCTAATTTAATAAAGATTCAGATAACACTATGTTAATAATCTTTATTACCTTAGCATTGGGTTAAGTGTACCGTCTATCTGATAATATTCAAAACAGAGTCATAAAACTAAATCTGGTAGATCGGTCATCGAGAGTGAGCTAAATTTAGCATTCACTTCGCAAATCCTAAATTTAAGAAAACATTTTAGTGGCAATGCTGCTATCGGTTTGTTAATGATGGGTTCTTTTCGTTTAGATTAATTTCCTCTAATTTCTTTATTTGAGTATGTGTTGGTGCTCGGTACCTGCGATTGGCAGCCGGACGCTATTAACGGGCCTATCAGGGGTTTGAGTCAAAAAGAATAAAATGAAAAAGGTTAGGTTAGTCGCTTTAATATTAGTGCTGCTCGGTCTGGGCTTACCTATTAGTCCCGAAGCTACAGCGGTACAGGCTCAGGTTCGTTTATCTTCGCCGCTCGATCCGAGCCTGGCCGTAAGCCTTAGTCAACAGCCTGCTATTCCCCAGGCAGTATTGGTGATACTGAAAGACCAGTTTGATGTTAAAAGGGTGTCGGGACGTGACCGCACCGAACGTCAGAAGAATTTGATTGAGGGACTACGCAACAAAGCCGATACCACCCAGGTAGCTTTACGCGCCTTGCTACAAACACGGCTTAGTCAAAAGCGGGTTCAATCTTTTAAACCCCTGTGGATTAACAACGCTATTGCCCTGACCGCTGACTCCACCGTTATTACCGAACTGGCGAAATTTCCCGAAGTAGCAAGTATTATCCCAGATGCTTCTATTTCCGCCCCTACCAAGCCAGCCGATACCAGACCGGTAGCTGGGGCGGGTGCGCCCGAAGCCAATTTGACCCTGATTAAAGCTCCCTCTCTGTGGGGACTGGGTTTTTATGGGCAGGGCGTGGTTGTGGCAAACCTTGATACGGGGGTAGATTATACTCACCCTGATATTGCCGGGCAGTGGCGCGGCGGAACCAATAGCTGGTACGACCCCTATGGACAACACCCTACTATTCCAACCGATTTGAATGGACATGGGACATGGACAATGAGCGTAATGGTTGGGCAAGATAAGGGCGGAACTTCTATCGGGTTGGCACCACAGGCTAGATGGATTGCTGCCAAGATTTTTAACGATAGCGGCAGCGCAACTACCAGTAATATTCACCTGAGTTTGCAGTGGGTGCTTGACCCCGATGGAAACGCCGCCACTGCCGATGCCCCCGATGTGGTTAATAATTCGTGGTCTTTGACCAGCACTACTTGCAGTCTCGAATTTGAGCCGGATTTGCAAGCCCTCGTTGCCGCTGGAATTGTGCCGGTTTTTTCTGCTGGCAATTCTGGCCCTACTATTAGCAGTAGCACCAGCCCGGCTAACAATCCCAGTGCTTTCGCGGTGGGTTCGGTTAATAACAGCGACGTGATTGCTAACGACAGTAGCCGGGGGCCAACTACTTGCGGTAGCACTAGCCGCCTGTGGCCCGATGTAGCCGCGCCAGGAGTCACTATCAAAACGGCTGATTTGTTCGGCCTTTATACCTCAGCCTCTGGTACATCACTGGCAGCTCCACACGTAAGCGGTGGGTTAGCGCTACTTCTCAGTGCTTATCCCACCCTGACAGTTGCTCAACAAAAAGCCGCCCTGGTTTCTAGTGCCGTTGACCTGGGTAGTATCGGGATGGACAACAGTTACGGAGCAGGCCGAATTAATCTGCTGGCAGCTTATCAGTCCATCAATATTATCAATCCTACACCGACCGCTACCTCGGTCAGTACGCCCGTTCCAACCAACACGCCGACTAACACACCTGTCCCACCGACTAACACACCCACCAATACAGCCGTCCCGCCGACCAATACACCAACGAACACACCTGTTCCACCGACCAACACGCCAACGAACACACCTGTTCCACCGACCAACACGCCAACTAAAACTGCTACGCCGATGAATACGCCTGTTTCTACGCCGACGAATGTACCAACGAACACGCCTGTTTCTACACTAACACCAACCAATACACCTATTCCACCGACCAATACTCCTGTCTCTATACCGACCAATACTCCTGTCTCTACACCGACCAATACTCCTATTCCACCAACCAATACTCCAACCAGCGTTCCAACGGCAACGGCTACTTCGGGCGCATGTAATGCTTTTGTAGTGACACAGAGTAGTGGAGTTGATTGTGGCAGCCTGTACTACGCCCTGATTCAGGCGGCGACTGCTTCTAAGCCACTCACTATTACCTTTAGTGCCAGCCTGACCAGCCTGACTCTTACCGGTGCGCTCCCTCCTGTCCCAACAGGCGGAGTAACTATAGATGGAGGATGCAGTATACAAGCCGGGCGCGGCGTACCAAAAATGCACCTGTTAGCGGGAGCAGGGGCGGGTAGTAGCGGTTTAAGCTTGACAAGCAATGTGACGGTCAATGGGTTGGCAATCACCGGTTTTAGTAGCTATGGCCTGGATATAAGCGGTAATTACAATAAGGTAAAATGTAGCTGGTTGGGGACGGCGGATGGAATAAGCGCCGTTCCCAACGGAGTAGGATTGCATCTGGGCAGTGCCGCCAGCCATAATAATCTGGGATTGGCAGGCACAAACACAAACGGAAATTTAATCAGTGGCAACATTGGAGCAGGGATACGGGTGGACGGTGGCAGCGACAACTGGCTTTATTATAACTGGATTGGTTTGCAAAAGGATGGTGCAACTAGCCTGCGTAATGGAGGAGGGGTGGTAATTATTGCTCCAGGCTATAGTTTAAAGTTTGGTTCTGGAAATCGCCTTCGCAATTAGCGCTGGTTATAGCGTTACCCGATAGGTCTGAGACTAAACAAAAACAGCGGAGATATTTTAGGTCATTGACTAATTTTTCCACAAATTTCAGAGTCTGCCGAAAATTTGGTGGTAACGTGAGTAAAGCTTGGAACCCATTTTCACCTATGGTGAGAATACGTGCGTAAATCTATCACAAGCTTTGGCCTACGAGAGCATTCTTTTCCGAGGGCAATTTAAGCAGAGCAAAAGGCAGTGCTTGAGTGGAACAATGGAAGAAGTTATAGTCGAGAGTACCTATCCATTACTTGACTCTTTTTTATCAACTTGGCCCCCCGAAACGAATGCTCTCCTATACTTTTGGCAAGGCAATGATTATGCAGCATCCGACATTCATTCATCCGTGACCGAAAGGAGACAGTCCTCTGATTGCTGACTTATCGATTCTTTAATTTTGTCTACAAGTTCAAAAACTTTCTGTTCTACTGCCCGTTCGTATTCCTGTTCTATCCGGGTTAATAGTGCGGCCTTTTTTTCTAGTGTCCTATTTTTACTGATTGTCTCTAAACTATCGCCCATAGCTAAACTGCTTCCTTTAGGTAATGCGCTTTTTGTCTTAACTGTTCATTCTCGCCCTGGGCCAGTAATTCGCGCAAAAGCTTGATAAGCTCTTTACCTTCTCGCTGGAAAGTTGTCGCTAGTTCCTGCACCACATCTGACGCACTATGATGGATAGTACCTTCAAAAGTTACCACACACTTTGCGGATGAATCCAATCTGGGTCCAATGCTACTCAAAGGCACACCTACGCTTGAAAGTAATTATGTCCTACCTTCAGTTAGCTGAATGGTGCGACCGACATTCTCACATTCTTAAAAAGTTCCTCCAATTGAACCCAACTGTTGAGCTAAAATCGTGTAACATCGAATAAACCAGATTAGCTCCGATTTAATACTTTTGGTACTTGTTTTTATTATGTTTCCAAGTTAGAATTTAAGCATATTATCGAAAATAAAATATATTATTTTCATTTTAATTAATCTTTCTTATAATGAAGAAAATTAAAATGAAGAAATAAGAAAGAGATAAGACATGCTAAAATTTAGCGAATTGAAAAATCGGGCGGTGGTAGATTTGAACGACGCTCGCAAGATAGGCAATCTGGATAACCTATTGGTTGACCCTACCAGCTTTCAGGTAAGTGGTCTCCGGCTAAAAGCCGGGTTGTTTAGTTCAGCAGAGCTGTTACGTATAGCCATGTTAAGGAGTGTAGGACCAGACGCGATTACAGTATGTCAGCCTGAAGGCGAGGTAATTATCAAAGGCGAGAGTACCGACCAATTTGAAGAGAATAGCAATCTCGACCCTTCGTTGGCGAAGTTGCCTGACCTGAAAATCCTGATTGGACTTCAGATCGTCAGTCAGGCTGGTAGCCTTTTAGGAGAGGTAACTGATGTATTGCTGGATCAAAATAATCTTACCATTACAGGGTATGAGGTAAGTCAGCCTAATCTTTTCTCCAAGAAATTTGTTTTGCCTGCTACTGCCGAGCTAAATATCGGCCCTACTATGATTATAGTACCAGACCAGGTGATTAGCCAGATGGGAGTGGCTTGATACTCTGGTAAGCTGAAGTTGGGTCTACTTGAAGGAAAAGGTGCAACATGATCACAATGGAACAGTTAAAATGTCGCAATTCGTGGTGTAGCAGTGACAATATTTCACGGGAGGAAGTCTATGTTAGTCTTGATGGTAGCCCACTTCATCCTAAATTTATCAGCTGGCCCAGATTTGCAGTAATGCTAATCCTTTTGTTAGTTGCTACTGGGTCAGTTGCCGAGGTTGTCAAGGACTTTAACATCCTGAATCTGATAGTGGGCGTAATTTGTGCTGCCCTTATGGGATTTATCTGGCTAAGAGGTTACAGGGATAGCCAAAATTATCATAAGATTAGCAAACTAAAGCTTTATCATTATACCTGTTTGAATTGTGGTAGTGAATGGCAAGGGCGGTAAAACCGAAACACTCTCCTGTTCGCCTCCTGATTCTTGCCCTGCCTTTGAATTCTTTACTCTTAGTTTTGGTACAAATTAAGCCCACTAAACCAAATTAGTCCAAATATAATACTTCTGGGTAATACCGCTTCAGCTTTGGTGATTTATGCTAAAGGCAGTTGAATGATTAGCTTAAAGCAAATAATTTGTTGGGCCGGACTCAGCTTAAACTGGGCTGGACTCGTTAGAATAAAGCAGGAGGATTTGCGTGATGTGGCGTAAAGATAAAATTCAATTTCGGGGCGCGCTACTGGCGTTGTTGGTAGTAAGCGGACTGCTTGCATCAATGCTGCTTGTAGCCTGTGGAAGTAACCTCCCTACTCCAGGGGGTGTTACGACAAATGCAGCAGGCACAGCTCAAACTGCCAGCACCGCAATAGCAAGTGGGGCTAATGCCGCCAGCACTGTTGTGGTTGGCGGAGCGCAGACTGCTGGGACGGCGGTTAGTGGAGCGCTTACTCAAGTTCCTACAATGCCAACTGCTACTCCGATTAGTGTTACAGCCCCAGCGGCTTCAATTACACCCGGTGCGGTACCCACTTACCCGGATGCCCAGCCAGTGACCTTCTCGCAGACCGAACGTGATTCAGTAATGCCTGGTGCTTTTATCTTGAACACTTTGGTTGAGCGACCTATGGTTAATTTCTACCAGCTTAACGGGGTGAGTGATAACGAAAAGGTCAAGAATTTTTATGATCAAGAGCTGGCCTCCCAGGGCTGGTACAACCCAACTGATCAGATAAGTAGCTTATTTCCGCAACAAGCTAACCTGAGTTTTCTAGGTAATAAAATCGCCTTTTACACTAAAGATACCCACCTATTCCTACTGGCGGTAAGTGGCCCGCTCAGTGCCAGCAGCATCCAGAATGCCAGTCTGGGTCATAAATTTAAGGTAGGCGATATTGCCATTATGACTCTGACTGGTGTTTCCAAAGTAAAGCTTTAGACTGTCAATCGAGGAATACTTTAGGAGAAATGTTATGAAAAGGTTGAAAACAGCTCTTAAGCTTAAATATACTGGACTGGTAATCCTTCTGGCCCTACAATTGGCAGTGCTGGCCCTTCCAGTTGGTGCTGCCGGTTCAGCCGAGTATAGTTTCGCCAGTGGAGCTTTCCGAAAGGTTTGGGAACGCCAGGATTTTTCGGTGGTTGCAAACGAGGCTTCCCGTAGTTTTACCTGGGGGCCGGAAGGTTGGGCCTTTTTGCAAGAGCCTTACACCGAAAGTAGTGACGGACAGCGCTTAGTGCAGTATTTTGATAAAGCCCGGATGGAGATTACTTATCCGAAAGCCGACCCTAACAACCCCTATTACGTCACTAATGGACTTCTGGTTAAAGAGCTGGTTTCCGGGCGGGTACAAGAGGGCGATAATACCTTCCGGGACATAGGCCCATCCCGGATTCCAGTTGCCGGAGACCCGATCAACAACAATGGCCCGACCTACGCCAGTTTCAGCGAGGTTGCTTCGATTAATCCTATTATTCGCTCTTTGGCTAAGATAGGACTCCCAGTAGATGATACAATCAACCGGGAAAGGGTACTGGCACAAGATACCAGCCTGGGAACACGTTATGGGGTGAAATATGCCGTTTACAACCGGGAACTGGGTCATAACATCGCCGATGTCTTGTGGAACTATATGAACCGTACCGGGCTGGTTTACCAGGACAATCGCTATATAACCGCCCCGTTAATGGATTGGGTCGCCACGTTGGGGTTCCCACTAACCGAACCTTACTGGACAAGGGCAACTATTGCCGGGCAGGAAAAAGACGTGCTGGTGCAGCTTTTCGAGCGGCGAGTTTTGACTTATACCCCTTCTAATCCTGCGGCATATCGGGTCGAAATGGGAAATGTAGGTCGCCATTACTATAATTGGCGTTATCCAGGTCGGCCTGAAACCGCTCCCTGGGTAGTGGTAAATCTGAGCAATAATTCAAGCTGCAACCCTTTAGTGCTGGAACTGAGCGGCCAGGATAACCTGACCATCGAACTTCCGGCACAGACTACCCAAACTTACCAGCTTGGGCCAGGCACCTACGATTATGTGGTACACGGCTGTGATGCTGAACCCAAACGCGGCACCATGGAGTTCCGGCCCAACCAAAATTTTGATTGGCCTTTCTCAATCCTGAAGCAAATTGCCTGATCAGGTTTAAATAAAAAGGGTAGGCCGATTGTCGGCCTACCCTTTTTATTTACCAAGGGTTGCTACCGATTTTGAGAGCGAGCCAATTTGCCTATCAATATTGAAAGAAGTGTGGGTTTTAGTTGGTTGGTTTAGGGGTGGCCTTTGGTCTAATTCTTTAGATGCTTATTGGGTTGTTAAACTGAGATATATTGATACGCCTGAAGGGACTCGAACCCCTGACCTTTTGGTCCGCAACCAAACGCTCTATCCAACTGAGCTACAGGCGCACATTATTAGTTTTGTATTTGCGTCTTAGGCTAACCGCAACATTTGGAGTGCTACGACCCTAAAACTGAGCTGATTATACTATGGCGCTGGGCGTTTGTCAACCTGGCTTGTTTCGCCCCAAAATTTCAACCGTACTACAATCCCTCAGACGGTTCAATTTCAAAACGAATTGTGCTATAGTTCATGGCGGAAAACCTTGCTAAAAACAATGTTAGAGCGTGGTTCAAGATTGCTGAAATCAAGATTTCGTGATAAGGTTAGCGATAAACTTAACGACGTTTATTAGTGCTAAACAGGGGAGAAGGTTAAGATTATGGGAAAATTAAGCGGACACGAAAAAGAGACTTTTACGCTGGGCGTAGAAGAGGAGTTTCAAATTATAGACCCGGTCTCTCGCGAATTAAGCCCCCGCAATGCCGAAATTATCCAGCTGGGTACACCCATTCTGGGCGATTTTATTAAGCCGGAGATGTTAATGAGTTGCGTGGAGACGGTGACACCAGTCTGCAAAGATATTAACGAAGCCCGTGAACATTTGCGCCGCAACCGTTCGACTATTTCGGAAATTGGTTACAAAATGGGGGTTGCAATTGGTGCTGCCGGAACACACCCCTTCGCCAACTGGCAGCAACAGCAAATTACCGACCATGTGCGCTATCACGTTCTGGAAGAAGAATTGCAGGACGTGATTCGCGAGATACTCATTTTTGGGATGCATGTCCACGTGGGCATCAAAGATAAAGATACTGGTGTAGCGATTATGAACGAATTGCGCTACTTTTTGCCGCATATTTTGGCGCTTTCGACCAGTTCGCCGTTCTGGATGGGCCGCAACACCGGGCTAAAGTCGTTCCGCTCGGTGGTTTTCCAGCGTTTCCCCCGTACCGGCATCCCCGACGAGTTTGAGAGTTATGCCGCTTTTGAAAGTTATATTGATACACTGGTGCAGACACACTGCATTGATGACGGCAAGAAAATCTGGTGGGATGTACGCCCCCATCCGCAGTACGACACCATCGAGATTCGTATTTGCGATATGCCAACTCGTCTGGAAGAGACGCTGGCGCTGGCAGCTTTGATTCAGGCGGTTGTGGTAAAATTGTATAAGCTCAAGCAGCAAAATATTGGCTGGCGGCGCTATAACCGAGGTTTGCTCATGGAAAACAAATGGCGGGCCATTCGTTATGGCATTAATGGTAACATGCTTGACCTGGGTAAATCGGTTGAAGTCCCGGCACGCGAATTGATGGGAGAACTGTTGGAGTTCGTAGATGATGTGGTAGACGAACTAGGCAGCCGCCGAGAAGTTGAATATATCCACACTATTCTTGATAAAGGAACCAGCGCTGACCGTCAGCTTGCTGCATACGAGGAAACCAACGACTTTAAGAAAGTGGTAGACCGTGTGTTGAGCGAGGCAATGGAAGGAATTTAGCACATTTTAATTCAAGCTTTCAGCTTTTGATTTGATAATATCAAATCAAAAGCTGAAAGCTTGAATCTAAAGTAGGATATAGAGCCAGTGACAGATATATTATACAGTCGAAAGTTGAGTGATAGCCTTAAAGAAATACCCTGGAACCCGGAATATTTAATTGGCGCACGCAACGCGATTTACACCTGCTTGAAGGTGCAAGAGGGCGAGGTAATGACCATTGTCACCGATGAGGAGACAATGGAAATCGGGGCCGCCCTCTTTTCGGTTGCGCGTATGGCTGGGGCAATTGTAACAGGTTATGTTATTGAAGATTATACGCAACGACCCATTAAAGACATGCCCCAGCCAATTCTGGAGGCGGTTGCTAAAAGCAGCGTGGCAATTTACGCGGTTCAATCAAAGGTTGGCGAATTACCGGCCCGCAAGCAGTTTGTGGGCGTAATTGAGCGCCACGAAATACGCTATGCTCATATGGTACAAATTTCGCACGAGATTATGTTGCAGGGAATGAGGGCCGATTATGGCGTGGTCAATGCAATAGGCCAGAAAATCCGCGACATGGCGATGAATTGCCGCACGATTACTACCAAAACAGATGCCGGAACGGATATTGAGGCCAGTTTTATTCCTGAATTGCAGTGGATTGCTACCTGCGGGCAAATTACCGGGAAAGTCTGGTCGAATCTCCCGGCGGGCGAAGTTTTTACTGCTCCGCATAATGTAAACGGAATTTACGTGGCAGACGGCACTATCGGCGACTACTTTAATCAGAAGTACGGCAACCTGGCTAATTATCCGCTTTATTTAGAGATAGAAAACAATCGGTTGCGTTCGGTCAAGTGCGATAATCATTATCTTCAGGTTGAGTTTTGGCGCTACGTCAATAGCAGCGAAAATAGCAACCGGGTAGGAGAGTTTGCGATTGGCGCGAATATCGGCGTGAACAAAATGATTTATAATTTGTTGCAGGACGAAAAACTGCCCGGTATGCACATCGCGCTGGGCGACCCGCTTAGTAACCAGACCGGGGCGGATTGGAGCGCCCCGACCCATGTAGACGCGATTGCCAAAGATTGCAACATCTGGGTTGACGGCAAACAAATTATGCGGACGGGCGAATTTCTCTTTTTGGAAGAGCATAATTTAACACTCGGCCACAAGAGACGGCAACCGCGTTTATAAAGAAAGGGGATTAATGGGTTCTTATTACGAAATAGAGGGTGGCAAGCCCTTAACGGGAAAAATTAAGGTTAGTGGAGCGAAAAACGCCGCTACCAAACAGATTGTCGCCAGTCTGCTCACCGACGAGGAATGTATTTTACGCAACGTCCCCAATATCGGCGATACCAGAGTAACGCTGGATATTTGCCAGAGCGTCGGCTTGCAATACCACTGGGATAACCACCAAAGCGATACTTTAGTGCTGCATACCCCGACAATAACCACGCCGGAAGTGCCGGTAGCCTTTAGCGGTTTGAACCGCATCCCGATTCTGCTATTAGGGCCGCTAATTCATCGCTACGGCAAGGCGGTAATTCCTTTGATGGGTGGCTGCAACATTGGCGAACGCCCGGTAGATTTTCATATTCAGGCGCTCGAAGCGCTGGGCGCACAGATTGTCTTTGAAGGCGACCGCTACTATGCCAAAGCCGACCAGTTGCGCGGGGCGATTATCGAATTGCCTTATCCGAGCGTTGGGGCAACCGAAAATATTTTGCTCTCGGCAGTGCTGGCGAAAGGCACGACCCTGATTAAGAACGCCGCGATTGAGCCGGAAATTATTGACCTGATTATGCTGCTGCAAAAGATGGGCGCAATTATTTATACCGATGTAGACCGCACGATTGTAGTCGAAGGAGTCAAAAAGCTGCATACTGCCCGTCATCGCGTTATAAATGACCGCATCGAAGCGGCTTCTTTTGCCGTCGCTGCAATAATTACGCGGGGCGACGTAATGATTGAAGGGGCAGAGCAAGCCCATATGCTGACTTTCCTCAACAAGCTGCGGCAGGTCGGCGGTAGCTTTGAAATTATGGAGCGGGGTATTCGCTTTTTCCATCCCGGTACGCCGCTCAAGCCTATCGCACTCGAAACCGATGTACACCCCGGCTTTATGACCGATTGGCAGCAACCTTTTGTAATGCTGATGACCCAGATTGACGGGCTTTCGGTGCTGCACGAAACGGTCTATGAAAATCGCTTTGGCTATACCAAAGAATTGCAGCGCATGGGCGCGGAAGTCCAGCTTTACAAGCAGTGCCTGGGCGAAAGAACTTGCCGTTTCAAGAACCGCGACCACGAGCATAGCTGTGTGGTCAAAGGGCCGACCCCACTCAACGCCGCCGATATTACTATCCCGGATTTGCGGGCCGGATTTAGTTATCTTATTGCAGCGGCAGTGGCAAAAGGGGTTTCGCAGGTACACGGTATTCAGTACGTCGAGCGCGGCTACTCGAACATTCTGCAAAAGTTCCAGGAACTCAACGCCAACATCAAGCAGATTGACGTTCCGAGTTCAAAACAAGGCTAAAAATGTGTAGGAGGGGGCTACGCCCTCGATTTCAGGATTGTGCCAGGGCAAAAATCGAGGGCGCAGCCCCCTCCTACAGAAAATTGGGGGGGGGGTTGAAATCGAGGGCGCAGCCCCCTCCTACAAAACATTGAAAAGATTAGGCGTAGAATCTATTTTTAGAGAGGAATTTATGTCTGCATACATTATTGCTTCAGTCGAAATAACCAACCCAGAGGCTTATCAAGCATACAGCAAGCAAGTTCCGGCTACCCTTGAAAAATATGGCGGCAAATTCATCGTGCGCGGCGGCAAAGTAGAGCAATTGGAAGGCGATTGGCAGCCAGCGCGTGTAGTTATTATGGAATTTGAAAGTGCTGAACAGGCCAAAAAATGGCACGACTCGCCCGAATATCAGGCTATCATTGGTATTCGCCAGGCCAATTCGCACGGTAGTTTGGTGCTGGTTGAAGGCTACAATCCAGCCTAAAATTTACCCTGGATTTACGATTTACGATTTACGATTGAAAATACAATACTTGCCTCAACTGTCACCCTGACGCAGGAAAGGTCTCAAAATTACGGTAGCATTGGCGCTTTCAGCCTTCGTCTTCACCGAAATCGTAAATCGTAAATCGCGGGTACCCTCTGGGTGCGTAAATCGTAAATCGTAAATCCTACTTCAATTTATCTGCGCCTGGCCCACTCAGGCGTTCGAGAGCGGCTTTGCGACGGCCTGCCAAAAACATGGCAAGGGCTTCGGCTGGGCCTTTGATTTCGTCGCGGCCTTCGCCAAGCTGCCATTCTATATCGGTAGCGATTAGTTTCTGGTTGCGCTCGGTTAGTTTTTTGGCAGCGCTTTTCCCCATCATATTTAGTACCGATAGCACGCGCTGAGGGTCTTGCGGGCGGTCTTTATGGAGCGGCCAGCGAATATCCTGCTGGTGCACCCATGTATCGTAGATGTAGAGAGTGGCGGCGGCTTTGACGATAAAGCCGGGTTTAGAAGTACTTTCTTCTAGTTGCCGGATTAACTCATCGCTACTCAGATTGCGTCGTCGGTCAACCTGTTTTTGGTTGGCCTTGCCTGGCATGGAGGTGAAATAGGTTATTAAATCTTGCTGTCCGCCAATAAGATGTGCCACTACATCGCGCACGCTCCAGCCTTCGCACAAACTCGGTGCATTCCATTCTTGCAGGGTCAGGCTCTTGCAAAGGGCAATTAGTTCTTGCTGTTCGGCCTGTAACAGGCTCAATTTGTCGGTTTTTCCCTCAGTAGCTGTCATAATTTAATTCTCCTTCTCTATTTTAGCTTTTGAAAAAGTCTTAAGACTTTTTCAAAAGCTAATAATTCATGATTACTGTATTGGTTAGATAAGGGCTATCAAATTCGGTCAGTTCGCCTGCTTTTTTGCCGGGGACAGGGAAAAGACGGGCCGAGAGCGGTTTGTTATAGCGGGCCGAAAGCGCCGCCACATCGAACAGCAACCGGGCAATAACGGTTTCATCTGCCGCACCGGGCAAGGGAATCACGTCCAGTCCTGTGCCGCAGACCGCCGAGTACATCAACAGCTTTTGAATATCCACCAGTCCTTCGGCGGCGCGCTGCCCGATTAAAGCATCTTCCAGCACTGGCAACATCAGACCGTTGTAGCCAGTAGTCTGCAAATTTGGTTCAGCCTCATTCCCCTGGGATAGCCCGGCCTGTTTCAATCCGGCGGTAATAGCGGCAGCGACGGCTAACGTTCCGCTTTCGCCAAAGCGCCCTAGCCCTGCCGCTTCGATGGCGGCGGCAACCGAGTCATTGCCGAGCGGCGCAAGCGAAACGTCAATTCCGGCGTAGGTCAGTTCGTTCGTCTGACGGCAAAAATCGTGCATCAGCTTTTGAATGGGCAAAAGGTTTGTAATGATAGCTTGAGCCAGCGCTGGCGTTATTACCGATGGGCCTTTCTTAGCGATTTGCGGGACAAGCGCGGCGATAGTGGCGTGGGCAAGGTCGGGCATTTGCAGACCTAACGCCAGCGTTGGCCCACTGCCTGCTGCATGATAGGCTGCCGGAAAAAACGGAATACCGGGCGGGCAGGAAGCACTGGCGCAATAGCGAAAGTTGCACAAACCGTCCGAGGTAGCCGTAGCTAAAGCGGCGATAATTCGGGCGGCTTCGCGTACTCCCCGATAATCCGCCTGTCCGTTTTCGGCAATAACAGTGGCTAGATTAAAGGCGGGGTATTGTGCCAATATGTCCACAATTTCGCCGACCTCAAGTTGCCCGGCATAAAGCGGCCCTAGCGAAAGAAAGCTCAAATTGGCATCGTGGCAAAACTGGTCAAGGGCTTGCAAAACCTGGTGGCGCTGCCCGGCCTCATTCAGGGTTGCTAGAAAAGGCGCAAGACTAAGCCGAAGGGTTTGAACCTCGTAGCCCGCCGCTTCGCAACGCTTTTGGGCCTGTTGCAAAACCGCCACCGCCTTTGACAGCGCCGCCTCCGCTAATTGCCACTGGCTGAAATCGGGCTGCACGCCATAAGTAATCGTTCTGATTTTCATGGGTCAGGTATTTTTCCTTTTTGGTATCAAGCTACAGTCTGTGGTTTCATCATACTATAAATTCTTGTAGTTGGGAAAGCCGAAATTCTTTAGAGGAGTACCTAAATTGGCAGAGCTAAATTGCGTAGGGGCGAATCGCATACGCCCTTTTGACCTGACGCAAGGCTAGAGGGCGTATGCAATTCGCCCCTACCTCGGCGCTTTTAGGCACTTCTATTTTTAGGAACTCAAAAATTATCGAGGTGCTGATTTCGACACTCCCTTTGGACAATAAAGTAGCCAGCGATAAATGTAAGTTATTGCTGGCTACTTTATTCAAAATTCAAAATTCAAAATTCAAAATTCAAAACTACGCCATCACAGGGAGGCGGGTGAGCGCGTCCTGGACACGTTCTTCGGGATAGATGAAATCGGGCAGACGGTTGCCCAGGTAATTGTCGTAGGCCGTCAGATCAAAATGACCGTGACCACACAGGTTGAACAGAATGGTTTTGGCTTCGCCCGCCTCGCGGCAGCGAATCGCCTCGTCCATCGCCGCTTTAATCGCGTGGCTCGGTTCGGGGGCGGGCAGTAGTCCCTGAACACGGGCAAAAGTTACCGCCGCCTCAAAGACCGGGTTTTGCGGATAGGCCACCGCTTCGATTACCCCTAATTCGTACAGATGACTGATTAAAGGAGCCATGCCGTGATAGCGCAAGCCGCCCGCGTGAATCCCTTCCGGCACAAAATCGTGACCAAGCGTGTGCATCTTGACCAGGGGGGTTAGCTGGGCCGTGTCGCCGAAGTCGTAGGCGTAAACTCCTTTGGTCAGCGAAGGACAGGCTGCCGGTTCAACCGCGATAATCCGAATATTTTTGCCCTCGAATTTATCCTTGATAAAGGGGAAGGCAATTCCGGCAAAATTGCTGCCGCCGCCGACGCAGCCAATCAACACATCGGGATAGGCATCGGCCTTTTCTAGCTGAAGTTTGGCTTCCTGCCCGATAATGGTCTGGTGCATCAAAACATGGTTCAGCACGCTTCCCAGCGCGTACTTTGTATCTTCGCGCTTGACCGCATCCTCGACTGCTTCGCTGATAGCAATACCCAGGCTACCGGGCGAATTGGGGTCAGCCGCCAGAATATGCCGTCCGGCATCGGTCATATCGCTGGGGCTTGCCACCACTTTTGCGCCGTAAGTTTCAATCAAAGAACGACGATAAGGCTTTTGCTGGTAGCTGACCTTGACCATATAGACCATACATTCCAGCTCAAACATCTGGCAAGCCAACGCCAGTGCCGTCCCCCACTGACCCGCCCCGGTCTCGGTTGCCAGCCGCTTGACCCCTTCTTTTTTGTTGTAATAGGCTTGCGGCACGCTGGTATTGGGCTTGTGGCTTCCGGCGGGGCTAACCCCTTCATATTTGAAGAAAATGCGGGCCGGAGTATCCAGCAATTTTTCGAGGCGGCGGGCGCGATAGAGCGGAGAAGGTCGCCAGATGTGATAAATCTCCTGCACTTCCTCTGGAATTTCAATATAGCGCTCCTGGCTAACTTCCTGCATAATCAATTCCATTGGGAAGAGCGGAGCGAGGTCAGCCGGGCCAATCGGTTGGTGGGTGCCGGGGTGCAACACGGGAGGCAAGGGTGTGGGCAAATCGGCCTGGATATTGTACCAACTGGTCGGCATCTCTTTTTCTTCAAGTACAAACTTGGTCTGTTCCGCCATTTTTGTTTCTCCTTCTCCAAATTATTAAATTTTACTTCACCTCGAACAGCAAAAATTCCCGTACTGCCTGGGTGAACTGGGCCGATTGCTCCAGATAGGAAAAATGTCCCGCTTCTTGCAAAACTATCAGCTTGCCCAACGCCACATTTTGGGCAATCGTCCAGCTACTATCTACCGGGGTAATCCAATCGCTCTCGCCGCAGACCGCCAGCACTGGAGCTTTAATTGCCTCTAGCTGCGCCGTCACATCGTAAGTGGCAAGTTCACCACTGGTCAGGGTGTGGTTCAGTACCGCCACGTTCATTTTCATGCGGTCAAACATCAGCCCGGTACTAATCGGGTCGTATTCCTTCATGTAAAGCGGGGTCACTTCCTTCCACCAGGCGTGCAACTGAGCATCCGTCTGTACCTCACCGCCAAAACCGCGCAGCAAAGCCTGGAAAACTTCGGGTTGGGCCTGGGTCTGGCGCTGGGCGGTTGCCATTGCTGCTTCGGCATTTACTTTGGCAGCACTATCCACCGTAATCAAGGCGGCGCAATTATCGGGATAGCGAGTGGCATAGGTCAGAGCGACAAAACCACCATAAGAATGACCCATTATTACGGGGCGCTCTATGCCTAGATAGCGCCGGAATTGCTCTAAATCGTCGGCCATCTGGCTGATAGTACAGGTTTCAAGGGGAGCAGGGGCGCTACGACCTTGTCCGCGCAAATCAAGATAGACCAATTGGACTATATCAGCGAGCGAAGATAACCAGGGACGAAACCCGGTATGGTCGAGGCCAGGGCCACCGTGCAGCACAAAGCAGACCGGCAGGTTTTTAACTACCCTACCACGCAACTGAAGTTCACTACCTTCTACATCAAAAAAAAGGCTGGTTCCATTGACACTGGCAAACATCTTTTACCTTTCCTGTATTTTAACGGCGTTGAAGTCTATTGCAGATATAGATATACATTAATTATACTACATTTAGACCGCAAAAGTCTTGACACACCAGGTACATTATGGTAGATTTTAAATGATAAACTGAAATTACAAAGGCGTAATTAGGCAAGTACGAACGGGCTTACTCCCAACTCCTTTTCTAATTTGTTATACTGATAACGGGTCTTCTAACTATACCTTAAGCTTAAGAGCTACTTCCAACCGTTAATAAGTATATTCCACTAAAGCTTGCCTGACAGTAGTTCAATGGAGGCTATTTGCTATGACAAGCAGAGACGATACTGGAAATGGCTCACAACCTATTCAATTGCAGGTTAAGTACGAGCCGACCTACAACGATTATGGCGAAGAAATTTTTAGTGCCGGGCAAGTAGTCCAGGCTGGCACTTATTTGGAAGTGGACGGGGGTCGTCAGATAAATTTAGACCGACCCGGCCCGCTACCAGCATCGTTAAACGGACGACGGGCCTATTATTCCCGGCTGGAACGTCCCTGGATGAACGCCACGGTCAACCGCTCGATAACAAATTCGCCCAATTAATAATATTATGTAGCTATTCAGCGTTAAGTCTGAATTGAAGAATTTTATTTGGTTCTGTACCAGCAATTGAATAGCTACATTATTCCCTACTGCAAACCTAATTTATTACGTAAATAATAGCGTGTAATTCCTGCTATGCTTTTGGCATCGCAAATTTCCCCTTGTTCAATCATATGCAGGGCTTCTTCGGGGGTTTTTGGTATTACCTCAATATGTTCGTGGGCATCGGGCGCTAGTCGGCTGGTTTGTAAATCTTCCGCTAAAAACAGATGTAAGTATTCGGAGCAGAAGCCCGGCGCACTGAAAAACCCGCCTAATGGTGTTAATTTGTTGGCTATATAGCCAATTTCTTCCTGCAATTCGCGCTGAGCGCATTCGGCGGGGTCTTCGCCTTGTTCGAGAGTTCCCGCCGGTAATTCCACTAAAATACGGTCAGCCGCCCGTCGCCACTGCTTAATCAGCAAAATATTGCCCGCTTCGTCTACTGGAATCATCACTACTGCCCCTGAATGAACCACAATTTCGCGTTTGTAAGCTTTGCCCTCGGCGGGTTGAATAGTATCAACCCGCACACTAAATTTTTTGCCCTGAAAAACAATTTCATTTTCGGTTGGAGCCTGTTGCTCGGCTTCGGCCCGTTGCTCTACGGTTGGTTCAGCGGCAGAATGGTCACTCTTGCTCATCAAAGCTCCTTATCGGTTGATAATTTCGACTAATTACCGCTGCTTGGTGGATTAGGAGTACCAGGCCGGACGGTTGGCTGTGGTGGCGCAGTAAAGCGGGGAGTAGCGGTAGGCGCAACTGAGGGTGCGTTCGTGGCTGCAACCGTAGCGCTGCCGGGCGTACCGATAGTTGGGGTAGGCGTAGGGGGAACGGGCGGTTTAGTAATAAGCTGCGGTATTGAACCTGGCCCGGAAATCGGGGCGTAGGTATAAGCTGGATTACCAATCGTGGCAGGTTTAGCATTGTAAGTTGGTACCGATGTGGGCGGCAAAGTTGCCGCAGGCACACCTTTGCGGGCATCCCCTTCGGTGGCGTAAACCACCACATCCTGTCGCTGTAGCCAGCCGCCTCCGGCCCGTTCCAGCCAGCTGCCATCGGGTAATTTGCGCTGCCAGGCGACAATAGTAAAACCGCCTAATTTTTCAAGAGTTGCCGCTTTGGTATCAGGAGAAGCCTTCACCTCCGCTCCAATTGCCTTGACCGAACCCCATTCAGTCGTAAGCAACGCCGCCAGGGTTGCCGTCGGAACGGGAGTTGGTGATGGAGCGGGTGTAGCTGGAATAGTGGGCAGCGCCGTCGGCACCGAAGGCGCGGCGGTAGGCCCAACCTGCTCTCCACCGCAAGCTGTCAGGCTAAAAAGCATTGCGCCCAATAATAGCGCTAAAAATCCCTGTATAAATCCAAATTTGCCTTGCACCAGTTGTGACCCTCCTATAGCCAGCCTTTTGTTTTTTCCAATGCCCTATTTTCGCACTTTTCTGCTATAGAAGCAACTACCAAAATAGGGGATAAAATTTGTGCGCTTTATCACACCGAAAGAGTAAAAACTGTCACTGTAAAGTTGAGCTAAAAGTGCGATGATTAACGTGTCAAGAATGTGGTTAAGAAAGTTCCCACGCACCACCAGTTTCACCTTTCATCCTACAACCTTACAATACAAAGTAGTACCAATACACACTTCTATCTCAGGGATATGCTTCTTTTCAGTTGAAATAGCAGACAGGGTAATTACAAACCTACCGGGAACTTCCCCTGGGTAGTTTGTGGGTAATCAGGAGAAGGTTATGCGGAAAGTGCTTATTATTGATGACGAGCCATCTATCGCAGCGTTTATGGCGGCTTTGGTCGAAAGTGAATTAGGCTTCGCCCCGGTGGTCGCCTGTAGTGCCGAAACCGCTTTAGAATGTGTTTCCAGTTTCGACTATGATTTGGTAATTTCGGATACCTTGAGCTTTCGCCCGGATAGGCCCGCAGAAAAAGGCGGCGACCGCTGGCGCTGGCTGGATTATCTGCACAGCCAGATTCAAGCCAAAAACCCGAACGTGCCGGTACTGATGATGACCGCTTTTCCTGCCTATATTTACCAGGACTACGCCGCTCACGGTCTGAAAGGTTTTATCGCCAAACCTTTTAACTTGCACGAGGCAATTACCGAAATTTTAGAGGCGCTTACTTCTGGGCCAAATTTTGACCAGAGAGACCACCCATTTCGCCTTACCAGCCTGATAGCCCGCAAAGCTGCCGCCGCCCTCCGCCTCGACCAGCCTACCCAAATCAGTCAGCTGGCAGTCTGAAACTAATTTCCATCCTTTCTTCTTCTCTTCTTTCTTGGCCGCGTTTCGTTGGAAACGCGGCTTTTCTTTTTTCTATTTTTAACACATACCCAACTCAGGATTTTAGTTTTGGTAGTAGCGATTTGCCCAATCGCTACTACTTTTAGATTAGCAAGTGAAAGTATTACAAACATTGAGGTTGGTCTAATTTGAACTGGGTTTATAACTTTTCCCAGCAATACGCATAACCCCCTTGAAAAAATTCCAGACGTGCTGTATTCTATAACTAAATTACGGTCAATATGGGTGCTGTTAAAGCTGAAATCAGTCATAATTTATGTATAAACAATAAAGTCAATAAGATTGAGCAGGGTTCAATTGAAAAAGAAATCCTCTTCTTTGGTAAATTCCCACGAAACGCTGATAATGTCGCGTACTACCATGCCACTCGACTCACTAAGGCGACGCTTTGCCCTTTGCATTGGAATTGGGGAATACACCAATTTGACTAACCACGATTTGCGCTTTGCCGTTGCGACCCGAAGGAGCGCCAGTCGGGTTTTATACCGCCGAGCTAAAAGCCGGATTCGCCGCCCGCCGCATCGGAGTAATTACCTATTATGATGAGGTGCAATCGCTTTTGCCGGAGAAGGTCGAGCAACTGGCGATTTTTGTAAAAGAACAAATTGATGAAGGGGCGCTGGATGAAGGCTTGCTACTAACTTCGCTGGAAGTAAGTACCTAAATTTGGTGCAAAATTAGGCAGATAAGCACAGATAATCAAAAACAGATTTAGTTAAGAATCTCTCTCAGTAGAGGTTTGGTTTATCAAACCCAAATTGGACGCAATAAATTGCGCCCCTACTGACATAGACGCTAAAGGAGGGGTAATATTATGTCAAGTAAGAAACAGGCTTTTACGATTGAAATTCCTGCGGGGGTTTCTCAGCAGGAATACTGGAAGCTGGATGAAGAATTGAATGAGTTGGATGGGGTCGAGGCCGATTTGCGCGAACCGAAGGGTCTTGAAAGCCTTGACCCGGCCATGATTGGAGTCGCTATAAATATAGCCATAACCGTAGTCACTCAGGCACTACAACATACCGAGACTATTCAGAAAATGGCGAAAAAGCTATATGACCTGACCCATCCGGCAGGCAAGGAAAAAAGGAAAGTCGTCATCACCAAAAAAGACGGCACCCGAATCGAGCTGGAAAATCTATCCGAGAAAGAAGTTCAGAAACTGCTGGCAGGCGAATAGAAAAAGAGGGAAACCATGAGCGTATCGGTATGGCAGCAGCCACCAGGGGCGGTGAATTATAATTGTGATGTGGCGGTTATTGGGGCGGGAATTATCGGGGCATACACCGCGCATAGTCTGGCGGCACAGGGGCGGAGCGTTGCTATTCTGGAAACGCGCTTTCCGGCGGCGGGCGCAACCGGGCGCAACGCCGGATTTTGTTTGATGGGAGCGGCGGATAACTATGCCACTGGCGTAGCACGCTATGGACGGGAAGGGGCGCGAGAATTGTGGCTTTTGACCAGAGAAAACCAGCGCAAGACCAGTACCTTTATCGAAGCTTTTGGCACGCCTTCGGTGCGGTGCGGTAGCGCGATTCTGGCAATTGATGAGCAGGAAAGCGCTTCAATTACCCAGGCTTACGAGCTTATGCGCGAAGATGGTTTTGAAGTCGGGTTTAGCCCAACCGACCCATTCGAGCGGGGTTTTGGGGCGGCTATTTTCCAGCCAGATGATTTTGGGCTGAATCCGGCAGCGCTGGTAAACGCCCTGATTGAACAGGCCGCGCCGCGTGCCAAACTCTTTGCTCCGGCGGAAGTTTTCGCGATTCATTCTACCGATGGCGGCAAATTACTGGTAGAAGCACGTGGCGTAAGTGTATTATGCGAACAGGTCGCCCTTTGCACCAATGCTTATTCACGCATCATAGATTCTTACTTTAACGATAAAGTTGCCCCAGTGCGGGCGCAAATTTTGATGACTGCGCCTTTGAAACGCCGGGTGCTGGATAAATTAGCCTATGTCAACTATGGCTACGAATATTTCCGGCAGCTTGAAGATGGCAGTTTCTTGCTGGGCGGCGGACGCAGCCGTCACAAAGAATTAGAAATCGGCTACGATGAAGTACCGACTAGCTGGGTACAGACGGCTTTAGAAGAATTTATGCAAAAACATTTCGCCGATGTATTGGCAGAAGCACCTATCGTGCGGCGCTGGGCTGGCACAATGGGTTTTTCGGTGGACGGCCTGCCATTAGTCGGGCAGTTGCCGCGAATACCGGGGGCATTTCAGCCAGTTGAAAAACTCTTTGTTTCGGACACCATTTTCGAGCCAGGTGCAACCCCTCCGCCTCCGGCAACCAGCCCAACTAATATTTATTACGCGGTGGCCTTTACCGGACACGGCCTGGGCTGGGGGATGGTTACGGCGGATATGATGATTGAGCAAATGCTGGGGCGGCGTAACGACGGGGGTCTATTCGATGTACGCCGCCTGGATAAAGAGACTACTTTGAGTAGCAAAACATAAGCATTAACTTTTGACCGGCAAATCTTCGCGCTCGTTCCATTCGTTCCACGACCCATCATAATTAGTCAGGTGCGAATAACCCAATAAGCTAAGGGCAAACAGCACCGAAGTCGCCGCTACGCCGCCATTGCAATAAGCTACTACCTGCTCATCTGGCCTGATCTGTACGCGCTCCTCTAAAATGGCGGCTATTTCCTGGCTCGGCTTAAACTCGCCTGTCGCCAGATTAATTAATTCTTCGCGGGGGAACGAAATCGCACCGGGAATGTGTCCGCCCCGCTTGCCACGCCGGATTCGCCCGGTGTACTGGCCTTCATCGCGGGCATCAATTAGCTTCAAATTGGGGTCGGCTAATTTTTGCAAGAGTTCGTCGGCGGTCATTTTCCATTCCGGCTCAGTATTTACGCTAAACTGGGCGGGCGAATAATGGGGCGTATCAGTAGTAAGCGCCCGGCCTTCGGCCTTCCATTTCTTCAAACCACCGTTCAGCACCCGCAAATTAGTATGTCCAGCATAGCGAAAGACCCACCATAGCCGGGTGGCAAACTGGCTGGCCGGGTGTGCATCATAAGCCACCACAATATGCTCATCTCCAATACCCGCCGCACCTAGCACCTGGGCCAACCGCTCTGCCCCCGCAACCTGAGCTTGAACCGGGTCAGCCGTATCTACAATATCGGTTGTCCAGTCCAGGTAAATTGCGCCGGGAATATGCCCTTGCTCATAATCGTCTCGCGCCCCGATATATTCCGACTCCTGATAGCCGTCCTCAAAATTGGTCAATTTTACGTAGCCACGCATATCAACTACTCGCACCTGCGGGTCGTTCAAATGTTCAGCCAGCCAGTCTGTCTCCACCAGATGCTCGCTCCGCCGTTGCTCCATTTCGCTCTGCTCGCTCAATTTTCTGCTCCTTTATAGTTAAGAAATCCATTGGCGGAGCAATGTCCCACAGAGCTTTGATGGATTGTGAGACATTGCTCCGCCAATGGATTTCTACTCATCACTCATTACTCAAAAACTCTTCAAACTTCGC
>JBBQXW010000013.1:0-51161 GCA_038209275.1 Chloroflexia bacterium | reverse complement strand
GCTTGCTCAGAGTATAGGTCGGAACCATTTGATTTGAGAGAGCCTTCGTCACGGTTCGTCGAGAAATATCCAGTCTGGCGGCAATAGCCCGGTTGGATAAGTTGTCGATAAAATGAAGGCGGCGAATAGTTTCGTGCTGTTCCAAAGTACTCATCTCCACCTCTGCTTTCGTCTGGGGTAGTTCTTGAATGTTCTTCCCAGAGATTAGCAGAAAAGGACTCAGGTTGCGCACAATTCGACTGTAAAAGTTTGGTCGGGTGGTGCCTATTTATCTTACAATAAACAGGCAGGGCTTTAAGAGTTTTGATTTTTATTGCCGAGAGCCTTCAGGAGATGGTACTAAAGACTGTAGTGGTATAAAGTAGAATACTTGGAATATATTCGCGTAGCGACTTCACCATAGTATGTTGAACGACATCGAATTATGCCATATTGGACGGCTTTCAATTATCCTCAGCGCTACCAATACTAACCTGATCATTAGGCCGAACCCAAACGACAGCCAACTACAGCAATCTCAGTGGATTAACAGGCAGCCGCAGCTTTAGTTGGAGCTACGATAGCGCTGACCGCGTGACCAGCGCCACTTACCCCAATAATGAAGTATTGACCTATGCTTACAATGCCGCTTGGCGTGCCACCAGCATGTGTACTTCTTTGGGCGGCTGCTATGTCACCCAGACCCAATACACCATCAATAATCAACGCCTCTCCCAGAGCCAAATGACGCTAGGCAATGGTGTGAAGCAGACCTCGAACTTCGGCGGTCTACTCCAACAACTACAGCAAATTCAGGTTGGCCCAGTCGCTACCCCCGGCAGCCTGTTTGACCGCTCCTACACCTATGATTTGGGCGGCAACATCAAAACCATCATAAACAACGTGTCAGGCCAGAATCAGACCCAAAACTACAACTATGACCACCGCGACAGGCTGACTCGTGCCTGGACGACGGGTGGCACGGGCGGCTATGACGAAACCTACGCCTACGACACCATCGGCAATATCACCTCTAAAGGGCCAACTTCGGGTGGCGCAACCAGCTACACCTATCCAACGGCAGGGCAACCGCGTCCCCATGCGCCCACGAGCGTTGGTGGACAGAGCTACAGCTATGACAACAACGGCAACTTGAGCAGTGGCGGCAATCGCAGCTACAATTGGAATGTGGATAACCAACCTACCAGCGTGACCGGGCCTGATAGCGTGCAAGAAACCTACACTTACGATGCGATGGGCGAACGTTTGAGCCGCACTCGCAGTGGTGTAACAACGGTGTACTTGGGTTTGTGGGAAGAAGAAACCAGCGGCACGAAGCGGGCGCAGTACAAATTTGGCGGTCAGGTAATAGCCCAGCGCGATGTTAACGCTGGCACGGTAACTTATATACACGGCGACCATTTGGGCAGCGCCAGTCTCGCCACCAATGGCACAACCGGGGCGTTGGTGAGCCAGCAAGAGTTTGATAGCTGGGGCAAGGTGCGGAGCGGTGGGGTTGGACAAACCACGATAAATTATACCGGGCAAAAGCTGGACGGCACGGGTTTGTTGTATTATCATGCCAGAATGTATGACCCAGGCTTGGCTAAGTTTGTCAATGCTGATAGTATTGTGCCGGGAGCAGGCGACCCGCAAAGCTTCAATCGTTATAGTTATGTCCGCAACAATCCGTTAGGTAAGGTTGATCCTACTGGACATTGTGATGGCACGCCCGAAAATAGGGGTTCAGATACTGATTGCTGGACTGCGTATGACGCTGCCATAAAACGTCTTGGTTATGAACCACTTGGTCTTGCAGGTTGGGGCTGGGATAGACTTACTCAACTTGTATGGTGGCTCGATCATGGTGTAGTCTTCACTAATAACAATGTGAATATTAATGGTATAAATTATATTGGTGGAACTAGATGGACTGCTGATGAAATATGGGATGTAATTGACGCACTTGGCAAATCCTATAATTTTCTTACAAAACCCATAAAAGAGGGTGGATTGTATGGCTTTACAATGACTGAAGCACTTGCTGCAATGGGAATAACTTATAACGGTGATGGTACTAAAATAGAAACCACCTTGACGTTCAATAAGTATGATGATCCTGATCGAAATACTACCACCTCTGGCGCTATTGCTGAAGACCGAAGAAACCAGATAAATGTCCAACATAAGGGAGGCCCCGGTAGGAAACTTACCTATGAAATTGTTCATGAAATCGGACATATAATTGATAGAAGTGCTGGAGTTGTTAAAGGTTATCCTCGGTACTGGTCACAAGGAGCAGATGAAGTAGGTATTCCTAATTGGGGGCCTGCCCCTGGTAACTATGAGGATTTTGCCAATAAATTTAGAGATTTGGTCTATGGAGATGCAATCACAGATGATGAGCGTGCAGGTCTAAGTGCTGCTCTTAATGTGGCTAAAACTAGAAAAAGATAAGGATTGGTATCAATTTATGGTATATGTTATTTTCATGCTTCGGTATAATGGGCATAAACAAATATGCTTTTATTTGCTAACATTTTTGTTATTAGCAATAGCCTTATTTGCTGCCGCTTGTGATGCTGAACAAAATGTAATGAATATTTCAACGAGTATTCCTATTATAGCATCTACAGCTACGATTAAACCTTTGGCTTCCATACCACCTTTAACAGCAACAAGTCAAATTACACCTCCGTCACAATCGCTGACTATCACTGCAACTAATGTAGTGACTAATCTGCCGTCTAATCTAAATATCGCGACAAAGACAATAATATCTTCTCAAGATTGGCAATATCGTTGGCTTAAAAGTATTCCTTGTTTGCCACCTTGTTTTGAAGGAATTACTCCTGGGAAAACTACTGCTCAAGAAGCATTAGAAATATTGAAAAAAAATCCATTAATTACAGACGCAAAACTACTGCCTCCTCAAGGAGAATATAGTTATGTAGTTTGGAATTGGGTTGGAATTACTCCACAATCTGCTAAAGGTAGTAGCGGTGGTAATTTATTTTATGAAACGCGCTCATCTAATCAGCTTATCTATCTAATCTGGCCTTTTTTTTCAACAAGTTTCAAATTAAGTGATATAATAAAAGCTTATGGCGACCCTAGCCACGTTATAGTAGGCTATGAAACCCATCAAGGACAAATAGCACGGTATTATATTTATATAATATATCTGATGCAAGGTTTTGTTGTTAGTATTCCAGAAAACAATCCGATTATACCTATTATAAGCTCTGATTTACTACTTGAAAAACCTCAGTTTTTTATTCCGAACGCCGATGGGCTTGAAAAAATTAAACCTTCTTTATTTTCTAAGAATTTGCTAGTTTCATGGCAAGGTTTTAAAGATTTTCGTTTTTATTGTCGTGAATTTGAGAATGTAAATGGAACTGAAAATTGTAATAAAGCACTCGGCTCACCTTGATGTCAGGATTAGAGATATTGGAGTAGTTTCATTATTATGTCTAACTCTTTATTTGTCAGCCTGCGGTGCCGAGCAAACTACATTACCATCTAATAATGTTGTACCTCTGGCAGCTACCGCCACTGCAATAAAAGTAGGTCAACCAATAAAAGCGACATCCACTGTTTATTGTAAGATAAATAGGGGGTCTTCCGCACTTTGCGTGAAGCTAAACAATAAAATCTCTGCATCTTCAAGTGAGTGCGCTATAAAGTGCTTTCATTGGCCTTGTTAAAACAGATTTAACCAAAGTATGGAAGGGGCCAATCCTTAGCTTCACGCTAAATGCGGAAGACCCCTATTTATCTTACAATAAACAGGTAGAAGAGCTTGAAAAGAAGGCGGAGGAGGCGGGGCAGGTAGCACAAACCCGGTTAGCGAAGGGTGGGGTGACGGTGAGAGTTTCACCGTCACTTAACAGGGTAGAAAAGGACGGGTCAAGCAGGCGTATTTGGCATTATGCTTTGGTGGCTTGATTTCTTCACCCCTTTTTCAGGTAGCTGTACTTAGTCACTTTTGCTCAAGAATTAGCCAATCGCTTTCGCGTAGGGTACACCGGGACACATGGTTGCCAGGTTGCCAGATAGAGAACTTTGCATTCCCTTGCGGATTTTAAGGTCACGGGCATACCAGTTAGCCGATGAACCGAAGGTCAGGCCGCTAGAATACAATTTTCAGGCGGTTTGGGAGAAAGCTCCCAGAAGACCCGTTTGAAGTTTGATCAGGCTGACTCTGGGCATTCTTAACCTGCTTGGGTTGCTTCGGTGCGGTCAGAAAAGCTACCAGGGCGTTTAGTTCCTCAGTACTGAGATTATTTCCATAAGCGGGCATATTCCGCGCCCCATTCAAGATACGAATAGTAATTTGCTGTGTAGTAAGACGGTTTTCTACTTTGGTTAAATCTGGCCCGCGTATTCCACCCTCGCCCGCAATCTGGTGACAATACTGGCAGCCCTTGTCATGAAAAAGCTGGACTCCCTGATGTACCTGCAACCTCGCACCGATTGCAGCACTGGCAAATAGTAAAGCTTGTCATGAAAAAGCTGGACTCCCTGATGTACCTGCGGGGAGCTATTGGCAGCTACGATTTGTTCTGAAAGCGGTTTGGTTTCCAGCCGGGGAACCCAGGGTTCCTGCTCCCCGGCAATCCAAAGCGGTACAATCACTATCCCCGCCAGCAAAACCACCCCCATTGCCCAGGGACGGCGGAAGGGATGGCGTTCCCCCCTGTTGCCGATCAGGGGCAGGATAAAGAATAAAACTCCAAGTACTATCGGAAAGAGCAAAATCACATAGGTCTCGGAACTGGCTGGAATGATCGCCAGGATCGAGAAATACCACAGGAAATACCAATCGGGCTTAGGGTGAGCCTGGATAATGGTCGGGTCGGGTGGTTTATCCAGTTGGGGCGGGCCAACAATCAAGGCCAGGGCGATAATTGTAGCGATTACTACTCCGGCAAAAATCGTATCGCGCCAGGCGGCATCCGGCCAGAAAGGAATCCCTTTATTTTTGAGGAGGTCTTGATACCACTTATCATAAGTTTTCGGGTCAACCACCTCGCCCTTTTTAGGTGGCGTAGAGATGCCGTTGCGTAACACCAGATAAAGATGGAAGCCAATAAAGATAAACATCAGGCCAGGGATCATAAAGACGTGAAAACTGAAAAAGCGGCTGAGAGTACCTGCTCCCAGAGTGTTGCCACCCAGAATAAAATGGGCCAACCCTGTGCCGATCAAAGGAACACGTCCGGCCTGTTCCGCCCCTACAACCACCGACCAGATCGCGTTTTGATCCCAGCGCAATAACTGCCCCGTAAAACCCATTATCAGAGTAAAGAGCAGGAGAGAAACCCCGGTCAGCCAGTTAACCTCGCGTGGATATTTGACCGAATAAGTGTGCAAAGGCTCAGGAGGTGGGCCAGCCGCAACCGTTCCATCTTTGTAAAAGACCCCACCGTGACAGGGACACATAAACAAACTGGCTTTTGGCAGCCAGGTCACCGGGCAACCCAGGTGGGTACAATCAATCGAGAAAGCTTTAAAGCTGCCGTCCTGCTCTTTTCGGAGCCAGGCGGCAGTCTGGGAGGCTACCCCGGCCCAGGGTCGGGTTGAAGCATCCAAAAATTGCACTTCTTTGGTCTCCCCTGCCTGAAAATCAGTTACTGCTCCCACATCACGCCAGGGCTGGTCAGGGTTTTCAAAAAAAGGTAGCACCAAAAATCCGGCCATTGGAAGCACTACGGCCAGACCGCACACCCCACCTACCGCCAGACTCATCCGGTTCAAGAATTTACGCCGGGAAAGTTTGGCCGGGTTAGTTTCTTCCTGGGATTGCTCCTGCTCCTCCAGATTATCAAGTTGCTGTTCAGCCTGCCCGGAGGTCTGGTAATCCAGCATCTGGGACAGTTTGCGAGCTTCGTCTTTTTGTTGGCCCTGGCCCTGGTTTTTGACTGTGTCACTCATCGGCTGCTCCTGCCTCCGTCTGCACTTGCTGTTCCAGGTCTCCAATCCAACCTGCCAGAGCTATAGCAAACAGCACTAAACCCACTCCCGAAATCAGCAGGGTAGTAACTGCTCCAAAAGCAATCAAAACAATTCCCAGGGCCATCACTACCGGCCAGTAGGTCGGATGGGGTAATTCTTCCGGCGGTAGCAACACCCAGCCCGGCTTTAGTTCTTCGGCCTCTTCTAACCAGGTGGTAATTTCAGGTTCGGCTACCGCCGCCATTCCAATTTTGGGGATAACCCCGCCACCCGTTACAAATTTCGACAATGTTTCCGCCCGCGCTTCGGCTTCTTCCAGTTCAGCCGTCTGCGGAATTGAATTTAAGAGGTTATCGGTTCTAGGCCGGGGTAGCACCCGCTCGAATACCACGTTGAGCAGGCCAAGTACCAACCTCAGTAACTTGACTGCAATTCCTTTTAAGCTGTTTGGCTTTGTTTCCATTACTTTATTTACTCTCTGCTTCAGGTCAGGCTAAAAGATAGACTGTAGTAAAGATGATTACCCAGACTAAATCCACGAAATGCCAGTAAAGCGAGATCGAATTGAGCGCTTTTGACTTAGGACGCTTAAACTTACCCCCGATAAGCGCCAGCCCTGTAATTATCAACATCCCTATCAAGCCCACAAAAACGTGCAGACCGTGAAAACTGGTCAGGGTAAAAAAGCTGGTTCCAAAAGTATTGGTGCTGATTGTGATATTCTTCTGGAATAAATCGAGGTATTCCAATCCTTGCCCGGTTAAAAAGTAAAGCCCAACCCAATAGTTGCCAGCAGCCAGAGGATAAACCAACCGCGTTTGCCTTTTTTTAGACTACGCTCGGCCAGCCAGATTGTGCCGCTGCTGGCAACCAGACAGGCTGAGAAAATGCCCGTTCTGAAAGTATTAAGGCTGGTGGCGGCGTTCGGGCTGGGATTATTCTGCACTCTGAAATAGAGAAAGGCCAGAATTAGCAGCAGGAAAAAAACCGCTTCTGAGGCAATAAAGCTGAGGATACCGACCCGCTGCCTTTGCAATATGTTGGTACGTTGAGCGGTGGGAATTACTCCAGTGAGGGCGCTATTCTCATATGCCTCTATCTGCGAGGGAGTTAAGGAGCTGCCTGCACCCTTTTTCCAGTCGGCTTTATCAGGATGTTTTAAATCCCAAAGTGGACGGCGACTTCGGATAAGGGGTAGCTGCCGGAAATTATAGATCGGAGGCGGAGAACTGGTCGCCCATTCCAGCGTCCACCCATCCCAGGGATTATCCCCAGCTTTTTCACCGTGCCTTAGACTAATAAAAACATTCCAGAGAAATGCCAGGACACCGAGGGAGAGGACTCCCATTCCCAGAGTTGAGATCAAATTGAAAAGACCCCAGAAAGGCTTGTCATCATAGGTGTAGACCCGGCGCGGCATACCCATCAGCCCCAGGACATGCTGAATCATAAAAGTCATGTTAAAGCCGATAAAAGTTAGCCAGAAATTCCATTTACCCCAGCCTTCGTGTAGCAATCGCCCGGTCATTTTCGGAAACCAGTAATAGGTTCCAGCCAGGACTGCAAAGATTGTGCCTCCAAACAGTACGTAATGGAAGTGGGCTACTACATAGTAGCTATCAGTGGTCTGCCAGTCGGCGGGTACAATCGCAAAGGTAACGCCGCTCACCCCGCCGATAGTAAAGGTTATGAGGAAGGCCATCGCAAAGAGCATCGAGGTGGTAAAGCGAATCTTGCCACCCCACATGGTGGCAATCCAGTTAAAGATTTTAATCCCGGTGGGGATAGCAATCAGTTCGCTAGAAAGGCCAAATATAAAGTCAAAGGCGTGGCCCAGACCATCGGCAAGCATATGGTGACCATAAACCGCAAAACTAAGCATCGCAATTGCGACCGAAGAGGCTGCAAAAATTCCAAAGCCAAAGAGAGGTTTGCGAGAAAAAACCGGGATCACTTCCACCAGCATTCCCCAGGCTGGTAAGATCATTATGTAAACTTCAGGATGGCCGAAAGCCCAGAAGTAATGCTGCCAAAGAACAGCAGAGCCTTGTGATTGGGGTGTAAAAAAGTTGCCTTGAAAAAGACGGTCGGCCAGTAACATCACGAGGGCGGCATTGAGGGCAGGGAGCGCCAGGATAATCAGAAAAGAATTGACAAAACTAGTCCAGACAAACATCGGAACCATCGAAAGCTTCATCCCTGGCGCACGCATGGTCAGAACGGTAGCGATAAAGTTTATCCCGGTTGCCACCGTTCCTACCCCTACCGCAAGCAGCCCGAAAGCCCAATAGTTCATGCCCGGCCCTAGCGAGTAAGGGTAATCGCTGAGTGGGGCATAGGCAAACCAGCCTGCGCTGGGTGCGCCGCCTGCCATAAAGCTAAAGTAAAGGAAGAAGCCGCCAAAAGCCAGAAGCCAGAAACTGAGCAAATTCAACCGGGGAAAAGCCATGTCCCGCGCCCCGATCATAAGCGGCACAAAATAGACCCCAAAACCGAGCATGAGTGGTACGACCACCAGAAAGATCATGGTTGTACCGTGCATCGTGAAAAGCTGGTTGTAGACCTGCGGCGACAAAAGGGTGCTGCGGGGGCTGCCAAGCTGAATCCGCATAATCCCGGCTTCTACCCCACCCACCACAAAGAAGCCAACGGCGGTAATAATGTACATCAGGCCGATCAACCTGTGATCAAGAGCGGCGACCCAGCTAAGTAACCCCTCTTTACTGCCTGGTCTGGGTAAAGGTTGGGTTCGTTCGGGAACGAGCGGAACATCACTCATTTTGCTTATTTCCTTTTCTTCTTGCTTGCTTCTGCCTGTTCAGTCTCTTCTTAACTATTCGCTTAACCTGATCCACTTACTTCAAACTCTCCAGGTAAGCCACCAGGTCTGTAAGATCCTGGTCACTCAACTGTTCATAAGGCGGCATATTAACTCCTGGTTTAATCTTCTGGGCATTTTTGATCCAGTTATACAAATCTTTTGAGGTATTCTGAACAACCCCCGCCCCCAGCGTACTCCGGCTGGCAAGGTGGGTCAGGTCTGGCCCGATTTGGGCAGTTGCCGAAGTCCCGGCAATAGCATGGCAGGTAGCGCAAGGGTTTTGTAGAAAAACCTGCTGACCGTGTTGCAGAGCCGGGTCGGTAGGCGGAGCAGGAACTTGCTGCTGGCCCTGCTTTCTCCGATTACCGAAGAAAGAAATCGGTAGGTTTGGGAGTTAGGAATGGCTGATGCTGGTCGTTTATATGCAGCATACCAGCCTTTTTGCTACTGCTCAGTCTGAGGCATTGGCCGAGCCTCTCCTCTGGTAATGGCGTGATATGCCTGCGGGTTTTGCGAGGTAGCCTTTCCTCCTTCAATAATTCCAAACCGCAATAAAAAGCCGCCAAACAGTACCAGTAATGAAACCCAAAAATTTCGCAGGCGATCAGGTTTATCACCACCAGAGCGTTGCAATAAGAAAGGCAATACCTGGCCTACAAGGACTCCTGCCAGAGAGACTTTGCCGTAAACGCTACCAAGGAAAGCACGCTGTATTTCAGGTTTCAGACTAAGGCTGGTCAGGGTAGTTAGGGCTAGTTCAGAAACGTTAGCAATTTGTTCTATTTGCTCCAGGGTAGCTAAATTCTCATCTTCCATACCGGTAAGTAGACCTACCAGTGAAATCGCTGCTGCTCCGTTTGAGAAAGCAGTTGAAAGAAAGATTGGCCCTAACGTTTTGTACGACTCGGCCCACAGGGGCGTAGCGGTAGCTGAAAGTAATACGCCAGTATAGCTACCCAGCCCTAAACCCCCAATTCCTTGCAAACCACTGGTCAATCCATTAGAAGAAAGCTGCACCAGCTTACCGGGCAAACTTTCCGGGGGAACTAGACCGTCCTCAACTAGCTGACTGGCCGCGTTTATTCCGCCCACAATACCGGTAGCAGTCAAAATATAAGTACCCACACTAAGCGGTGAGCGCAGTTTGAGAACCCGCAGCATATGAAGAAAACGTTCGGGGCGCTGCAAATCAATAATGAGCAAGGCCGGCGAGATTACTAACCCGAATAGGCTGATGTAACGTCCCAGCCGTACAATCGAGCGATTTTGTTCTTTCTTTCCGAGCAGTTCCGCCAGGGTGGAGATGGCCGAAGCGCCTCCCGCAATCCCGCCCAGCCAGAAGTAAATCCAGATCGGCCAGTTCCAGTGAGCCTTTTTGATAATGGGCCGATTGTAGTAGGTAGTAAATTCGTTTCGGTTCTTGCGCTGCCGCCCATTATGGCGCTTCTCTACCTCGGTCTTTGGCGGCGCAGGTTGGGCCGGGGGAATAGTCTTTAAGAAAGGCAGCCATGAAAAAAGTTGCAACATCTTACCATTCCTCCCGCTCTTTTTGGATTTTGGCCTGTTTCCTAAAGCTGCGCCAGAGCGTAAAAGCAGTACCAACCGTAAGCACCAGAGCCGCTATCGCACTGTTGAGATAGCTCTCTCCGACTCGGCTCTGCGGCAAAAACGGTTTCTGGGGTAAGCCGTAAACCTCCGGCTTATCGGTCAGCAGGAAGAAAGCGTTGAGATTACCGACGCTGGTATCTTCATCTACCCCGTACAGGTATGCTCCTTCTTCGCCCTCTTCCTTTAGTTCGGCTACCCTCTGCCGGGCGACCTGTTTAAGATTTTCGATTTCACCAAACAAAATACTATCGGTGGGGCAGGCTTTGGCGCAGGCCGGTTCCATCCCTTCTTTCTGGCGGTCGTAGCACAGAGTACACTTAAAGGCGCGCCCGTCATCTTTTGCCAGAGCCACCACCCCGAAGGGACAGGCCGGGACACAATAGCCACAACCGTTGCAGATGTCGGGCTGGACGTAGACCGAACCGAACTCGGTGCGGACAATTGCCCCGGTGGGGCAGGCTTCCAGGCAACCCGCATTGGTACAGTGTTTGCACACATCGCTCATCATCAACCAGCGACTGGCTTCGGGGTAGCCTACCTGCAAGCTGGCCGTGCCATTTAGGTTCAGCAGCGGCAAAGCCGCCGGACTACCGCCATCCGCCGCTGCCCTGGAAGCGTTGCCCTGGTGCTGGCCCTGGTTTGCCATCGGTAGCTGCGATTTAGTGTTCATCTGCTCGACAAAAGCGACGTGCCGCCAGGTGGTTGCACCCAGCGAAACCGTGTTATCGTAGCTCATCCCGGTGAGTTCGTAGCCATCGGCGGGAAGCTGATTCCACTGTTTGCAGGCCACTTCACAGGCTTTACAGCCAATGCAGAGGGTGGTATCTGTAAAAAAGCCGTTTGCCATTTTAGTTTGACCTCTTTCTTCCTTACTTTTACTCAACTCTGCTTTGCTAATCAGTAATTCCACTACGCTGGCCCGAAGCTTCCTGCGCTGCCCGAGACTGCCCGGCATCCGCCGAAATGTGGTTCTCGTGCCGCATCATATCTACCAGTCCTAAATTGACTTCTCGGGCCAGTTCCCCGGCTTCACCACCGCGTGCGACAACCACTCCATCACTTGAACTTGGCTCGGATTGCACCGGCGCTCCCTTACGACCTTTACGAAGATTGCCAGTAAACACTTTGGCTTCGTGGATATGCACGTTTGGCTCTTCGGTTAAGGCTGTCATATTATTGACCGTATCACCCGTGACAATCCCCTTGAAGCTCCAATGGTAGGGCAGACCGATCTGGTGGATAACGTTACCATCCACCCGCAAAGGCGCTATCCGTTCCGTGACCAGCACCCGCATTTCCAGTTCACCTCGTGCCGTCGTCAGGGTAGCCCAGTCGCCCGTGACCAGCCCTTTTTCTTGGGCCAGCAGCGGGTCAATTTCGGCAAAAAGTTCGGGTTGAAGCTCGGAGAGCCAGGGAACCCAACGACTCATTGCTCCCGAAGTATGGTGCTCGGTCAGGCGGTAAGTCGTTACTACGTAAGGATAGCTATCGCTTATTGAAGGGGCCAGCATATTTCCCTGGCGCTGATCGCGCTGGTCGAGCGGGTTGCTTTGCTGACCGGGATAGAGCGGGTTACGCACTATTGACTCTAGCGGCTCGTAATGGGTGGGCAACGGCCCGTCTACCAGACCTTCGGCCACATACAGACGACCTACCCCATCGGCCTGCATAATGAAAGGTTCCGCTCCGCTATGAGCAGCTAATCCAAGACCTTTGGGATCAGCTGGCGTGTTCGGCGCTTTCTCTTTGGGAAAGTCCGGCACATCGTAACCAACCCAGCGACCTTTTCCGCCATGAGGTGAAGTCTCATCCCCGTGATGTTCGCCTTTGGCCTGTTCGCCACCACTTGGTTTGCCATCCGGTTCATCTTCCCACCAGATCAACTTTTTGCGTTCGCTCCAGGGCTTGCCATCCGGGTCAGCACTGGCCCGATTGTACAAAATCCGGCGATTGGCAGGCCAGGCAAAACCCCACTCGCTGTGGTTGGTAAAACGGGGGTCGCCCAGTTCTACCCCGGCAGGATCGGCTTTGCGGTTAGCCGCCCGGTTTGTGCCATCGGGTGCCACCATTCCGCTATAGATCCAGCAGCCACAGGCGGTTGAGCCATCCTCTTTCAAATCGGGAAAGCCTGCCACTGGCTTATGATCGGCCACGGTATAGCCGCTGATCTCGATTGCCAGGGTGTGCAAATCCGGTTCGCCGGTCTTCGAGTCTTTGATGGGCAGTTCCCACTGCAACTGCTGCATCGGTTTATCCCGTTCCAGTGGGCTATCCTTATAAAGCTCCATGAGGCGGCGGCCCAGGTAGTAGAGAAACCAGGTTTCGCTCGTAGCGTCACCAGGCGGGTCTACCGCTTTATCGTGCCATTGAATCATGCGCTGGGTATTGGTGAAAGAGCCTTCTTTCTCAGCCACCAGCGAGGCAGGCATCAAAAATACTTCTGTTTTCGATTTTTTCGGGTCAAGTCCCTCAATTCGCCAGAAATCGCCTGTTTCCACCGGGTAGGGGTCACGCACTACGCACCAATCCAGATAGTTCATCGATTCCAGTTCATAACGAGCGTTCGGGCCTCCCCCTCCCAGGTTCTCACCCATTACAAACAACCCTTTGATAGTACTATCTTGCATTCGGAAGAACATCTGATTATAGCTATAATCGCCGCCCACTTTAGGTAAATAGTTAAAGCAAAAATCGGTCTCTTTGGTGGCATGTTCGCCGTACCAGGCTTTGAGCATGCTGACGATATATTTTGGCATATTGTGCCACCAGCCAGTGGGCGAACCGTTGCTCTCGATAAAGTCGGCCAGGGTATATTCTTTGTCCTGCTCGGTTGGCATCGTGAGATAACCAGGCAAGAGGTTATACAGGGTCGGCACATCAGTTGACCCCTGGATCGTGGCGTGGCCGCGCAAGGCTAGAATACCTCCGCCTGGTCGCCCGATGTTTCCCAGAAGCAATTGCAAGATCGCGGCAGTGCGGATCATCTGTACCCCGACACTATGCTGCGTCCAGCCTACTGCGTAGCAAAAGGCGGTAGTGCGATCACGACCACTATTCGCAGCGATAGTCTTAGCCACTTCCAGGAAAACTTCTTTAGGTGTGCCACAAACTCGCTCGACCATCTCAGGGGTATAGCGACTAAAATGGCGTTTTAAAATCTGGAAGACACAGTTTGGGTCTTGCATAGTCATATCGCGTTTGGCCGGGCCAGTGCGTTCTCCGCCACCGGTTTGCTTTTGCTGACTCTGTGACTGAGAGTGAGAGCGTTCGTGTTGCTGTCCTCCCGCATTGCTCTGGCCTTGACTGGCTTCTTGCCCATCTTGACTCTGTTGACTTTCATTCTCGAAGGGTTGCTGGCCCTTTTGTTCACCCTGACCTAAATCTTCCCGCTGAATTTCCCAGCTGTTATGGTCGTAGGTCTTCTTTTCCGGGTCGTAGCCGCTAAAGAGGCCATCCAGGTCATCGGGCAATTTCAATTCAGGATTAACCAGGAACGAGGCGTTGGTGTAGTGCTGAACATATTCTTTAAAATATTTTTCGTTCTCCAGGATGTAGTTGATAACGCCACCCAGAAAGACAATATCCGTTCCGCTTCTAAGCGGGGCGTACAGATTGGCTGTCGCACTGGTGCGGGTAAAACGTGGGTCAACGTGAATAATCTTCGCGCCACGCCGCCTGGCTTCCATCACAAAGCGGTAAGCTACTGGATGGCACTCCGCCATGTTTGAGCCTTCGATTACAATGCAGTCGCTGTTGACCAGGTCCCATTCAGCGGTTGTCGCGCCACCACGTCCAAATGTCGTACCCAGACCGGGTACAGTGGAACTGTGTCAAATACGGGCCTGGTTTTCAATATAAACTATTCCCAGTGAACGAAAGAGCTTGATAATCAGGTAGTTCTCTTCGTTATCGATGGTAGCCCCGCCAATATGCCCGATGGCCTGGGTGCGATTGACCTTGAGATCGGGAGTATCTTTGCTATTTTCCTGGAAATTCTCGTCACGAGTTTTTTTAACCAGTTGGGCAATTCGTTCCATAGCCCAGTCGAGTGGCTTTTCTTCCCAATGATCGCTATAGGGGGCGCGATATTGAACTTTGGTCAGGCGCAGAGGGTTGACAGTAAGGCCATAGGTAGCGCTACCTTTAGGGCAGAGGGTACCTGCGTTAATCGGACTTTCAGGATTGCCTTCGATGTTAATAATCTTTTTGTCTTTGACGTAGACCAACTGGCTACATCCGACTGCACAGTAAGGACAGATGCTATGGTAAACTTCCGCCCCTTTAGTACGCGGCTCCAACGCTTTACTGCGCTTACTGAGAGGGTTGGGAACCAGACCGATATGTTGCCTTACAAATCCGGTGAGGCCCTTTTCCTGTTGTTGTTTTATCGACTTTTTTTCAAAACTCATAAACCTTTGCAACCCTTTCTAACTGACCAAAACAATCAGGCGAAGAAAAAGAAACCCGAAATTATAGCCTCGTAAACAGGTGGCTAATGAAATCATTTATCTATATCTAAAATAGATAATGGTATATTTAGCCGTGATTTAATTCAAGCTTTTCTAAAGAATTTATACTTTAGGCTATTGCAAAGAAGAGCTAGAACCAAGCTTACCGAAAGTAGATTAAAGTAGGAAAGTTAGAATTTGGTAAGAAGAAGATTAATCTTTATTAAGAACCAAATTCGTGGTTCCTTTTACCTTCGAGTTACAGACTAATCTTCTCAAAGCTCTGAACAGCACAATACGCTGAATCAGGCTATCACACAATTTTTCTGTATAAGCGTCTATCTGTACAAGCGTCTAATGGTTACATCTTTTGGATAGGACTAAATACTGCCTTACATTTCACTTACTTTTACTAAACCTGGCAGGCTTATTGCTGTATAATAAATTCAGGTCAGGGTGACCAAATTGGAGTTGCCGGGTAATCTTTTGGATCAAGTCAGAAAAGTTGCTAAGATAAGCAAGCTAGTAGCGAAAACAAACAATTGTTGCTCAGGAGGAATAAACCCTAAATGCAAAAACTGTTAGATAATCCACGCTATTTAGAGCAGTTAGTACTGCTTACACTGGTGGTTTCCCCCGTTCTAATAGTCCTGGGGTTGGCACTGGCGATTTATGTAGGGAGCTATTAAAAGGTTAAACATAGCCTGTTCTGAATTATTATTATTCAGCGGGAACGGTTTAACCACCATAAGGCCGCAGTTAGTAATGTAACTACCAAAGTTACGGCAATAGCCAGGGTGACACTGCTAAACTCATCAATTGCGCCCGATCCATAAAAGTACCCGATTCCTAGCAAGGCAACCAATAAAATACCAGAGCCTATTAACAAAGGCCATTTAACAACCTGGGCTTGATCTGAAGTTTCCTGCAAAGAGCGTTGATCCCTGGCTTCCTGGCTTTGTTCAGCTTGTTTCTTTTCTTTTTGAGTATTATTAATCGGAGCATAATCTAGTTCTCGTTTCCCTCGCTCTGTTCTCGCTTTATCTGACATTAGCCTCTCACTCTCTGACTAATGTAAAATCTGGAAGTTTAGCCTGTTCGTATTACTAATTAACATTTTCCAGCCCAAGCTTCAGCACGGCTTGTCGGTAACGAAACCGAATGAATGTGAAGTACGTCTGGAAGTTGCTGCTTTAAGCGTAAATCGCGCGAGTAAGAAATTGGTAAGAGACAGATTAAGATTTCCTTAAAACAGCGCAGCATTAGGTTTAAGTTCAACTTTTGTCAGGTTTAAATTATCTGCCGGTTCAGTAAGAGATAATGGTAGCCAGACTTCAAAACAACTGCCTTTACCCGGTGTACTTTTTACCAGGATCACTCCCTGGTGGGCTTTTATAATAAGGCTGGCAATGTATAAACCCAGGCCCGAACCCTGCCTGCCACGGGAACCACTCGTTGGATTGGCTGCCCGGTAATGCCGTTCAAAGATATAGGGTAGATCCGCTTCAGCAATCCCAGGGCCGTTATCATTTACACTTAGTATGGCCCATTCCTCTGATCGCTCAGGGAGATCAGTAATTTGTTTTGCTTGTTCGGTTGGAGGGCCAACTTTAGAACTCTTCAAAGCCAGCTTTACCACACCACCTGGTTGGGTATAGGTAAGAGCATTGTCCAGAAGATTAAAAAGCACCTGTTTAAGCAGGTCGGGGTCAGCTGGCACGTTAAGCTGAGTTAACTGATCCAACCCTAATTCTACTTTTGGGTTTAACAGGCGAGCCTGCCGCGAGACTTCAATTAGCAGGTCATCAAGTTGCACTGGTTGGATCGTTTTAGGATATAAGTGGGGTAACTGCCCTATTTCCGCCCTGGCATTGGTTAGCAAATTACTGACCAACCGTCCCAAACGGTCTGTCTCGGCTACCAGTCGTTGCAAATTCTGACGGAGGCGTGGGCCGATTTCCTGGTTAAGCAGAACCACTTCTAACTGACCTCGGATAGTGGTAAGAGGCGTTCTTAGTTCGTGCGAAACGTCCGCTACAAAGGTCCGTTGCAGTTTAAAATTTTCTTCTAGTCGAACCAACATCTGATTGAAGGTTCTCGTCAGTTGATCTACCTCGGAAGAAGCCGGACGACGGGAGTTAAGCTTCCCCTGGTCAAGGTGCTGCACATTCAAAGTTTGCATGGCGCTGACCAGCAATTGCAAAGGACGTAACTCCCGGCTAATCAGAAAGTAGCAGATGGTATAAGTTAAAATTACTGCCACGAGACCACGCAGGATCAATACGGTGAGCAGAGTGCTTTTTATTTGAGCAATAGTTTGAAGTGACTGACCTATCTGAGCAATTGTCACGAGCTTTTGGGAACTATCATACAAAGGCAGGGTTAATACTCTTACCTCCTGGCCGCTTTCGCCCTGTTGGGTGCTTAAGACTTTTTTGCCCTGGCGGGCCTCCTCAAAGTCGACAGGGTTAAAAGGTAGCCTTTCCTGATCAAGGCTGGGTGAACGTAACAAGGTTTGCCCGGTATCCTTGTCCAGAAATTTGATGTAACCCGGGTCAGCCGTAAATTCATTGACCTGATTACCTTGCACCTGATCGTTAAAGAAGCCCCAATCGAATGACTCAGCCGAAGAGAAAGAAAAATTCTTCAACCGGGTAGCAAATTGAAGTTCTGAAGCCTGCATTGTCAGGCGATCTTCCAACTGCTGCTCAAGCCGGTCAACCATTAATTGATAAACAGTCACACTCAGCACGATTAGCACCAGCACCAACACCAGCAAATTCCAGCCTACTAACCTGGTACGCAGGGATTTTGGCTGATGGAGCTTCTTACCAAGAAGCGAAGATAATGAAGTTGCGTGGGTTGAAATGCTCATTTTGTCCTCTTTACTTTTCAATCTCCGGCACTGAACCGGTAATACGGGCAAACGAATGGACGCTACCAGGGCTGAAGCTTTAACGGGGCTTGAAGCAGTAGCCCACGCCGCGTACCGTCCGGATCAGCTCGGCGGGGCTGTTTGCGGTCAGTTTAGCCCGCAGGTAATTGACGTAGACTTTGATGACATCTTCACTAACATCGCTATCGTAGCCCCAGACCCGCTCAAAAATAATCTCTTTGCTGAGCACTTGTCCAGGATGTTGCATAAAGAGTTCAAGCAATTCAAACTCACGCAAAGTCAGGGTTAACGGGGTTCCGGCCTGATAAGCCTGGTGGGCAGTATAATCAATGAACAAATCGCCTGCCCTTATTTCGCTAGTACCACCATATAAGGCGGCGACACGGCGCAGGCTGGTTTTAATCCGGGCCACTAACTCTTCAAAAGCAAAGGGTTTGGTAAGATAGTCGTCCGCGCCGCTTTCCAATCCGGTTATCTTATCTTCCAGAGCATCTTTGGCGGTAAGCATAATTATAGGTAAGGTCGCGCTTTGCTCCTCTCTTAAACGCTGGCAAAGCTGGTAGCCACTAAAATCGGGCAGCATTAAATCCAGCACCACCAGATCAGGCAAACGGTTTTGTACTAATCCTAATGCCTCCCTACCCGACTCGGCTACGCTCACCTTAAACCCTCGGTAACTCAGGCCCTCTTTTAGAAATTCGGTAATTTGCGGCTCATCATCTACTACCAACACATGTTGCATTTGTCAAAACCTTTCCCACAGTTTTAAGCAGTTTATTTCGTTATGGGTACAGCTACACAACAGCGTGAAATAGCCTCAAACTATTCGAGTTCAATCACGTTATCCAGCGGCTGTACCTCGTTATGATTTGGTGTATGAATAGCACAAATTAAACCACCATTTTCAACCAGCCTAAGTACACAGTTTCATAGATAGGGTATAGAATTGCACCTACCTGATTTCGTACCTTTTTATGACGCGGTGTACTAAATATCTCCCGTAATAAAAAGCTACTCATCTCTTTTTAATTTCTCTCTTACCCGATTCTTACTTTAAGTTGTCAAACTTCAAAGCCGAAGCCAGTGAATGGCAAGGAAAAAGAAGTAAGCTTGCTAATTTGGTGGACAAGACCTAAAAGGAGAAGGAGGGTGTAGCAAGATGACAGGTGTTAAATTTGGGAAGGTTGAAATCCCTATTCGCGAAGTGGCTGTCTCGGTTTATACCGTTCCGACTGATCCCTCTAAGGATAAAGAAAAACGAGAGGAAAAACCTTTCTGGCAAAAAGTTTTTGTTTCAGTCTGTTACTGTGGAGGAGGCTGTACTTTAGGCGATATTATCGGCGAGTGGGGCATTTTTCTGCTTGGCTTTACCATCGCCAGTTCCTCTCTTTGGAGTGCTTATTTGGTGGATTTTATCCTGGCATTGGCGTTGGGGAGCGTCTTTCAATACTTTGCAATTATACCGATGCGTCACTGTCAACAACCGCTCCCTAAAGGAAAGGCAGGAATTTTATGAAGACTATTATTCCAATGAATAACATCAGGCATAAAGACCATCCTCACAATTTTGAGATTGGGTCGGCTGGGGTGGATGTGACGGCCCTCGAAGCAGAACTTCGCCAGCAGGTCAAAGGCGAAGTGCGCTTTGATGATGGCACCCGGGCGCTCTACGCCACCGATGCGGCTAACTATCGCCAAATTCCCATCGGGGTAGTTATTCCAAAAGATAAAGAAGATGTGATTAAGGCGGTAGAACTGTGCCATCGCTATCAAGCCCCAATCTTGGCGCGGGGTGGTGGGACGAGCCTGGCTGGACAGTGTTGTAATGTAGCGGTAGTACTGGATTTTTCCAAATATATGAACAGGGTGCTAGAAATTGACCCGGACAAGAAGCTCGCCAGGGTACAACCCGGCACGATTCTGGATGATTTGCGCGACCAGGCCGAAGAATATAATCTTACCTTTGGCCCCGACCCGGCCACCCACACCCATAATACCCTCGGCGGCATGATCGGTAATAATTCTTGCGGTGTCCATTCCGTAATGGGCGGGAAAACCGTAGATAATGTCATCGAACTCGAAATCCTCACCTATGATGGGGTACATATTAAAGTAGGCAAGACCAGCGATCAGGAATTGGAAGAAATCAGTAAAGAAGAAAGCCGACGAGGGCAGATTTATCGCCAGTTAAAAAAGTTGCGCGACCACTACGCCGATCTGATAAAAGAGCGTTACCCGGATATTCCCCGCCGGGTTTCCGGCTATAACCTGGATCAACTTTTGCCCGAAAATGAATTTCACGTCGCCCGCGCCCTTGTTGGTTCAGAATGTACCTGTGTACTGGCTACTCTTCGCAGTCCACCCGCCCGCACCTTGCTGGTACTAGGCTATCCCGACATCTATACCGCCGGGGATGCTGTTCCCGAAATAATGAGCTTTAAGCCGGTAGGGCTGGAAGGTATGGATGACAAACTTATCGGCTTTATGAATAAGAAAGGCTTGCATCCCGAAGATGTGGCTATACTGCCAGATGGAAAAGGCTGGCTACTGGTTGAGTTTGGAGGACAAGATAAAGAGGAAGCCGATGCCCTGGCTGGTCAACTTTGTCACTCACGCCCCTCTCCTGAATAATTTAGCAAAAGCGGTAGCCGGGATTGCGCCGGAGCGGGAAATTCCAAAATTTGCTAACCAGACTTTCAAGAAATGGTTCCGCCAGCGTGAGACGCGCAACCAGAATAAGACTAAAGTAATCCTTTGGCCCGACACCTTCAACAACCATTTCCACCCTGAAACGGCCAGAGCAGCGGTCGAGATACTGGAAGCGGCGGGCTGGCAGGTAATTGTCCCAGAACAGGCCCTTTGCTGCGGACGGCCTCTCTATGATTGGGGTATGCTTAACGTGGCTAAAATATTGCTACAACAAATTCTGACCAGCTTACGGGAGGAAATTCGGGCAGGGACTCCGCTGGTGGGTTTGGAGCCAAGCTGCACTTCGGTTTTCCGGGACGAATTGACCAACCTGTTTCCGAATGACCAGGATGCTCGGCGGCTTCATTCTCAAACTTATACTTTAGGAGAGTTTCTGCAAAAAATGGCAAAAGATTATCAGTTACCCAAACTGGAGCGCAAAGCCTTAATGCACGGTCATTGTCACCACAAAGCGGTGCTGCATACCCACTCCGAAGAAGCCACTTTAAATGCCCTGGGAGTTGACTTTAATTTCCTGGACTCGGGTTGCTGCGGTATGGCTGGAGCCTTTGGCTTTGAAAAAGGGGAGCATTACGAGGTTTCGATTAAAGCCGGAGAAAGAGTGCTGCTTCCGGCGGTACGGGAAGCAGATAAAGATACTTTGATTATTGCCGATGGCTTTAGCTGCCGTGAGCAAATTGCCCAGGGTACTGATCGGCAGGCATTGCATCTGGCCCAGGTAATCCAGATGGCCCGGCACGAAGGAGCCAGAGGGCCGGAAGGCGATTACCCTGAAAAAGGTTATTGCCAGGAAGTTAGCAAGAATGGGATAGTGGTAAAGCTAACTGAAAAAGTTTTTGCCAGTGTCGGATTGCTAGTCAGCCCGTTCCTACGGAAAACACCCGTTTCGATGGAGAAGAAAAGCGAATAGTGAAGAAAGGAGCTATGAAAATGAAATCCAAACTGCTTAACGAACAGCAGAGCCAGAAAACTTATGCCGTGATTTTTGACAAAGACGATGAGGTGGCGAAGGGATTGTTGAGCTTTGCCAGAGAACACAAGTTAAGTGCCAGCCATTTCACCGCTATCGGGGGCTTTAGCGATATGATACTGGGCTATTTTGACCGGGAAAAGAAAGAGTACCAAAAAATCCCGATCCATGAGCAGGTCGAAGTCCTTTCGTTAGTAGGGGATATTGCCATTAACGAAAAGAACGGCGAACCAAAGGTACATGCTCACGTCGTAGTGGGCAAGTCGGATGGGACAGCCTACGGGGGGCATATTATGGAGGCCAAAGTCTGGCCTACCCTGGAGGTGATCGTAGTAGAGTCGCCGGGGTATTTACAAAGGAGGAGCGATCCTGAGACGGGGTTAGCCCTTATTAGTCTTGAGTAACCTGACGCGGAAATACCACGCGCCCATATTAGTAACTTGCGTGAGGAGTCGGATTGGGTCAGCCAATAGGCGACCAATCCGACCAAAGGAGGTGTGCGCGATGACGAGAAAAACCAGCGTAACGATAAAGAAATAATTGTAATTATCGGAGCTTCCGCCGGGGTGGGGCGGGCTACCGTCCGAGCTTTCGCTCGATCAGGAGCATGCATTGGACTGATTGCCATTATCAAGGGGATGAAACTCGTACAAGTCTGGCCTGGAGAAAAAATAGATGATAAGCTAAACGATCAACTGCGTGAAGCTTTCATTTTAGGAGCATTTCGCTCCGTTACGCAGGATATCGAATTTGCCATTAACCAGCTGGTAGAAGTAGCACTACGAGCGCTTTCACCGGGCATAAATGACCCGTTTACCGCGATTAATTGTATCGACTGGCTTGGCGCAGGCTTGAGCCATTTGGGAGAACGATCCATACTTTCCCCATATCGTTATGACGATAGTAAAAAATTGCGTATAATCGCCCGCCCTGTAACCAAAGCAGACTGGTTGAACAGGCTTTTGGTCAGATTAGAGAGGCAGCTAGTTCCCATACCAGGGTTATTACTCACATATTAGAATTAATTTGCCAGCTTGTGACATACACAGAGGATAAGGAATTACAACTTAGTTTGTTAAAGCAGGCTTGTGTGATTGAACGAGCGGCTATCAAGAATTTATCCGAAGAAGTAGACCGTGAGAAAGTAACCAGTGCCTACCAAGCTGTTCTAAAAAACGTAACCTTAAAAACCTGGAATAAGAAGCCTTTTCCTAGAATTAGATGTTAAATTGTCGTGCTTTACCCTTGAAAAAAGCTAAAGTATTGAAAAGCAAAAGATTTAACAAAAATTGGAACAAGAGAGGATTTAGCTGAATGGATTTTTCGCAAGCCTGGAAAACATTGACTCAAATGGGTAACGAAGCAATTGCCAGATCACCTCAACTACTACTGGCAGCTATAGTTTTTATAGTTTTTTATTTCGCTGCCAGAGGTATCAAAACTCTGGTCGCTCGCTTCACCGAACAACGCCGCCGTACTAAGAGTCTGGGTCTGGTATTGGGTCGCCTAACGCAGGGCGGGATTATTATTGGCGGGTTGTTAGTAGCACTTATTATCGTCTTCCCTTCTTTTAAGCCGGCTGATTTAATCCAGCTACTTGGAATCAGCAGCGTAGCTATCGGCTTTGCCTTTCGTGATATTCTCCAGAATTTTCTAGCGGGTATCTTGCTTCTCCTGACTGAACCTTTTAAGATTGGCGATCAGATTATCTTTAACAATTTTGAAGGTACAGTCGAAGATATTCAAACCAGGGCTACCACCATCAAAACCTATGACGGGCGACGGATTGTAATACCGAACGGCAATTTATTTATCAATGCCGTTACAGTAAACACTGCTTTTGATAAACGCCGCCTGGAATACGATGTAGGGATTGGCTACGGCGATGATATTGATCAGGCTAAAACCTTAATTTTGGAAGCGCTCAAGGTTATTGAAGAAGTTTTAACCGACCCTGCCCCGGATGTGCTGGTAGTGGCCTTGGCCGATTTTAGTGTAAATTTGCGGGTGCGCTGGTGGATCGAGCCACCTCGCCGCAGTGATGTTTTAGACGTTCAAGATCGGGTACTCAGTGCCATCAAAAAGACCCTAAATGAAAACGGGATCGATCTGCCCTTTCCAACCCGTCAAATTTTTTTTCACAACCAGACAGAAGAAACTGATGGAGACCCTTCTCGCCAGCGAGAAGGGTGGCCTGTCGGCAAAGATAAAGCTGGCGTACCCAGGCCACGCAACATAGCCTAGACATAGCCGAGCCGGAATAATCCGAAAGTCAAGCCCAGGCATAACAAATCAGAATGAAAGTCAGAACTCTGAAAAACTGGCTAGGTACGCTCAGGTCTGGCTCACTTCAGAATTTTCTTTATCAGGCAGAGAAGCTGGTTTGGAAACTCCTTCAAAGACCGAGGTAGCGCCAGAGGTGGACTTAGTTATAACCGAAAAACTGCCGTCGGTTTCCAACACTACCCCTTCTACCTCGGTCAGCTTTCCAAAACCTTGTGAGCGAATAGCTGCCCTAATCTCATCCCTGGTTACTCGCTCAGTTCTCAGCTTATGATCCAAATATTCTCCCCGATAGAATAAGAGACTTGGCTCGGACTTAACAAGATGGCGCACGCTAGAAGAACGCACTGACAACCAGGCTACGCTATATTGAAGCAGGATCAAGACTATAAAAGCTACCACCCCCTCCGCCAGTGAAACCTCTTTAGAAAGTAAGATGGTTGCCAGGGTAGAACCGAGCGCCACCGTTACTACCAGATCAAATGCATTCATCTTGGAAAGAGTGCGTTTGCCAGAGATACGTAATAAAGTTACCAGGGCTAAGTAGGCTAGTGCGCCTACTATCACAGTCCGCCATAGAGCAGCCCAATTATCAAAGAACATCCTCATAACCTTTCAACCAGATCACAATAGCTGTTTTTAAGAGGTAAGGCTTTTTTAGTTATAAATGAAAGTACCATCAACCATTTAATCACGAAGGAAAAGCCCCTGACACAATACATAGTAGAGGGTTGGTCCCGTTTTGGCAATTATGTAATCCTTTTTACCACTAAGTTGGGAAAGCCCGCCCAGCGGTAATCATTTACGAGGTCTAAGCACAACTCAAACAAGAGAGCATTCTTTTCCGGGGGCCAGCTCTACTAAATATGGCAAAATAAGTTATACTAAAAGCAACCGGTTACAATCAATAGACTTATTCGCCCGCTATTAGTAGTTGGGTCTGTTAAAGGCTCAGGAGCAGGCGATACTTCGTCTGCTCCGCTCCAGCGCTCTCAACTGAACTGGCTGGCAAAGCGTAGCCAGGAAATCTTAAAGGAAGGGCAGGCTCCGGGCGGGGCGCTGGTGGCCTGCCCCACCTTCCCGGTTTACCGTTACTGCTGGCTGCGTGACGGTTCGTTCTCTGCTCACGCCCTGGATCGCACAGGACACCAAAAAGAAGCGGCGGCTTTCTTCCGATGGGTCGGACAGGTCTTAAGCCGCTACGATACGAAGGTAGAAATTGCCATAAGCCGTTACCGGGCTGGCGAAACGCTTACCGATGCCGATTTTCTCAATACCCGTTATACTCTGGATGGTCAGGAAGAAGGAGCGGGTGGTGCAGGTGGCGAGAACTGGTGGAATTTTCAGCTTGACGGTTATGGTACATGGTTATGGGCGCTGGCCGAACACCTCAAACGTTACCCAGACGAGATATTAGCAATAGAACTCCGTCCGGCGGTAGAGCTAACCGTGCGCTATCTATCAGCTTTCTGGCGCTTGCCAAATTTCGATTGCTGGGAGGAAAATCGGCACGATATTCATCCGGCAACCCTGGCAGCGGTCTACGGAGGGCTGGTAGCCGCCGCCCGTCTTTACCCTGAAAGCAACCTCTGTCAGGAGGGACAGCGGCAGGCCAGTGCTATTCGTTTGTATCTAAAACAAGCTGGGCTTTATGAAGGAGCGCTGGTAAAATCAATCGGGCGAAGAGAGGTTGATGCCAGCCTGCTGGGAGCAGCAGTGCCTTATGGACTGTTCCCTTTGCGCGGTCAGGTGATACGGGCCACCTTAAACCGAATTGCCAGCGAACTGGTTGCGCCCGATGGAGGGGTCTATCGTTACCGTCAGGACGTGTATTATGGTGGGGGCGAATGGTTGCTGCTAACGGCCTGGTCAGGCTGGTACTATGCCCGAACCGGGCAACCTAGCAAAGCCCTGAACTGTTTGCAGTGGGTCGCTAGGCAGGCCGACGATAAAGGTGAAATGCCCGAACAGGTCGCTCACCATCTGTTAGCGCCAGAACATTTGCCGAGTTGGGAAAAACGCTGGGGGATTTCAGCAAAGCCTTTGCTCTGGTCGCACGCTATGTATTTGATTTTGTACACTACGCTTTACGGCGAAGGTCGGGTTTAAGATTTAATTCGAGGCAGGTAGAAATGACAATGACGGCAATCCCTGGTAATGGCAATGGAAATGGTAATAGTAGCAAAGATGATTTTAATGACCGGGCAATTAACCACCAGCCCTTCGGTTTTGAAGCGCCTTACTCGGTTGGCCCGGACGAACGCACTCCACGCCGACCACAGGAAAACCAGCTCGTAAAACTGGGCGTAACGACCCCGGTGCAAAATAGTCTGGCAACTGTGCAGTGTTATTGGCGGTTGAATGGCGTGACGCAAGCACCAATAACACTGTATAAAACAGGACTGGCCCATTGTTAGAGAAGCCGGTGCTAGTTTTTGAGCGAGTTGAATCTTAACCACCACCTTTGCACTTTTAACAGGGGTGTAAGGTGGTAAAATCGCTGTTAAAGATAAGGAGAAATAATAGCGATGAGCGTCAAACGCAAACAACATAGTGCCGCATTTAAAGCTAAAATCGCGCTGGAAGCCCTTAAAGGCCGGAAAACTACCAACGAAATTGCCAGCAAATCTCAACCTTGTGACTAAATGGAAAAATCAGTTACAGGAGTAGGCCACGGCTGTTTTCCAGGCGGCTAATCGAAGAGAGAACGACCAAAAAGAAGTGGAACAGCGCCAGGCTCAACTTTATCAGCAAATCGGCCAGCTCAAGGTCGAACTCGATTTTTTGGAAAAAAAACTCGGTTCGCTCGCTTGAGGAGAAACGGCGATTAATCGCCCCGCACAATTCGCAAATCAGTATCTCTCGTCAATGCGAACTGCTAGAGCTGGAGAGCATTCTTTTGTGGGGGCCAGCTTTGCCATGGCACAGCAACTCTTCGTAGTAACTTGCTCATTTTAAGCTTCGTTCGGCTTAGAGTGGCACCCACAAAAGAATGCTCTCCTCCTTTTGCTACTTAGCCTCAAATCGGAGATTGTGAGAAATTTATGCAATTGTTAAGCTGGAAGCTGATTCGACTTGTGCAAAAAGTCGAGCTACGGTTTAAATTCCATGAAATCGCTTTTTTGGATAAACTTGCCAGTTTTGGCATCGCCCTGGTAGATTGTAATTCCCAACTGACCTTCACGATTATCTGGACCATAGCTAATGCTGTAAGGTAGACCTTCGTTCCAGTCTTTCATAGTCTCTAAAGACTGGATAAACTTTTCACGAGTCAAATCCTTACCAGTCCGTTTAAGTCCTTCCGCCGTTAACTGCGCCGCCGCGTAGCCGATAGCGGCAAAGTTGCTGTTGGGTGGCTCGTTAGGTGCATATTTGGTCATAAATTCGCGGTATTGCACTACTTTAGGGTTTTTACTGGTTAAATCGGTGACATCGGGCAGCCAGCCCGCCGTCCAGATGCCATCCACCGTATTATCCGAGAGTTTGAACAGGGATGGGTCAAGGCTGAAGGCAGCAACTACCAGAGTAGGCTTGTAAGCCACTTTATCCATTTCTTTAGCAACCGAGGCAGCTACTACTGGAACTGACCACATATAGACCGTGTCTGCGCCGCTCTGCTGAAGCTTGCTGGCGGTACTGGCAAAATCCTTATCAGTGGGCTGGTAAGAAACCGAGGCTACCAGCGTTTGGCCTTTGGCCTTGACCACATTGGTAATGGTTTGCAAGGCTTCCTTGCCAGAAGGGTCATCCTGATAGACCACTGCAATCTTTTTAGCATTTAGCCTGTCAATCGCATACCGGGTCATCATAGTTGCTTCGGTGTTAAAGTTAGCCTGGAGCGGAAAGACATTGCGCCGGACAGGTCGGGATAGCAGGGTAGAACCAGTTAGTGGAGCAACATCGGGAATATTATTTTGCACCAGATAATCCATCACGGCCAGTTGGTTGGCGGTGCCGATGCCGCCGGTAAAGGCGAAAATCTTGTCCTGTTCCACCAGCTTTTTAACTACTGCCTGAGTCTGGGAAGCCTGATAAGCATCGTCCTGATAGAGAAACTTGACCTTGCGACCATTAATCCCGCCTTCGTCATTCACCTTCTTGAAGTAGGCTTCCATCACTCGTTGAGCGATACCCCAGGTTGCCACTGGGCCACTTTGCGGCCCCCAACTTCCCAGAATTACTTCGGTATCCGTCACGCCAGTAGTATTTCCGGCGGTGCTGACTGCGCCACTGGGCTGAGTAGTAGCGCCACCTCCACCCGAAACAGCCGTCGTGACCGCCGGGGCAGGAGTAGCGGTGTTGTCGCCACAGGCGGCTAACAGGCCCGCCACCAACAAACTAAAGACCAATATTGCAAACCAGCGCAAAGAACCGATTCTATTTCCTGTCATAACTCAAATCCTCCTCTCCGAGGTAAACTCAACTTTGAACGCTCCTGAATTTCAAATTTCTCTAAAAGCCAGTCTAATAATTGATTTAAGCGGTGACGCCGCTTTATGAGGTGTAAAGTACGAAGAATCTCAAATTGAACTCAAGAAAGTGTTCGACGGGATAGACTGAGATTCTTCGTACCTCAGAATGAGAATTGCTAGACACGCTCTCAGATATGTTACTCACGGTCAACCGCTCGATGGTCGGGTACGGGGTCGCCACTGAGATGTTGGAAGGGTAACGGGGTCTCATTTTCGATGCCAGCCAGCCTTTCCCGGTAAGCTTCGAGATAGCCTTGCCGTTCTTCCTGGCTGATATTGGCCGCACCATAGGCGACAAAAGGTTCAAGCATATCAATGCCTACAAAATTCAAAATGCCAACTCGAAGCGGGTAAAAGATGGTGTCGAGTTCGCCAAACAGCCCATCTTTCCTGAAGCGGTCGGGCCTGCCCCCGGTGGTGATAGATACCAGCGCCCGTTTGCCCCGGCAAACCCCTTGGTCGTACCAGCGTCCGCCGCCATAAATAACTTCGTAAGCCAGCACCCGGTCAACCCACCCTTTGAGAATGGCGGGCATTCCAAACCACCAGAGCGGGAATTGCAAAATGATAAGGTCGGCCCACAGTAATTTTTCGACTTCCCCGGCTACATCGGCAGCAAAAGAGTTGGTGAGATGGGCGTGCTTTTGCTCACGTTGCAGGCGGAAGAAATCAGGGTTATAGACTTCCTCAAAATCACCTCGGTCAGCCACCGCCTTAAAGTTCATGGCGTAAAGGTCGGAGACCTGCACCGTATGACCCTGGTCGGTCAGAAAGCGGGCGGCTTCATCCTTTAGCGCTCCGTTAAAAGATTGAGGTTCGGGATGGGCGTAGACAATCAAAACGTTCATATTTGGCCTGACTCCTCATTTTTACTTATGTAAAGTTATTCGGCTCGACGGTTGAGTAGTTGAGCCGCAATTGTATTTCTTAAAATTTGAGTAGTGCCGCCCGCAATCTGGAAAGCCCGCACATCACGTAACATTCGCTCCAATGGAAAATCCTGCGAATAGCCGTAGCCGCCGTGAATTTGCATAGCGGCGTTGGTTACTTCAAAAGCGGCTTCATTGGTATAGGTTTTGGCAATTGCGGCGTGGCGTGGCGCATCCGGCGAATTTTGCATTACCGAAGAAGCAGCCCGGTAAATCAGTAACCGCATGGCATCCACTTTAACCGCCATATCCGCCAGCATCCACTGAATACCCTGAAAAGAAGCGAGTTCTTTGCCAAACTGCTTGCGCTCCTGGGCATATTTCACCGCCAGATTCAACGCTTCCTGAGCAATACCAAGACAGAAAGTAGGATTCAGAATGCGGGCTACATTCAGGCCGCGCATTAACTTACCAAAGCTTCCCGGCGGCACTAACAAATTGCTTTCGGGTATGCGGCAATTTTCGATAATCAGTTCGCAGGAAGCCGCGCCCCGTAAACCCATGTGGTGGTCAAGCTGACCAATCGCAAAACCCAGTCGCCCTTTTTCTACCAGGAAAGCCGCAATACCCTTTCCACCCGGAATGTCATCCACCCTGGCAAACACAATAAAAATATCGGCGACTGCCCCTCTGGTAATAAAAACCTTGCGCCCGTTAAGGATATAATCGCTACCGTCCTTGATGGCCCGGCTTTGCATTTCGTTGGCGGCAGAACCGGCTTCTGGCTCGGTCATAGCCCAGGCACTAAGGATGTCGCCGCTTGCCAGAGGCGGCAGCCATTCGCGGCAATGTTCAGGCGTACCAAACTTGGTGAGCATTTCAGATGTAACAGCATTGCCTAAAATCATTCCGGCAGTATTGACGCAAGCTCTGGAAATTTCTTCTACCGCCACAACTGCGTGCATCAGGGTTGCGCCACTGCCGCCGTACTCTTCGGGTATAAGGATGCCAGCCAGCCCACTTTGGGCCAGCACTTTGAGATTGGGCAGAGGTGGCTCGGCGTTTCTATCCCAGCGCGCTGCCAGTGGTCGGAAAATTTCCTCCGTCATCCGGGCGGTAGTCTCTCTGAGCAGCTTTAACTCTTCATCCAGTTCAAAAATCATCTTTAGTTTTCTCCTGATTTACCCTGTGCTGTTAAATAGCTCAAAGCTGGCAGCGAAATTTAGGTGGTGCCTGGAAAAACAGATTGAGCGCTAAAAAATTTGTTGGTCTTGTTCTTGATAATATCATAACTTTACGGTAAAGTAAAGTATTATAAAGTGCGGATTTTGAAATTGATGCTTAAACCAGGATTGTTAATTATTTTACTTTTCGGTAAAGTTAACTTATGCTATAATCGCGCTGACGAAAAAGGAATTTTAAGTTTGTTCAGGGAGACCACCGGGTGATGATACAAACCAAACAGGATACTACCAGTCAGGGCAGCGGGCGACCCCGCTTGCCCGGAACTGATAAGGCTATTATTGAGGCTACCCTTCGGTTGCTGGCGACAAAGGGCTATGCCCGGATGTCCATTGACAATGTTGCTGCCGAAGCAAAGGTGGGTAAGCCAACCATCTATTTACGCTACAAAGACAAAGCCGATCTTGCTACCGCCGCCATCGCCCAGATTCATTTTGAAGGGGCAATGAATGATACTGGCGATACCAGGGCTGATTTACTGGCGCAACTTCGTACCTTGCAAGAAACCGTCGAAAGTACGATTGGGATGCAACTGATTGGTACTTTTCTGGCGGAAGAACAACATACGCCTGAATTAATCGAGCTTTTTCGCGAGCGAATAGTGCAGCCCCGCCGCCAGCTTATGCGCCAGATATTAGAACGCGGCAAGACTCAGGGACAGATTCGGCCCGAAGTTGATTCCTACATGGTCGCCGAAATGATGATTGGTTCTTACTATGCCCGCTATCTCGCCGGTGAGCAACTTGGTAAAAACTGGCCCGAACAGGTAGTAAATTTTATCTGGCCCATGATTTCTGTTTGAGCCGTCCGGCTAATCCGCTTTTCCGACTGAAGCCGGGTTAAAAAGCTGAAAATCGCTCTCCGAAAAGTGCGGGAAGCTGGGATGCGGCAGCAAGGGCGTTAGCTTGAGATTAGTAAAATATGGATACATCGGCATTTTTCGGATGTTAGTAGACACTTCTTCGTGCGAAGGGCAGTTCCAGACCGCCACTACCCCCATGGCATCGGCCCGCCGCCAGATTCGCAACATAATTCCGACTTCGTACAGTTCATTGGAGCGCTTCCACTCCTGGGCGATTAAATTCTCGCGGGCCTCACCCATCCGGGCGTAATCTATATCTACTTCGATAAGATACAGCATAATCTCCTCCTCTTTCTCAAGCTCAACACTTTTACTTTTTATTTTAGCTTTGAAAAATTTTTGCAAAAATTTTTCAAAGCTAAAATTCCTGGTTTTTTAATATTTGAATTTTTGCAAAAATTCAAATATTAGGAAAGTTTAAATTTTCGTTTGAATGTAAGTGAAAGTCCTAAAGCTTTTCAGCTTCGAGCTGACTAATAGCAAATTGTAGGAAACCGGGATGCGCCAGCAAGGGTAGCAATTGTACGCGGGTCAGGTAAGGGTAAAGCGGCACACTTTTGATGAGGTTACTCACCTCTTCGTGCGAACTACAATTCCAGATTTCAATTACGCCTCCGGCGTTGGCTTTACGCCACGCTCCCAGCAAAATACCACGCTCGTAAAGTTCCTGGGTTAGTTTCCATTCTTCTTGAAGAATCTGGTCACGCTTTTCACCCAGACGACTATAATCTATTTCTACGTCAAGCAGGTAAAGCATAAATCACCTTTTGAAAGAGTTCCCGGCTCTGAAGAGCTAACAATTACCCACGTTTGAACCCGGCCCTGAATGTGCGGGCTTAAAACCGACTGATTTATTTCTTAGCCCGGCTCTTCAGGGCCGGGAAACCTCACACCTCCGATGTGTTACATCAAGATCACCAGCGCATCCACTGCTACTGGTTGGCTACCCGAAATTATTATTGGATTTATGTCAACTTCTTTTACCTGGAGCTGTTCTAATCCCAACCGACCAAGCCCGACCAGCATTTCGCATAAAAGCTCAAGGTCAACCGCCGCCATTCCCCGATATTGGCCCAGGATTTTGCGGGCTTTAGTTTCCTCAATCATTTTACGCGCCTCGGTCAGGTCAAACGGCGCAACCCGCAGCGCTACATCTTGCAGCACTTCGGCAAAGATACCACCCAGCCCAAAGGTGACACACGGCCCAAATTGCGGGTCGCGACTAAGTCCCAGCATCAATTCGCGCTTCCCTTTGACCATCTGCTGCACCAGCAATTTAGTTCCAAGCGGTACACGCTGCAACAAGCGTTCGCCTGCCGCCTGTAGTTCGGCTTCTGTATTGAGATTTAATTCGACCAGATTTAATTCGGTTTTATGGATTATTTCCGGTGCAACCGCTTTCAAGACCACTGGAAACCCAATCTCCTGCGCCGCCGCTACAGCTTTAGCTAAAGCTTCCACCACCAGTTCTTTTACTACCGGAATACCATAGGCCGCCAGCAGGCGCTTTGAATCGTATTCGGAAAGCGTTTTAATTTCAGGTGCAAAGGAGGATTGAACTATTTCTTTCATAGCAACTCTTCTTTTTTGAGGCTGGCTTTTTCAAAGCGCTCAAGAAAAGTCTGATAGTCCGCCAGCGCCCGCATCGCGGTTACGGCCTGTCGCACTGTCAGAAAATTAGGCACATGGTTTTCGCCCAGCATGGGATAGCCTTTTTCGGCAAGGGATAAGGCGCCTGTCCAGGCTACTAATACAGGCTTGGTCGCTTCGTGGCCCAGTTTGCTAATTTCCACTCCGTAAAAGCTGGAGCGAGGTTCCGCCGCCATCGTCACCAGCAGCAACACTCCGTCTATGTAATCCTGAGCCAGGATGGTTCGGACGGTATCCTGATAGCCGGTAGCTGAGGAACGAATCTGCCCGGTTACATCCACCGGATTACGTAGCGAGGCAAAAGCCGGAACGAACTGGCGTAACTCGGCTTTTGCCGCTTCGGTTAGCTCCGGCACTTCCAATCCGGCCCGCAAACATTCGTCCGCGCCGACTCCGCAAATTCCGCCCGAAGCCGAGACAATCCCAACCCGGTAGCCTTTGGGTAATTTTTGGCCCAGCCAGCTAAAAGTGAGCGCTACCGCAAATAAATCAGCCACGTCGTCCACCCGAATCAGCCCGTACTGCTGGCAGATTGCATCAAAAACTCGGTCAGAACCAGCCAGCGCCCCGGTATGGGATTGAGCTGCCGCCGCGCCTACCACCGAGCGCCCGGTCTTGTACACTACAATCGGTTTACGCGCCCTGGCAGCTTTGCGGCAGACCGCCAAAAATTTCTGGCTGTTTCGTACCCCTTCCAGAAAAAGCGCCAAAACCTTGACTGAGTCCTGCTCAATTAAATAGTCGAGATAATCGGCAGTATCCAAATCGGCTTCGTTGCCAGTCGAAATCCAGTGACTAAAGCCGATGCCCTGCTCCATCGCCCGACTGAGCATCGAACCGCCCAGCGCCCCGCTCTGGGTAACAAAGGCAATATCGCCTTCAAGAAAGGGGTTCAAAGTGCAGACCATCGAAATACTGGCGGTCAGTTTCTCGTGAACCTCGACCAGCCCGGCAGTATTTGGGCCGCAAAAGCGGATACCGCCGCGCCGGGCAATTTCGACCAACCGCTCTTGCAAAGCGTTTTCTCCGGCCTCGGCAAAACCTGACGAAAGGACAATCGCAGCTTTAACCCCTTTTGCCACGCACTCCTCCATTGCCGATGGGCAAGCTTCGGCAGGCAGCACCAGGATTGCCAGGTCTACGTCGCCCGGTATATCACCTACTCTGGCGTAACAGGGCAAGCCCATGATTTCCCGATGGGCCGGATTGACCGGGTAAATTTTGCCCCCAAACCCATGCTCCACCAGATATTGCATAGCTGCCGTACCCATCTTTACCGTCGAAGTAGCCGACAACCCGCTCGAAGCCCCGATAACCGCCACCGAACGCGGATGAAACAAGCTGTCCAATTGACGATTGACGATTGCACCCCGTCGGGTGGGCTGATGCAGCCACGATTGACGATTAGAACTGAAACCAGTTAACTCCCCTATCTCAATAAATTCCTCATTACTCATCACTTATTACTCATCACTTCACATGTTCCAGCTATAGGGGAAGGGCATCGTGCCGAGCTTTTTGACCAGAGGTACGGCGTAACGCGGTACTTCCGAGCTTGCGGCTACATCCAGAACGCAGAGTTTATTGGACTCAAGGGCGGCTTTGAGAGCGGGCGCAAACTCTTCCGGCTTCTCCACCCGAAAAACTTCGGCCCGCATCGCCTGACTTAGCTGGCTAATGTCGGGATTCCACCGTTCGCCGGTTTCCTCGATTTTGTAATAATCGCCCACTCCGCGCCCAAATTTGGCCTTCGCTCCTTCAATTTCGGCTTGAATGGTCTGGTTGTTCAGCACGATTACCACGCCGGGGATGCCGTACTCAGTTGCTGTCGCCAGCGATAGCCCGGTATGGATAAAAGATTGGTCGCCCACGAAAACCACCACTGGATGATCGGGCCGGGCCAGTTTTGCCCCCACAATACCGGGAGGCGCGAAGCCCATCTGCCCGAACTGCTGATTATTGGTGGCGAAGTAAGGATGCTTTAACGTATAAAAAGCGGGCAGGAAGTTCATTATAAACCCGGTGTCGCAGATTAGCGAAGTTTGCGGGTCAAAGGCGTTAATTACCTCGGAAGCATCACTGACAATCCGGCTGTAGTGAAGCGGCGCTAAATCCGATTGGCGCTCTGATTGTACTTCCTTATGCCAGTCTTTGCGCCAGCCTTGAATCTGTTCCAGCCACTCGCCCGCTCCGTTCCGTTGCGCGGCACTGGTTTCCCACTGGTCTATTAAGGCGCGTAAAGCTACTTTGGCATCCGAGATAAGGCCGACTTCAGTTGGATAGATGCGACCAATCTCGGACGGGTCAATATCAATATGAATTAGCTTTTGCTTTTCGGGGATGCGATAAATTGACCAGCCTGCCGTGTTCAGGTCGTTGAAGTGCGTACCGATGCCAATCACTAAATCGCTTTCTGCCGCCGCCGCTACCGAATGGCCCGTGCCGGAGCGGTCGCAAACTCCCAGGCTGAGAGGATGGTCTTCAGGAATGCTGCCCTTGCCGCCAAAAGTGGTAGCCACTGGGATTTGCAGTTTTTCGGCAAACTCTTGCAGTTCCGGCCATGCCTGAGCGTTATGAATGCCGGTACTGACAAAGCAGAAAGGTCGTTTGGACTGGTTGATTAACTCTACCGCCCGCTTGATGCCTGCCGGGTCTGGTCCGGCGGGATGGAAATCCAGCCAGGGCGCGCCATCTGGAATTTCCACTTCAATTTCGGTATTTTGCACATCCAGTGGCATATAAACAACCACCGGGCCGGGTCGCCCGGTAATCGCCATTTTGTAAGCCCGGATAACCGATTGAAGCGCGGTATCAGGGCGAATGGTCATAACAGCATGCTTGGTAATCGGCTTGAAAATCTGGATAAATTCTTCTTCGCCGTAGCGATAAGTCTCCTGGATACCGCCCCGCCCGAACCATTTGGTCGGACCACCACCCATCAAGCAGAGCATTGGAACGGAGTCAAAGAAAGCTTCGGCAATCGCCGGGATAGTGTTATAGCTACCCGGCCCAACCGTAGTACAGGTGACAGGGATAGGCATTTTGCGGCGCATCCGCCAGTAATTATCGGCCATGTGGATGGCGTGGGCCTCGTGACGGGTGCGTATCCCCTTGATTTTAGCTTCGTATTCAAGCGCATCCAGTAAACCCCAATTGGCGTGACCGTTGTACAAGAAATAATGCTCAGTCCCCAGCTTTTTTAGAAAGTGGGCAACCGCCTGGGCCGCCGTCATCTTTGACATAGCTCCTCCTCCTTACTTTATTTTATTCGCAGGAATCTCGCTTTTCCTTTGGTTTTGGCAAAAATCTGGAATTTTCTATCTTTCAGGACTTTCATTTACATTCAGACTAAAGCTTGTTCTTTAGCTTTTGAAAATTTTTGCTAAAAATTTTCAAAAGCTAAAGAAAAGTGAAAATCCTATCCTTATTAGTTTTTGATTTTTTGCAAAAATCAAAAACTAATATTTAAAGCTACTCGGCCTGTTTTCTGACAATTTTAGCGGGCGGCGTGCCGCCATAAAGCACCCGGAGTAGCGCGTTAGAATTATTAAAAATACGGTGTTCCAGCGTATCGGGCGGCATATAGATTGCGTCTCCCTGGCTGACGGGCTGCTCTTGCAACGTGCCGTCTTCGGTCTTCCATTGCATACTTCCGCTCCCCTCCACGATGTAATAAAATTCTTCAAAATCGGGAGCGTAAGTTATTTCTACATTGCCGGAAGTTTCGATGCCATGACGATGGAAAACATGGGGAGCCGCACCTGGCTCAACCCTGGCCTCCCCGATAAAAAGTTTTTGGGAACCGACGGTATCAGGATAGATAATTCGCTGAATCCGGCCCTCACCGTGAAAAGAATGTAACTCCTGGTTTTCCCGGCGCACGATGCGAGGCTCTTCCATCTAAATTTTTCTCCTGCTAAAATTGGCTATTGACAATATATTTACTTTACCGTAATATAAAGATATTGTCAAGACCTTTTCCAAACCAGTTTTAAACCAGGTCAAAATTCAGGAAGAAAGACAAGCAAGAAGGGAGGAATTAGCTTATGAAAATCCTGGCTCTTTCAAAGCGGCCTGAAGGAGTAACCACTGAACAAATCGCGCCTAATCGGATAGCCGAAGCCGCGCAAGCCTGGGAGCTTTACGCTTCCGGCACTTTTCGGGAGTTGTATTTTCGGACGGACAAGCCGGGGGCGGTAGTCATTCTGGAATGTGCCAGTGTAGAAGAAGCGCAAAAAGCGTTAGCCACCTTGCCAATGGTAGAGGCGGGCGGGCTGGATTTCGATATTATACCGCTTGGGCCATTTCTGGAATTTCGACATCTCTTCAAATCAGGGATTTCGCTTTAGTAGTAGCGATTGAAATCGCTACTACTTTTAAGCTGGTAAGCGAAGGTTCTACAAATAAAATTTAACCGCAGGATATACAGAAGTTCATTATAATTTATAAATCTCCGTGTCTCCGTGTCTCTGTGGTGAATTTTTAAAAATTAAGGAGAAAATCAGTGAGTCATGAAGTTTGTGCAGTAGTAGGAGTAGGGCCAGGAATGGGGCTGGCGGTTGCGCGGCGCTTCGGGCAGGGCGGGTATCGTCTGGCATTGGTAGCGCGCAATGCCGCCAAACTGGAAAGTTTCGTGGGAGAGCTAAAACAGGCCGGCATAGAAGCCCAGGCATTTGAAGCGGATGCGTCCGACCTGGCGGCCTTAAGAACCGCTTTTGATGGAATTAAAGCTCAAATGGGCGACCCGGCAGTGCTGGTCTATAATACGGCGGCGTTCAAACCCGGTCAGCCCTCGGAGCTTAAGGCCGAAGATTTAACGGCGAGCTTCGCGGTAAACGTAACCGGGGCGCTGGTGGCAGCGCAACAGGTTATTCCGGCAATGCGGGCTAAAAAGCAGGGGACGATTCTCTTTACCGGGGGCGGTCTGGCGCTTAATCCCTCCCCACAAAACGCGGCCCTGGCGATTGGCAAAGCTGGTATCCGCAATCTGGCCTACAGTCTGGGAGCTGAACTAGAGCCGGATGGTATCCAGGTGGCTACCGTTACTATTGCGGGCTTTGTGCGGCCCGGCACCCATTTCGACCCCGACAAAATTGCCGAAACCTACTGGCAATTGCATTCTCAACTAGGCGGGGAGCGGCAGCGCGAAGTCGTGTATAAGCAATAACACCTCACCTTAAACGGTGGCAACTAATCGTAGGGACTAATTGCATTCGCCCAAAAATCTTGAATAACCACGATTTTCAAGACCGGGTATAAGCGAATTCAGGCAGGTAGAAGGAGGAGCTATGACGGCGGAAGCGAAAACGGCAATGGAGCCGCCGGAATTTCCCATTCGGGAAGGACTGTTTGTTGCGGCTGAAGCACCGGACGGTAAACCCAGGCTAATCGGTAGTTATTGCCGGGAGTGCGGCAATACCTTCTTTCCCGCCGAGATAATCTGTCCGGTAGACCTGAAGGAAGATACCCTCGAAAGAAGCGAGCTTGACGGTAGCGGCTACCTGATTTCTTTTACAAAGGTAATGCGCGGCTTGCCCGGCTTCGACTCGCCCTATGCCCTGGCGGTAGTTCAGCTTGAGGCCGGGCCAGGTCTAATCGCCCAGCTTGAAGATTGGCAGGACATCAAGCTGGAAACCGGGATGGCGATGGAACTGGTAATTGGTCGAGTCAAGCGCGACCAGAAGGGGAACACACTGCTTGGTCCTAAATTCCGGCCTCGGCCCGAATCGGCGAAAGGAGCGGAGGCATGACCAGAGTATATGTAATCGGCGCAGGTATGACCAGCTTTGGCCCACAGCCCGAAATCGAAGTTCACGAACTGGCCCGCCGCGCCGCCTGGGACGCAATTAAAGCCAGTAGCATAAATCCGCGTGATTTGGAAGTGGCCTTTGCTGGACACGCTTATCAGGGGCCATGCTTTGGTCAAAAAACCCTGATGAAAATCGGTCTGACTGGAATGCCAATTTTTAATGTAGAAAATGCCTGCGCCAGTGGCGCGAGTGCGGTAGCTGGAGTCTACGCCATGATTAAATCGGGGCAGGCTGACCTGGGCATTGCGCTGGGGGCGGAAAAGTTAAGCACGCCGGGTGGCGGTTTTCTGCCCACTGTAGCCGACGACCTCGATAGCAGCATGGGCCGGGTGATGCCCGCCGCTTTTGCAATGATGGCCCGAATGCACATGGAAACTTACGGGACTACCCTGGAACAAATTGCGCTGGTCAGCGTCAAGAATCGCCGAAACGCTTTGCTCAATCCACGCTGCCACCTTAAAAAAGCCTTGAGCGTCGAAGAGGTTTTGAACTCACCCATGATTGCCGACCCGCTCACTCGCAATATGTGCTGTCCCAACTCGGATGGCGCTGCCGCCGTGATTCTGGCCTCCGAAAGAGTGGCCCGGCAATATACTGGCAAACCAGTTGAAATCGCCGCTTCAGTAATTAATTCGGGCAAACGCACCCGTTATGGCATTGTGGATACCGAGTCCGAAATGAGTATTCGGGCGGCTAACCGCGCTTACGAACTGGCGGGGATAGGGCCACGAGAGGTAGATGTGTGCGAGACCCACGACCCTTTCAGTATCGCCGAAATCATTCACTATGAAGATTTAGGCTTTTGCGGCAAAGGCGAAGGCGGGCGTTTTGTGCAGGAGGGTCGCAGCCAAATCGGGGGAGACGTAGCGGTTTCTCCTTCGGGCGGGTTACTGGCAAGAGGCCATCCGCTAGGTGCAACCGGGGTAGCTCAAATCGCCGAACTTTTCTGGCAGCTTCGGGGCGAGGCTGAGGATTATCAGGTTACAGGCGCTAAAGTTGGGTTGGCGCACACCGTCGGGGGCGGGGTTAGTGGCCTCGAAAGTGGAGCTTGCTCGGTGCATATCCTGACGGTTTAAAGGAATGAGGACAGAGGAACGAGAACGGAGGATTGAGGGATGAGAGATGAATACGAGACATTGCTATATGGGGTGGAAGAGGGAGTGGCGACGGTTACGCTGAACCGGCCTGACCGAATGAACGCTATTAACGCGCAGCTTAAAGCTGATTTAGCCCGACTCTTTTTTGAAATAATCGAACCCGATATTCACGTGCGAGCGGTAGTGCTAACGGGCGCGGGCAAAGCCTTTTGCGCCGGGGCTGACATCAAAGAGCGGGCCGGACAAACCCTGAACGGAGCGGAAGTGTACTGGCAGCAGAAAAAGACTCTGGCGCTTTTCCGCCGTATTGAGGAATTTTCCAAACCAGTCATTGCCGCCGTAAACGGCGTGGCGCTGGGCGGTGGCTGCGAAATCGCCCTACTCTGCGATTTAAGAATAGCCAGCGAAACCGCCCGCTTTGGCTTGCCCGAAGTAAAGCTAGGAACGATTCCACTGGGCGGCGGGACGCAGCGACTGGCCCGACTATTAGGCGAGGCTAAAGCCAAAGAGCTTATCTTCACCGGAGATTTTATTGAGGCTGCCGAGGCTTATCGGTTGGGGCTGGTAAATCGGCTGGTCGCCACCGACAATTTGCGGGACGAAGCCCAAAAACTGGCCCGGCAAATCGCCGCCCAACCACCCCTGGCGGTTCAGTTCGCCAAACGCGCTATCAGCCAGGGGTTGCAAACCGACCTCGATTCGGCCCTGGAATTTGAACTTTACGCCGGGTCGCTCCTGAACGATACCGAAGACCGCAAAGAAGGAATGCAAGCTTTTGTCGAAAAGCGCTCTCCGGTCTTCAAGGGTCGGTAGTTTCAAAAAGTTCTATTGAATCAGTACGAACCAAAAATAATTACTCTGCATGAGAAGAAAATTCACCACGGAGACACGGAGAATTTTATAGAGTTTGATTTATCTGCACTAATCTATGTTTATCGGTGTTCATCTGTGGTTTACAACTCAAAATTCAAAATTTATCCAACGAGAGGAGGCCGAGAGATGGATTTAGGATTGAGCGGAAAAGTAGCCCTCGTAACCGGGGCGGGGCAGGGGGTCGGACGACAGGTAGCCAGGACGCTGGCAGCCGAAGGCGCGAAAATAGTCGTCAACGATTTGGACGAGCAGAGAGCTACCAACGTGGCTAAAGAAATCAAGGAAGCCGGAGGGGTAGCGCTGCCGGTGGCTGCTGACATTACTGACAAGACGTTAGTTGAGTCGATGGTAGCTCAGGCGGTGGCGGAACTTGGCCCGGTGGATATTCTGGTGAACAACGCCGGAATTATCAGGGAACGGCGCACGGGTGAACTGGGTACGCCCTATTTTTACCAGTCCGACCCGGCTTTCTGGGAAAAAATCGTGAATCTCAACTATTTTGGCTGTATGAACTGTTCCTACGCCGTGCTGCCCGCGATGCTGGAACGCCAGAGCGGAAAAATTATCAGCATTATTTCCGATGCAGGCCGGGTAGGGGAAGCGCGTCTGGCGGTTTATTCGGGGGCGAAGGCGGCAATTTTTGGTTTTACCAAAGCGCTGGCCCGCGAAGTCGGCCCGCACGCTATCAACGTCAATGTCATTTCGCTCTCGGCAGTCAGTCACGAGGCGCCGATGGCGGATTGGTTAGCCGCAAGCGCCACCGCCGAGACTAACGAAACGCTTAAAAAGGTGTTGCGCCAATATCCAGTGGGGCAGGGCTTGGGACGACTTACCCGCCCCCAGGATGCCGCCGACGCGGTGGCCTTTCTAGCTTCTGACCGGGCCGCCTATATTACCGGGCAGTGCCTTGCTGTCAATGGTGGCTTTGCAATGGTTTAGCTTTTATAAAAACCAGTGAGGACAATTCTATGCCAAAGGTAGTACGTTTTTATCAAAACGGCCCGGCAGAAGTATTAAAAATTGAGGAAATTCCGTTACAAGAGCCGGATACAGGCGAAGTGCGATTAAAGGTAGAAGCTTTTGGGCTGAATCGCTCGGAAGTGCAATTTCGCCAGGACGAATACCCTCTACTTTCGGCCCGTTTCCCTTCCCGTTTGGGTAAGGAAGCGGTTGGGATTATCGAGGTGGTTGGGCCAGGGGTGGAGGGCTGGCAGGTAGGCGACCACGTAACTACCATTCCCTGCTTTGACATGCAAAAGTACGGGATTTATGGGGAAACCGCCCTTGTTCCGGCCTTTGCTCTGGCAAAATACCCAGCGAATCTATCGAAGATAGAAGCTACCGCCATCTGGCAACAATATCTGACTGCCTATGCGCCTTTTCTAGAATATACCCCGGTACAACCGGGCGAGTATGTGCTGATTACTGCTGCCAGCAGCAGCGTAGGTCGAGCCGCAATTCAGGTGACGCGCAACCTGGGCGCAACCGTTCTGGCTACTACCCGCACCCATCAGAAAAAGGCCGACCTGCTCGAAGGTGGGGCGGATTATGTTATTGTAACCGAGGAAGAAGACCTGGTAGCGCGGGTCATGGAGCTAACGGGGGGCAAGGGAGTAAAATTAATCTTTGACTCTGTTTCAGGGCCAGGCGTACTAACTCTGGCAGAGGCAGCAACCAAAGGTGGCACTATTTATCTTTATGGTTCACTTTCTACCGAAGCCACGCCCTTTCCCCTGGTAACATCTATGAAAAAAGGGTTAAGTATTAGAGGCTATACTTTGTGGGAAATTGTCGGCGACCCAGCCATGCTGGAACGAGCCAAAACTTACATTTACGAGAATTTAGCCTCTTGCGCTCTGCAACCAGTAATAGACCGAGTTTTCACCCTTGACCAGATTGTAGCAGCGCACCAATATATGGAGTCCAATCAACAAAACGGCAAAATTGTAGTAACAGTAGCATGAGGTTCGAGGTTTCAAAGAACAAATATGTTCAGCTGTGCTATTTCATTCGGGCAGTCTGCCGGATTGTTGTGTAACAAGAGTTCAGGATGCTCTAAGACGGCTAATAGTCGCGCTTTCTTGGCAAAGGTCAGATGCTTACGCTCGTCGAGTTGTTGGTAGCCGCTTTCTGTCTTAAACAGCGTGTCAAACCTGCTGCTTAAATGCTTGACTTCTTTAGGCGAGGGACTAAGTCGGTAAGCCAGTAAATCGCGGTAGAGTTCCCACAGCTTATCTAAAAACCCGGTGTAGCGCTTCTTGGCGTAGCCAGTCTGGGGTCGCAGTTTTTTGTAATGACGAATTTCGGGTAAACATCACTTTGTTCAAATCTCTTGCCATTTGCAGTCTGGGGTCGCAGTTTTTTGTAATGACGAATTTCGTGCAGCCAGCACAGCGCTTGCTCACGAGTTAAGCCCAATACCGTTCAAATAAGGGCAAAATCGGTGTAGGAGGGGGCTGCGCCCTCGATTTTTTGAGCGGTATTGGGTTTAAGACCCAAGTTTTTACCCCTGGCCCAAATTGACCGACCTAGCCCGTGGGCAGCGCAGCGGTGTAGGTCATTCTCTCATTAGCAGAGTAATATTTAGCGCGACGAAACAGGATGGTAGTGGCTTCAAACTTGACTTAGCTTTGGCTTTAGTAGAACCGAAGGGAGGACGACCTTGACCCCCTTTCAATTTGGTGATTTCGTCTTTGAGGGTGGCATTTTCGTCTTTTAACTGAATGTTTTCGCTCAGAGCCTTCTCAAGTAAATTGACCAGCACGATAAACTGCTGCGTAAAGTTTCGTCTTCGATTTGAGAAGGCTCAAAGTGATCTAGCATTGCGATATTATAACGGCTTTTCTAAAATTAGGAAAGCCCCGGATTATTAACACGATACGCATATTTGACCATAACGGCTATGTTCTGCGTAGCCCGGCTTCCAGGCGCCTCCATAAATATGACGTTACTATAGAGGCTGGCATAATAAAAATTGACCCGCTCCAAGACCCAATGGCCTAGCCTATGCTAGGCTAAGGTTGTGCTTAACCTGTCTAATATGGGGTGGGTGGACGCACCCGCTACACCTTTAGGAGCAAGTGATACTCCTCACCGGGTAGCCAGGTGACATTACTGCCACCCGTCCCCTAAGAACCGTGCTTGAAGACTCTCGTTTCAAGCCTTGTGTACCTTGTAACCACTTCTTTGGGGGTGTTAGTGGCGACACCAGGAATGGACCGCTCTCAGGTTTGATAGTTCGTCCGTTCTACCAGTGTTTCGAGGAATTACGTGATGAAGAAACTCATTGTCTTCGACTTGGACGGCACGCTGGCTGAAAGCAAATCCTCTCTCGATGCCGAAATGGTCACATTGCTAGGTGCTCTGCTAGGTATCGTGAAGGTGGCTGTCATATCCGGTGGTAACTGGCCGCAATTCGAAAAGCAAGTTCTCTCAAATCTCCCCTATGACGACAACCTGAAGAATCTTTCGCTGCTTCCTACCTGCGGAACGAAGTTCTACCAATATGCAGGGGATTGGAAAAAGATCTATTCAGAAGATTTCACCTCGGATGAAAAAGAGAAAATCATCAGTTCTCTAAAAGAGGCGCTCGGAGCATCGGGTTTCAAGGTCGAAAAGGTCTGGGGAGAGAAAATTGAAGATCGGGGGAGCCAGATTACCTTCTCCGCCTTGGGGCAGCAGGCCCCCATCGAAGAAAAGAAAAAATGGGACCATGATTTCACCAAGCGGAAGAAGATAAAAGCACTTCTTGATAAGCTTATCCCTGAGTTTTCCGTGCGCCTGGGTGGAACGACCTCCATAGATGTCACCAAGCCGGGCATTGACAAAGCCTACGGGATTGGCAAACTCCGAGACACGCTTGGCATTGCCATTCAGGAAATGATTTTTATCGGGGATGCCTTGTTCCCTGGTGGAAACGATTACCCGGCTAAAGAAGCAGGCGCTCTGTCTATCCAGGTCAGAGATCCTGATGAGTCGAAACGGGTGATTGAAGCGATCATCGCTTGTTTGGCTGATGCTCGCTCTACCAAACCTGGCGAGGAGGAAATTCGATGAGCGGCTTTCAATTGCAACGCCTGGGGTTGCTCATGGAACCGGAACCGGGCAATCCGCATGAGGTCGAAGGCACCCTCAATCCCGCTGCCGTTCGCGGCCCTGATGGTCAGCTCTATCTCTTTCCGCGGCTTGTCGCGAAGGGTAATTATTCGCGCATTGGCATTGCCCGCGTTAAGTTCAATGAGGTCGGTGATCCGTGCGGAGTGGAGCGACTAGGCATAGCTCTTGAACCCGCAGCTGATTACGAGCAACTGCCTGACGGTGGTGGGGGCTGCGAAGATCCGCGCATCACATTTGTGGAACCGTTCCAGCGCTACGTGATGACTTACACGGCGCTTTCGCCGATAGGCCCGCGGATCGCCCTGGCCGTATCGGAGGATTTGTTTCATTGGAAGCGACTGGAGAGCATTCTTTTGTGGGGGCCACTCTAAGCCGAACGAAGCTTAAAATGAGCAAGCTACTACAAAGAGTTGCTGTGCCATGGCAAAGCTGGCCTCCACAAAAGAATGCTCTCCATTTAAGAACTCAGAAGCGGCTCAAACTGGTAAAGAACCAGACTTTGGTGCGGGCCAAAATAGCGCGGTGCAACGGCCCGATAATGGGCTTTGAGCCAATCCAGCACAATGGCGTTGGTCGGATCATTGTAGGCTACCAGCCAGACCCGACGGTAAGGCTGCACCAAACGGGCCAGGTCGCTGGTCAGGTCGGGCGAAGGGGCGGTTTGAGGTTGGTTAAAATCGGCGTAACCACCCCAACGTTGCCCCGGAAAATAAAGCGCGCCACTTTTCTCGTAGCTCCAACCACCCGCCCCCATAGGCCACTCACTGCCGTGCAAATACAAATCCTGCGCTACCTCAAAATGATGGTAAGGGAAACCTAGCAACACATCGCCCGCTTGAGCCTCATTCTTTACGGTAATGATTACTCCCCGCCAATCGCTCCGAGCATAATCAGCCCCAAAATAATAATTTCCCAAGCCCCAGAGCATGAGACCTATCCACAATGCGGCGACTGTCCTTCCAACCGCTCTTCTGAATTGACGATTGACGATTGACGATTGACGATTGAATTTAACTCTATTCAAATAAATATTACTATTCAAATTACCATCTGTGGGAGCGAGCTTCCGCTCGCAATTTGTGGTTGCACCGGGAAAATCGCGAGCGGAAGCTCGCTCCCACAGAGATTTTAGGGCTTTTGGAAGGGTATTGCGATTATTAGTCAGGATCAGATTTAGGGTAATGGCGAGTAGCAGCATAAGGGGCGGTGCGCCCTGGATGGCGTAGCGGGGAGAGGTTGCCAACCGCACAATTTGACCGCCAGCTACCGGGCCAAAAGTAGCGCAAACAAACCAGATCAGCACTACCGCCCACTGGTAGCCCTTCTTTTGAGAAAGACTTAGCCATGTTCCCAGCCCGACCACCAGTAGCCCGGAGACAAACAGCAAGGTAGCAGGCCAGTCGTTTGCCTGATTGAAGGCGAAGCGCGGCGAGATTTCGACGTTGCCCAACCCCAACCAGCCGATGCTGCTACGGGCCAGACTCAACGGTTCATTCGGTGGCAAGGTAAGCTGCGACGAAGTGTGGCCTACTACCCCCAGCCAGACAAAGAACCAGGGCAAAAAACTCAGCCCAATTATCATCTGTATTCCCACCCACCGAGCCAGTTCCAGGCGATTTCGTCGCGACCACCAGCCCGCCAAAAAAAATCCCGATTGGGCCAGCAGCGCATAAGCGGTGTAGTAATGAGTGTAAATCGCTGCAACTGAAATAATTATGTAAAGTAACCAGAGATGCCAGGAAGTAGGTGTTAAAGGGTAGCAATCATTTGTAGGGGCTAATTGCATTCGCCTAACTCGCTTGAATAACCACGCCCTTTCAAAACCCGGTATGGTTTGCAGTTGCAGGAAAATCAGGAATGAGAGTGCCACCAGTAGCAGCGCCAGCGAATAGGCCCGCGCTTCCTGCCCATAGTCAACCAGGAGCGGGTTAATCGCGCACAGCCCCAATGCCATCAACGCCACGCCGCGCCCGAACAAGCGATAGCCGAGACGATAAATCACCAGCAACAGCAAAATAGAAAAGATGACCGAAGGTAGACGGAGAAAAAATTCGGGATGAGCGGAGAGTAGCCCAGGCCACAGCCAGTCGAGCAGCCGTGACCAGCCGTAAGTCACGAGGTAAGACAGGGGCGGAGTTTGTCCATCCGCCGCCACCTGTTCAAAAAGTTGGGGTAGCGAAAAACGGGCAACCCAGCGTTGAAAAAGCTCATCGTACCACAGGCTCTGGTTATCTAACCAAAACAGGCGCAACCCACTGCCTAGACCAAGTAGGGCCAAAAAAGGCCAATCCCAGCTCGTCAGCTTTGCTACACCTGTTTTAAGCAACATGTATTAAACTAAAAATCACACAACTTTCGCTTGCCACCTTAAAAGTAGTAGCGAAAGTTCTGAATCAAAATCAGAAACTAAGCGACCAATCGCGCAATTTACTGGTAGTGCCTTGCCGGGTATCCTTGAGCCGCTGGAAATATTCCCGAATATTGCAGGCCATAATTACCAGATCGTGAGTTTGCCCGTCCTGGTCTTTGATATAGTTGGTCAGCACCCCTTCGTGGGAATAGCCCATCTGTCGGAAGATTTTTATAGCCGCCAGATGGTCGGCCCGCACCTCAACTGAAATTTTTTCGATGCCGAGTTCCGCCGCCAGACCAAACATTTCGTTCGCCAGAATGCGACCCAGGCCCGTGCCGCGCAGGTGCGGCGAAACAATCATCCAGAAATCGCCCGCGTGAGCAATCCAGGGGGTACGATAGCCCCGCAACACGCCAACGCCCACAATGCGGTTATTTACTTCGGCTATCAACGGAAACGCATCTTCCCAGCGCGGCCCGGCAAACCAGCCTTGCAGGGTATCACTGTCGGTTATATCGTAGCGCAAGAAATTGCGCTCGTTTTCGGCTATCGAACTAAAGAAAAGCAATAAGCGAGGCTCATCTTCACGAGTGGCAATCCGCAACACAGCCCGATAGCGGTTAGTTAGTTCAATCTGTTTAGGATAATCGTCTATCATATTTATGTGTCCCGTCTCTACTTTGAAACCACCAATTCTGCTTTGTTTAGAAAAAGAATCAGCTTAATAGACTGTTCGCCTCAAAAAACGAACAATTCAATTCTTATGATATAACAATCTGTGCCGCTTTTTGTTACAACCATACTACCCAATTATGTCAAAAGGTAGCCATACACTTATTGCCGCTATTTTAACACTACTTCAATACAATAATCAAGTCAGTCCGAATTAGAGATAGGGCAGTTGCAAAGTTTCAAATTTGTAGGACATTGCTCCGCCAATGGATTTTCCCTAATCTTACAAATCGAGGGCGTAGCCCCCTCCTACACTTGGAAAACGGACTTTGTAACCGCCCTGGAATTAGAAAAGTGCCTTCACTGCCATCTTGAAACCAGGAATTATATCTTCGCCGTCCAGTTCATCTTCCAGCTTTAGCACCCGTGTCAGGCGGGTCTGCTCCTGATAATAAACCTCGACTTCTTTCTTTTCAGGGTTGATGCCCCAGTTCCAGTCTTTAAGTAAAGTTGAAGTTTCTCCCTGGCCTTTTTAATTCGGGCCGTGCCATCTAAATCACTATCTTTTGACCAGACTTCAACTGCCAGGTCAGAATAAGGCAGGTAGTCGGCAAAATCGGCGGGAGGAAGACGGTTAGCTACAATAAATCCCAAATCAGGCTCAAGTACATTATCTTTGCCGTTGGGCTTTTTACCGATGTTAAAGCCAGTGTGCGACCAGACCGCCCCTATTCCTGAATTGTTCTCCAGAAAAACACCCATTTTAATCAGCAGCCTGTCGCTAACCGAACCATGCCTGCTAGCAGGCAGTGGTGTCATAACCAACCTTCCTTCAATCAGTTCATAACGATTGCCATCGTCCTCCAAAAAGGCCAGTTCCTCCGCCGAATACTCCCGGCTGAGGTCAATCGTTTGCTGCCTTACTTTAGTACTTATACTTCTTTCCCAGGCGGTCTTTATAATTCAAAATTCAAAATTCAAAATTCAAAATTCAAAATTCAAAACTCCTACTTCTTCCAGGGGCGCGAAGCCTGGTCAATCTGGTTGATTTCTTGTTCGTTCAAGCGCCAGTTGAGCGCCCCGGCATTTTGACGCGCTTGCCGCTCGTTTTTCGCACCGGGAATAGGAATAACCAGTTCATCGCGACATAGCAACCAGTTTAGGGCAACCTGGGCGGAGGTTTTCTCGCGCTCGTTGGCAATGCGCTGCAAAACCGTTAACAACGGCTTGTACTGGCTCTGGCGCGCTTGCCAGAAAGCAGGAGCAAGGGCGCGTGGCCCTGCCGGAGTCGCCTGCCCGGTGGCATATTTCCCGGTCAAAATGCCCTGCTCAAGCGGACTATAAGCGATAAGGGCTACATCAAGTTCGCGGCAGGCATCCAGCACACCGTTCACTTCAGGCGAACGCTTGAGCAAACTGTAATGTACCTGATTGGAGGCAAGCGGGATGCCGTAGCGGGACAGGCGTTTGTGCGCCCGGCGCATCTGGTCGGCGGTATAATTGCTAACCCCGACTGAGCGCACCTTGCCCGATTTAACCGCCTGGGCCAGCACATCCATCAAATCGTTAATCAAAAGCAGACTGTAGGGCCAGTGAATCTGGTAGAGGTCAAGTTTGGTAATGCCGAGCCGCATCAAACTGGCTTCCAGCGCCCCGAAAAGAGAATTAGCGGTGATGCGGAAAGGGAGCGGCGCAAATTTGCTGGCGATTACGACGGGTTTGCCAACGCTACGCACACATTCGCCCAAAAGACGCTCCGATTCGCCGCCACCGTAAATTTCGGCGGTATCAAAGAAATTCAAACCTTCGTCCAGACAGGCATTGTAGGCAGCGTTCACGTCATCACGTCCGTAATTCGTGCCGTACTGCCAAAAACCTCTATCGCCCCACGACCAGACTCCGACACCCAGCGCGGATACTTCGATGCCAGTCTTTCCCAGCCGACGCATATCAGCCATCTATTTTCTCTCTTTCCAGTTATTTTAATTATTAGGATTTTCGTTTTTCTCTTATCTTTGAGGAAATTTTCGCGAAAAATTTCTCCAAAGCCAGGGGCTTTTCGCTGGTTATTTTGTTTTTGATTTTTTGCAAAAAATCAAAAACAAAATAACCAACCGTCCTAATTGTTCACGTTTAGCCGAAGCATTTTCATGCCCTGGCTCGAATCGGGGGCGTAACGTTCGGCAGCGAGGCGCAACTGTTCGAGGCGGTGCGGGTAGAGCAGATGGGAACGGAGGGCAATGCGACGCTCGTTTGCCCCTTCAGCTTCAATCAAAATAATAGCTTTTTGTTCGCCGCCGCTAACCAGCGGCAAATTAATGTACATTGCAAGCATCATTTCCAGGCCGGGCATACTGCGCCGCATGTTTTCGCCCTTCATGTCTTCTCGGCTTATCTTTGTCACGTCGCGCCAGGGAATTTCGATGCTGCCGTATGCGAGGCTGCGGCTGGTAATAGTTTGCGGACTTATCGTTACTACTTGACGGAAGCGCAACGAATTAAAGGCAAATAGCAGCAGCGTCACGGTCAGCGCCGCCGCCGCCACACCGGGAATGAGCCAGAAAAAATTCTCGCCCACTTTGAGCAAACAGGCCAGCGCGACCACCGCCGCCGCCAGCCCAAAAAATGTGCTGACCACACAGGGAACCAGCACATTCTCCTTGAAGCTAAAGCTTGTTGGCAAATTCTCGGTCATGCGGCGGCTACTCCGGCAGCATTGAGCCGCACGATTTCCAGCACAATGCTGGCGGAAGTATATAAATCGCGCAAATCGAGCCATTCGTTGACGGTGTGAATCGCCCTCATTCCCGTTCCCAGGTTAGCGCACTGTAGTCCTTTGCCATTGATAACGTTGGCATCGCAGCCGCCCAGCATTTGCATTGGCTCGACGTTCAGCTTCAAGTTTAGGGCGGCCTGGATTACCAGCTTGACCAGGGCCGAATCTGCATCCACGTCCAGCTTATCGTACTCGCGCACAATATGGGATTCGACACGAGCTTTGCGGATTGAGCCATCTATTTCTACCTGATATTTGGCAGCGGCTTCGCGGAAGCACTCGTCCATGTGCTGCGTTTGAGCGTCCAGTTTTTCTTCTTTGAGGCTGCGGGCTTCACCCCGAAGCACTACTTTATTCGGTACTACGTTGGTTGGGCCACCGCCCTGAATAAAGCCGATATTGGCAACCGTTTCATTATCAATTTTGCCCAGCTTCATTTTCGCCAGCGCCTCGCCCGCAATTTTGATGGCGCTGATACCCCGTTCGGGAGCCATTGCCGCGTGCGCTTCCAGGCCGTAAATTGTCCATTCCATGTGGTCGGCGGCAGGTGCCTGGGTAAACAGGTAGCCCACGTCGTCACTATCCAACACCAGCCCATATTTAGAATTGAGTCTGGTTACATCCAGATGCTTCGCGCCCAGCAAACCGATTTCCTCACAGATAGTAAAAACCGCCTCAATTTCGCCGTGCGGCA
>JBBQXW010000012.1:0-54252 GCA_038209275.1 Chloroflexia bacterium | reverse complement strand
AGAATTATCTGGCGAAGCCGAATTTAACATCAGCATCAATGTTTCGTTCAACGAATTTAACGAATTTAAAGAAGTTTGTGGTAACATCAGCTTCCAACCTCAGCTTCTAGCGGTTGCAAACTTCGCGCGGCATAGCGTCCGCTTGGTCGGCTGCCGTTAATTAGCTCGATAAAACCCGGCACACTTTCTTCCGGCAAAGGGCGGTCGCTAATATCCTCGCCTGGAAAAGCTTCCTGGTGCATCTGGGTTCGCATATCGCCGGGGTCAACCCAATAGACCCGCCACGCAGCATTTTCAGCGGCTAAAATATTCGAGAGTTGTTCCAGCGCCGCCTTGCTCGAACCATAGCCGCCCCACCCGCCATAAGCCTCGACACCCGCGTCGCTAGTAACATTAATTATCACCGCGTCCGCTTTCAGGTCGCCCCGTACCGCCTGAACCAGCGCCAACGGCGCAATTACGTTGGTGCGATAAACCTGTTCCAGCACTTCAAGCGGGTAATCAAGTAGATTGGGTTGCGGACTTGGGCCAAGAATACTGGCATTGTTCACCAGCAGATTCAAGCCACCCGCCGTTTGCACGGCTTCCGCCAGCGCCTGACGATGGTTTGCTTCGGTTATATCCCCGCCAATTGCAATCACTCTGGTCAAATCGGCTAATTCAGCCCGTACCGCTTCCAGCGCTGCCGCGCCCCGTGCATCTATAATTAAAGTCCAGCCAAGCCGGGCCAATTCGCGGGCCAGCGCCAGGCCCAATCCCCGCGATGCCCCGGTAATCAAGGCGGTCTGTCTTACTATATTCGTAGTCATAATATCGTCCTCTCTTCAAAAGCGCCTTTGCATTTATCCTCTCAATATTATACGATAACGGCGAGTTTAATATCCACCCGATTGAATCGCTACCCATCCTAGCGCTCTTTAATCAGCAATTTACCAGTTAAATATATCAAAAGAGCCACCTTTGCGCTTCGCACGGGCGGTCAGTCTTTTTCCTGTACTAAAGGACAGGCCGCTTTACCCGCACTAAAGTGGCTTTATTGAAATCGGGAAACAAATGGTAGCTACATCTGCCCCGCCATCCCGCAAATCGGAAATTCTGTAGCCCTTACATTTGCCCAAATCCCGGTCTATAATATAACCAGAAGAAATATTCAAAAACCAATTTCAATTCGCTGTAATTTTTAGCGGAGGATTGGCGTTATTATAAGGGAAGAGGCACCAACCTCGACGAGATTATAGTTATAGTATTTTGAAGGACGAAAAGGAGCTTTTGTGAAAACAACGACCAAAACCGGGTTCACCTCTATGAAAGGCTGGCTGGCACTGACCAGTAGTTTAGTGCTGCTAACCCTGCTGGCGGCCTGTGGCGATGCCCTCTCTACTAACGTTCCCGCTACCGTTGCACCCGTTGCAACCGCCACTATAGCGCCCACTACTCCTGCAACTGGCCCGGCGGCTACGGCAGCAAGTACGACTACCCCGGTCACTGCTATTGTCGGTACAGCCACTCCCAATGTCAATATTCCGTTGACTGCTACGCCCAAAGCCAGTCCTAAAGCGACGGGTAAGCCAGTGTTGGGTACGCCCTTTGAGCTGAAAATTAACCAGGCGGCCCTAATAGAATCGGAAAATGTGGAAATCAAGTTTCTGAGAGTACTGGAAGATTCGCGCTGCCCTACTAATGTGAATTGTGCCTGGTCGGGACAAATTGTTGCCGACGTAAGCGTATCCAAGAACGGCAAGCCTGTTGGTACGTTTGCCCTCAATAATATCGAGGCTACCAGGAATAAAGATAAAAAAGTTTTCGAGGATTACGCCCTGACTTTGCTCAAGGCCGAACCGACCCGCTTTTACGCTAATTATGGCGGCAGCGACGCTAAAATCAATGACATCAAGCCGGAAGATTATGTGTTGAGCTTCCTGTTAACTAAGGTTGTCAGTTCTGGTGAGGTAATCAAGGCCACTGCCAGCACTCCTTTCGACCTGAAAATCAATCAATCGGCTACTATTACACCCGACAATTTTGAGGTTAAATTTTTGCGAGTGGTAAAAGACGAGCGCTGCCCGGCCAGTCCCGAACAAAATGTTTACACCGCCTGCAATGTGGCGGGGCCAGCGGTAATTGAAGTAGCCGTATCCAAAAACGGTCAGGCAGTAGGTAATTTTCAATTGGCTAACAGCGAGGCTTATAACGGCAAGAGCAAAAAGCTTTTCGACAATTATTCTTTGACTATGGTTGACATTAAGCCTAACCGTATCCAGTACAACCTCGGCTCTGGCAACTTCAAAACCGAGGAAGTCAATCCCGCCGATTATGTGGTCAGTTTGCTGGCTATTAAATTACCTTAGTACAGGTTGTTGTAAAACAAAGTTTGGAAATATTGTGGTAGAGGTTAATTATACTCGCTGGTTTTGACCTGAAGCAGGAGGTCAGAGACGAGTATAATTAACCTCTTTTTCTATTGAAAAACGTGCAATAGAACTAGCGCGAGGCAAAAATTATCCAGCGATTAAGTCTTTTTGCCTCACTGGAATTGCCTAATTAGTATTGCATTTCGGCTAAACTTAGTATAGTATAAATACATTCTGTTTTGCACTCGGCTACAAAGTTGGATGTATTTGGGACATTGGTTTTAAAACGGTAGTGGCATATAGCTTTAGTAAAATTACCTGAAATAGCCACGCCTGTTTTTGACCGATATACTATCTTTTTGAGTAAATTGCACATTTAACCCGGCTGAGACAAGCATCGAAATTGGTTTATTCAATTTATCATCCACCTTCTGTGGTATAAATATTGCTGAGACCGCTATAACTGCTCCAGTTATTTTTATGTGCGCGACAACACATTGGTAATCGGAAAATATTTTGAAGCGATTTTCCGCTATGTAATCGGTTAACTAACTTAAAAGGTTTTTTAATAAATCCGAATTTTTCCAGCACTAGCAGGTCGGAGTAGCGCCCATCATTCCAGCAGGAGGGAAGTAAAAGTGACTATCAAGCGGTATCGCCCAATCAAAAGTGGTATAAACGTGACTGTTGAGCAACCCCGCAAAATTTTGATAGTCGAAGACAGCCCCAAAGAACGGGAAGTTCTTCAGAGTTATCTAAAGCAGGATAGCAGCAATGCTTATATCTTTTGGGAAGAAGCCCTGGGCGAAAAAGGGCTGGCCCAACTAAAGAATCTCCAACTGGATTGTGTGCTGCTGGATTATAAGCTATCGGACATGAATGGCCTGGAATTTTTGAATATCCTGACCGAAATTAGTGACAACACACTTCCTGTGATACTTCTAAGTGAAAATGGTGATGAGCAGTTAGCAGTACAAGCCCTAAAAAGCGGGGCATCCGACTATCTCAGCAAAAACAAGCTTAACTCCCAAACTTTACTTTGGGCGGTAGATAACGCTATAAAAAAAGCTGAGTTACAGCGCCAACTGGATGAACGGCAGCAGGAGTTAGAAAAAAGCGAGGCTTCGCTAAGGTTGGCGCTGGAAGCTGGACGTATGGGTATCTGGGAATGGGATATTCGGACAGGTAAAATTCGCTGGGATGGCAATATGGCGGCGGTCTATGGCATATCTACGGAAGAGTTTGGGGGTACGCACGCTGATTTTATAAAACTGCTCTACCCTAAAGAGCAGCAGGTTATGCCGGAAGTAACCTCCGCCAAATTTAAACCAGGCGAAAAATATACGGTTGCTTTCCGCTCTATTTGGCCGGACGGTTCGATCCACTGGATCGAGGACAGATTTGAGTTTTTTTATGACGAAGATGGTCAGCCTGTTCGGGGTACGGGGGTAGCGACTGATATTACCGAGCGTAAGCTGGCCGAAGAAGAACTGGCGCGGCGCAAACAACAATTTGAAACGCTGGCCGAAAATTCTCCCGATATAATTGCCCGTGTTAACCGTCAACTTAAGCACGTCTATATTAATAGCGGGATAGAACGGGTTACAGGTATATCGCCTGAAACCTTTATCGGTAAAACTAACCGTGATTTAGGGATGCCGGACGAGTTGTGTGAGTTGTGGGATGAAAACCTGCTTTCAGTCTTTGAAACCAGGCGCGAAACTACTATGGAATTTACCTTTGATTCCAGTACTGGGCGGCAATTTTATCAATCGCGGCTGGTACCCGAATTTGGGCCTGATGGGGAAGTCGAATACGTGTTGAGTACGGCCCGAAACATAACCCAGCTCAAACAGACCGAGGAAGAGCGTACTCAACTTTTGCTTCGCGAACAAGACCTGCGCCAGAAGGCAGAACAGGCGGTAATGCGTACCAATCAGCTTCAAACTGTGACTGCCGCACTAGCCCAGGCGCTTACCCCCGGTCAGGTTGCCGAGGTAATAGTGGCACAAGGCGTGGCCGCGTTAGGTGCCTTTGCTGGCTCGATAGTCATATTAACTCCATCTGGTACTGAACTTGAAGTGTTGCGTGCTACCGGCTATCCTGAAGAACTGGTTCAAAGCTGGCAGCGTTTTCCATTGGATACGCCAACGCCAATTTCCGATATAGTACGTAATGGAGAATTAATAGTCATTGAAAGCCTTGAAGAGAATATACAGCACTACCCTCTTACTGTCCAGGTACTAGCTGGTAAAGTAGAAGCGGGCAGTTTAGCCGCTATTCCGCTTGTGGTGGATGGGCGAAGGCTGGGTGGATTGGGCTTGAACTTCAAGGACTTCCGGCTGTTCAGCCAGCAAGACCGGGAGTTTATGTTGACGCTGGGCCAGCAATGCGCCCAGGCGCTCGAACGTACCCGCCTGTACGAGGCCGAAAAACAAGCACGGGAAAAGGCCGAGATTGCACAAAAGCGCCTGGCTTTTCTGGCGAATGCCAGCGTGTCTTTGGGCGCTTCGCTCGATTACCAGGAAATTATTTCGACCCTGGCCCGCCTGATTATTCCGGCTCTGGCAGATTGGTGTGTGTTAATTCTCACTGAAAAAGATAACCAGCCCGAACTGCTACGGGTAGCCCACGCCAACCCTGCTAAAGAGCAATTGCTTGAGGAAATGCTCCAACGCTATCCGAACCCACCAGCGGTTTCTTTGAAAGTGATAGAAACTGGTCAACCCTTTCTGCTTTCCCAGGTTTCAGAAGAGCATCTGGAAAACATCTTTCCCAATAAAGAACACCGCGAGATTGTCCGTAGCCTGGGAGCAGGTTCGGTTCTAAGTACCTCTCTGATAGTACGCGGAAAAGTAATTGGAATGATCGGCATTACTTCCGCCACGCCGGGATACTATACCGAAGCCGATGTACCTTTGCTGCAAGAACTGGCGCGGCGCATCGCCGCCAGCCTGGATAATGCGGTTCTTTACCAGCAGGTACAACAGGCGGTTCAGACTCAGGAAGAATTAAACCAGCTCAAAGATTTGTTTATATCGGTTGCCACGCACGAATTACGCAACCCACTGGCTGCCGCCAAAGGCTATGTCCAGCTTTTGCAGCGCCGTTTTTCTCGTCAAATCGAGAACCCGTCCGTCTCTCAGGAAGAACTAATTGCCTCGCTCGGCAAAAATGTAGAGGTGTTGGGTACTACCGTCTATCAGCTTGACCGAATGGAAGGGCTGCTCAAGCAATTGGTTGATTTCTCTCGCGTCCAAAATAAAAAGCTCGAACTGAGCTACAATCGGGAAGCTAATGTGGTAAGTTTGGCACAACGTGTGGTGGAGCAGCAACAACGCAGCTTCCCCGACCATTTCTTGAGCGTAGAAACCAGCCAGGAGGCTATAATTGCTGATTTTGATGAAGCCCGCCTGGAACAGGTTCTGACCAATCTGGTAAACAACGCTATCAAATACAGCCCGGCTCAAACCAACGTCATTGTCGGGGTAGAGAAACGGCCCTTAGAGCCAACCTCCGACGCGGTAGAAGCAGTGGTATGGGTGCGCGATGAGGGTTACGGCATTAGTCCTGAAGACCAGGCGCGTATTTTTGAGCGATTTTACCGTAGTCGTTCCGGCGCGACTGGTAAAGTAGAAGGGTTGGGGCTGGGTCTTTATATCAGCCAGGAAATTGTGGCCCAACATGGCGGACGGATGTGGCTGGAAAGTGTGCCGGGTAAGGGCAGCACCTTCTATTTTTCAATTCCTTTATAAGAGCAAACTTACTTCCCGGCGAGGCCAGCCACAATGCTTTTGGTGTTGGCCTGCATCATCTTAAGATAAGTATCGCCATCGCTTCCGGCTTCGCCCAACGTATCGCCATAAAGGTTGGAGTAAATTTTGATTCCGGCCTGATTTGCGATTTGCTGTTCCAGTTTTGGGTTCAAACTACTTTCGGTAAAGATAGCCTTGACTTTTTCGGTCTTGATTTTAGATACCAACTCAGCCAAATCTTTAGCACTTGGTTCGGCGGTGCTATCAAAAGATGGTATAACTGAACCTACAAACTTGATACCATAGCGTTCAAGATAGTAGCCGAAAGCATCGTGGTTTGTCACCATCTTGCGGTCAGCTTCCGGGATAGTCGCAATTTGGGTTTTGATGTCGCTATCCAGTTTATCCAGTTGAGCTTTGTACGCCGTAGCGTTCGCCTGATAGACCGAAGCTCCTGCCGCATCCAGCCTGCCAAGTCCGCCAGCAATATTGTCCACCATCACTTTGACATTATCCACGCTAAACCAGATATGCGGGTCGCCTTCTTTTTCTTTCTCACCCTCACCGGGGCGCGGCTTGAGGCCATCGGAAGTGACAACTTTTTTGGCTTTCGTGCCACTATTTTGAATCAGCTTGTCCAACCACTCGTCCAGGCCAACCCCGTTGGTAAAGACGATTTGGGCCGAAGCAAGGGCTTTATTATCGGCGGCGGTTGGTTCGTAGTCGTGCGGGTCGGCGTTAGGTTTTAGAATTGTGGTTAATTCAATCCGATTGCCCCCGACGTTCTTCACAAAATCTCCCACCTGGGTAGTAGTTGCCACCATTTTTAATTTATTAGCCAGCGGTGCCACGTTAGTACCAGCCGGGGCAGTTGACACAGCGTCAGTAGTGCGGACGGTAGGGGCGGAGGTTGGCGCTGTGTTAGTAACAGTGGTATCGCCGCAGGCTGCCAAAACTAATCCTACTAACATGAGTAATCCTACTAATAAAGCTTTCCAGCTTTGGGTTGCCAAATGAGGGTACATGCTAATCTCCTCCTTAAGTTCAGGTTGATTTCTAAAATTTTCTTGTCGTAAATTTATCTACTGCCTATCAAACGATTACATAAGCACTAAACGATAGCGATTCGCAATTAAGACTAGGTGCCTAAATGATAGCTGATTTCAATGCGGTTGTCAAGAGGTATTTAATACTCTTTATTGCCAGGGAGCGCACCCATACCATCGAGAGCATGAATGTGCAGCTTCCGCATTTATCCAGGTCGTCTAAAGCGGCGCAGTCACTGTTTCAGTATTAGTTTATGGTGATAAAAGTTGTTAACTAAGAAGTTCCTGTTCGGGGAAAATAATCCATTCTGGCGCGACGGCATCGGCCAGCCAGACATGCTCGTTGCCTTCGTAAAACGCCACTTGGTGTGCCGCCGCTTCGCCGGCTTTAATCTTTAGAATTATTACATCATTGCCTCGCCGCGAACCGACCAATTTAGCCATCGCCGTATCTATCGAAAGATGGATATACTGGCGGCTCATCGGTTTAAGGCCGCTTTGCCGGATAGAGGCAATCGCTCGGCTGACCGTTCCGTGATACAGAAATTCGGGCGGCTGACCGGGCGTTTTCTTTAATTTGCCGGGGATAGAATGACCGTACAAGGCGCGGATACGCTCACCAGCCATTTCGTAACGCCGCTTCACGGTCTGCCCGTTGACCACTTTCTCTAAATCGGCCTGAGTGACGTTACGAAAAGCCGCCTCGGAACGCAATCCTTCCAGTAATTGCGCCACCGGCACCCAGCCTTCGTCATCAAGTTCAAGCTCATATTCCCAGGGAGCATGACGCAACACGTAGGCTAACATTTTACTGAGTTGGGTATCGTTCATACAAAACTTCGCTCCGAAATTGCTCAATTATCCTAAAACTGAATATTAGGTTGATTTGCGGTAGGGGCGGGGTTTCCCCGCCCTTTTTGATCTGGCACAATAGGCAACCCCTACCAATATATCTTTGCTCAAATTATAGCTTAACTTCGGTTAATCGGTGGGCTACTGTTGAGCTGCCCGGTTATAGGGTTGAGTTTGGAGCTGGGACTGGGTGGCAGCATCCAGTTTGGGCTGCGATTGCTGCTCGGCAAAAAGTGAAATCATCGCCTCATTGAAGGCTGGAATATCGTCGGGCTGGCGGCTAGTGACCCAGTTGCGGTCACGCACCACTTCACGGTCTTGCCAGGTGCCACCAGCGTTGCGAATATCATCCTGAATAGTATGATAGCTGGTCAAAGTGCGGCCCTTCACTAGCCCGGGTGATACCAGCAGCCAGGGCGCATGGCAAATAATCGCTATCGGCTTGCCCGTATCGTTTATCCGCCGGATGAACTCCTGAGCTTTCGGCTCGACCCGCAAAGTATCGGCGTTGATAGCACCGCCCGGCAAAAGTACCGCGTCAAAATCATCTGGTTTGGCCTGTTCCAGCGTCATATCAACCTTAAAGCTATCGGCCTTCACATCGTGGTTCATGCCCGTTACTTGCCCCGGCTTGACCGAAATAATTTGGGTTTGCGCTCCGGCCTGTTCCAGCGCTTTGCGCGGTTCGGTCATTTCGACCTGCTCAAAGTCGTCCGTTAGCAAAATAGCAACGCGCAGCCCGTTCAATTTATTCGCTTCTTGTGGCATAGCCATTTTAAATTAATCTCCTTCATTAACAGATATAGATTTTCGGCAGAGCCGACCCCTGCCAATTCCCATCAATTTTTTTAGCAAGAATTGGCCCAGGAGTGATTATTCGGCTGTAAGAGTTGGCTATGCCCCAGACGCATCAACTTAAGAATAAGAAAAAGGCTAACGAGGTAGAGTAGTAGTAGTTAGCCTGCGAATTCGGCCCGTAGGGTTGCCCTGTGGGTACTCGCAGGCGGGCCGCACCGAAGTACCAATCCGAGGGCAACCGCTTAACTCGACGCTTATGGAACTGCGCCCTCCATTTTCGGCTAGTGATAATGCTAAGGAAAAAGGTAGTACGTAGTAAACACTACAGACCCCCATCCCATGCCAGACGTATAATGCAATCATCGGCGGCTGTGCTGTCAGTTTCTTCACTACTTAAACCTGGAATTAAAGCTCCCTTTACAACTGCTTTGCGCTGGCGAATTTTTGAATAAAAGCCACAAGCAACGGAGGCAATTCTATGCGGATAATACTTTACGTAGGCAAAGGCGGGGTAGGCAAGACCACTATCTCGGCAGCGACTGCCGTGCGCCTGGCCCAACAAGGTTCGCGAACACTGGTGGTCAGTACCGATACAGCGCACTCGCTGGCGGATGCCTTGAATGTGCCGCTCAAATCTTCGCCTGTTGCGGTGGCCGAAAATTTGTGGGCGCAAGAAATTAACGTCCTGGACGAAGTACGCAACAACTGGACAAAGCTGGAAGGTTATTTTGCTGCCATCTTGAAAAAAAAGGGCGCAAGCGACGTAGTAGCCGAAGAACTGGCCTTGCTTCCCGGCATGGATGAAATCATTAGCCTGCTGCAAATCTGGAAACACGCTTGCAGTGGCAACTTTGACCATGTGGTGATAGATGCTGCGCCGACTGGCGAAACGGTGCGGCTGCTCAGTATGCCCGAAATGTTCAAATGGTACGCTGACCGGGTAGGCTCGTGGCATGACCGCACCCTCAAGCTTGCCAAGCCTTTTATCAAGCCGCTTATGCCCAAAGCCAACATTTTCGAGGCTATTCCGCATCTGGCCGAGCAGGTCGAAGAAATGCGCCGCGTCTTTATCAATCCGGCGATTGCCTCTTACCGTATCGTCCTCAATCCTGAAAAAATGGTAGTCAAAGAAGCCCAGCGCGCCGCCACTTATCTTAGCCTCTTCAATTACCCGATTGATGCAATTATCTCCAATCGGATTTTGCCGGAAACCAGTGACGACCCCTTCTTCGCCCATATCTGCCATCAGCAGCAGGAATATCGCGAATTAGTCTTCCGCTCCTTCGCGCCGTTGCCAATTTTTGAAGTACCGATGCAAGCGAAGGAAGTAGTTGGTACGGAAGCATTGGCGGATTTGGGTCAGCTAATTTTCCAGCAGCGCGACCCTGGCGAAATCTTCTTCAAGGGGGCGGTACAAGAAATTGTCAAAATTGATGGCGAGTATGTGTTGCGGATGCCGCTGCCCAATGTCGAAGTAGACAAGGTAACTATGACCAAAAAGGGCGACGAGCTTATTGTCGAGATTGGCAATTTCAAGCGCGATATGCTTTTGCCGCATAGCCTGGCCCAACGCAATGCCAAAGGCGCTCGTTTCAAAGATGGCGTTTTGCAGGTACATTTTAATTAAGAGCTTATTCTGGTAGGGGTTTGATAAATCAAACCCAGCCGGAGCGTAATTTATTCCAGTAGGGGTTTGATATATCAAACCCCTACTGGAATAAATTACGCTCATACACAAAAAGGTTAGCGAATATGCCGACACGAGTCATTATTTATAGTGGTAAAGGTGGAACTGGCAAAACTACCGTCAGTGCAGCAACCGCTTGTCTGCTTGCCGGACAGGGCAAACGTGTACTTATTATGTCAAGTGACCCGGCCCACTCTCTCTCCGACGTAATGGGCCAGGCGATTAGCCGCGACGATTTGACCCCGCTTGCGCCAAACCTTTTCGGCCTGGAAGTAGATACCATTTACGAAATGCGTAAAAATATGGGTGGCTTCCAGCGCTTTGTCGCCAATACCTACCAGGGACGGGGCATAGATAGCAGCGTCGCCGCCGAACTCAGCAACCAGCCCGGTATGGACGAAATTCTTTCGCTCAACCGATTACTACTCGAATATAATAGCGGAAACTGGGATTGCATTATCGTAGATACCGCCCCTACCGGCAATACCTTGCGGCTATTGGCTTACCCCGAAATGATTATCGGCGGCAATACCGGCAAAAACTTCTTTAAGGTTTATCGCGGCTTTAGCAATTTTGTCCGGCCCTTCAAAAATAACGCGCCCGACGATGAATTTTTCAAGGAAGTAAATTCGCTGATGGAGATGATGAACGGCCTCAGTTCCTTCATTGTCAATAACGATGTATCCGTCCGGCTGGTTCTCAATCCCGAAAAATTGCCTATCATGGAAACCAAGCGGGCCTATACCTTCTTGAGCCTGTACGGTATTCGCCTCGATTCAGTGATTGTAAACAAGATTTTGCCGCACAACCGCAAGCTGGGCGCTTACTTCGATTACTGGGTCGAGCTACAAACCAAATATTTGCAAGACATCAACGAAGCTTTCAACCCCATGCCCATCTTTCACTCGGTTCTGGAAGACGAAGAGCCTATCGGGGTCGAGAAATTGCGGGGTGTGGGCGCTCGTGTGTTTGCCGATTGCGACCCTATGGCAAAACTTTACCACCGACAACTGGTTTGGGTCGAAGATATGCCCGGCACTTCCAATGGACGAAATGCGCCCAAACAAACTCAACCGCGCCGTTGCCTCTGCGTCTATCTGCCCTTTATAGATGAGCAAGACGAGATTTATATCACCCACCTGGGGACGGATATAAACGTGGCTGCCGGACGGGTACAGCGTACTGTCAACCTACCGCGCATTTTGTTACAAAGCGACCTGGACGGTTATTATTATGAGGATGGCGTTCTCAAGCTCGAATTTGTCGAAAAGCCGCCCGAACCAGTCGAAGAAATTGCCTGGGAAGATGACCCCTTCTTCAGTAAGAGCGGTCTGGAATCACCTACAAGATAAAGAAAGGCCCGGTGGACTACTCGACCACCGGGCTTTTTTATTTTTAAGGATTAAAAAGAAGAAACTCTTGCAATTATTGATACGTAACCGCTTTATCATTCGATTAATCTATGGTGCTTTTCTCAGGTTCAAGCAAAAAGGCCAAATAACTGACTTTACTGTGCTACAATGAAAGCAAGCGAAAAATAATAAACAGGCGGATGCAAATAAAGTCTGTGCTATCGGTGTGAGGGAAAAGGGCGGCTACTAAGTAGCCGCCCTTTTCTGCGTTTTAGCTTTTTTTAGCGCTAATAAAAAAGGCGGGAGTCTCCGCCCCCGCATCGGTAGCCAACTATAAGGTTTGTCCCGGTGTTTCATTGTCCCAAGAAGTATTTCCCAATACCCACTAATAAGATTAACGGACTTACTTTTGTGGTAAGCCGCCACCAAGCCTACATCAAATTTAACGCTTGGATTCGTAAGCTTTTTTAAGAAAGCCTACTGCATTGGCAAAGTCGCCCCATTTTTCTAGCGCCTCGCCATAAGCTTTATAGACATCGCCCAGCACATAGGGCATATTGACCTGCTCTAAAATGCCGATAGCTTCTTGATAGAGCTGGCGAGCTTCGTCGCGCTGGTCTAGCCGGGTTTTTACCTCGGCAGAAAGTTGCAACGCTTTGCCCTCAGCCAGTTGGTCACCGGCGCGGCGGGCTTCGTCTATCGCCTTCTGGCTAATTGATCCGGCTTCGTCCAGTTGGCCCTGCTGCAAGCGCAACGCCGCAAACGAAGTGTAAGTCAGCGCCAAATCGGTGCCGCTCAGTGTATTCTCGGCTTGCCCAACGTGTACCGCTCTGGTCAAAACCTTCTCGGCCTCGGCTACCTGACCCATTCCGGCAAGTAATTCGCCGACGCTGGCGCTCAAGCGCAACACCTGGCGGCGCTGGTTCAACTGCTCGTAAAGGCTCAAACTCACCTGACCGTAGGCGCGTGACCGCACCAAATCACCGCGTTCACGATAAAGGTTCGCCAGATGGAAGAAAGTGTCGGCCCGATTTTCAGGCTTTTCAATCTCTTCTTCAGTTTTTAACGCTTCCTGAAAAGTTTCGACGGCCTGATTATTGTGGTTAAGGGCCAGATGGTCGTTCGCCAGCCCGGTAAGCACCGCCAATTTTACATCCGGCGTAAACATTTCTGGATTAGTTTCGATTAATTCGCGGCAAGTCTGATGATAAGGCAAAGCTTGATCGGCGAGGCGACGTGCAAAAAGTACATTGCCAAGCATATAGCGAATTTCTACTTCCAGACTAACCTGCCCAGTTTTACTGGCTAAAGTCAAAGCTTCTTCCAGTTCGGTGCGAGCCTGTTCCACATCCTGGTCGCGCAAGTAAAGCTGACCCAGCAAACGACCTAGCTGCGCCCGGTCATACTCACTCAACTGATGGCGTGGAATCGAAGTTAGCATTTGGGCGGCCTCAGCTAATTCTTGCTGCCCCTTCACCCCGGCAACGTGCGAAGCCCGCTCTACCACCAATTGCGCTTCCAATAATTTATCGCGCATAGCGCTGGTAAAGCTGGTATCGGGCGAAGAAGTACTGCGGCCCTCGGTCATTGCGTCGCCTGCTCCATCCAGCAGTGCGCCGCTACCGTAGCCACCGTACAAAAAATACTCCACTGGCTCACCCAGGCGTTTGGCTATTAATTCCAACGCTTTGAGGCTGGGGTGTATTTTATCTCGCTCGATTGCCGAAATATAACTGGCGACGTATTGTGGCCCGGCCAATTCTTGTTGGCTCAGACCTAAACGCTTGCGGGCCAGGCGCACACGCGACCCCAAGCTGTTGGCAACTACCTTCTCAGCGCTGACTTTAGCCGACGGCTTGCTGGGTGTACCCCCGCGTGCCGCTCTTAGCTCCGCCAGCGAACGCCGCCCGCGTCGTCGGGGACGTTCAACTGTTGAGGAAGTTGAAGCAGTTTCAATTGTAGTATCTGTCATTTTACCCTCAGCATACATACAGCCTGAAGTTATTCTTTGCTAAATTTTTCTTTTTAGAGAGTTTTTTAAAATCAAAAAACCTCGAAAGAAACTTATTCTAGCATGTAATAACTTCCGACTACCTTGTCTTCTTGAGACGGAGTAGCCGTTTGATAAACCTCAAATAGCATGGTTATTGTAACTTACTCATTTACCATTGTGCTAAGAAATTTTAATCCTTATGAACAGACTGGTAAAATTGTTTAGCTTATTTTATCATATTTTTTGTTAAGTTGTCAATAGATAAATTGTCCTATAAGAATAAATGTTACGGTTTAAATTCAGATGTTTTTAGTTCATGTCTTTAATTAAATTCAAACCGATACTAAAAATTGTCTTTCCAAAATTGAGCGCGGAATTTTTCAGTCACTATACTTTTGTTAAGTATGACTAACTTCTAAAAAGTATTTATTATTTTCGTGATTCTATTTACAAGAAGTCATTAACCTGAGTTTTGTCCAACCTTAGTAGATGTCGAGGCTATTTAGCAATGTATTTAGCGACTTTGGCTGATGCGCTTACTCATTTAATTATCTATTTGCATCTGGGAAAGCTCGGCCAGAAATTTTGCGATTATCGGCGTTTGCTGGTCGGCTTCCAATAAAAACGAATCATGCCCATGAATAGAAGTCAGCTTAAAATATTCGACTGGCTGCCGATTTGATTTTAGCGCCTGGTACATTAGCTCCGATTGGCTCGGCGGGTAAAGCCAATCGCTGGAAAACGAAATTAACAAGTAGCGGGCCGTTGTAGCCTGGAAAGCTTTGGCTAAATCGCCCGTACCCTGGGTAAAATCGAAATAGTCCATCGCCCGTGTTATATAAAGGTAGGAGTTGGCATCAAAGCGATTGTTAAAAATTTCGCCCTGGTGCTGCAAATAACTTTCCACCTGAAATTCTGGCTCAAAGCCATACTGATATTGACTATTGTCCTGTAATCTTCGTCCAAACTTCAACTCCATCGAAGGCTCGGATAAATAAGTAATATGCCCAACCATTCGAGCAACCGCCAGGCCCGCTTCGGGGCGCGGATGGCCTGGTGCATAATAATAGCCGCCATCCCAGTTTGCGTCCGCCATAATTGCCCGGCGACCAATCTCATTCCAGGCGATGCCTTGCGCGGTCAGAGCAGGAGCGGTAGCAACTGGAATAACCGAGGCGACCATATCGGGGTATTGGGCCGCCCAACTTAGAGCCTGCATTCCGCCCATCGAGCCACCAACCACCGTCAGTAACTTTCGGATGCCCAAATAGTTTAGTAAGCGATATTGTATTCGCACCATATCTTCTATGGTAATTACGGGAAAGTTCAGGGCGTAAGGTTCACCGCTTGCCGGATTGAGCGAGGAAGGCCCGGTAGTACCTTTGCAACCGGCTAAAACATTTGAGCAAACAATAAAATATTTATTGGTATCAAAGGCTTTGCCCGGCCCAACCATAATCTCCCACCAACCTACCCGCCCGTCTTCGGCATGGATGCCAGCAACGTGTGCATCGCCGGTCAGGGCATGGCAAATTAAAATAGCATTATTCTTCTGCTTGTTTAGCTTACCGTAAGTCTGATAAGCGACTGTAACTGGCCCAAATTTTTGCCCGTTATCTAATAGCAGTTCGTCATTTTCGTTAGTCCTATTTCCAAATATAAAATATTCAGTATCAACTATTCCTAATGGACTTTCTTTTAGTTTCATCGTGTTTTTAACTTTAGCAATAAATTTTATCTAAATGGACATTTTCTGCAAACTTCTTATAAGCTTATCTTAACAGTAGCGCCCGCTTAAATCAACCTGAATAAGAAGAAGGCCGACAAAGTAGTCGGCCTCCAATTACTTTTCTAAACCAGGCTGTTTAGCTTTTCTGAGTCGTTACTGTTGTGAAATAAGGCCAATACAAGTAGAAACTACTCGCATTTTCTGTTTGCATTTACTAGACCTTGCTCAACGCCTCATCCAAATCGGCAATAATATCGTCGGCAGTTTCGATGCCCACAGAAAGCCGCACGTAATCCGGCGTTACGCCCGTTGCGATTTGCTCATCTGCCGTCAACTGAGAGTGAGTAGTACTGGCCGGATGAATTACCAGCGATTTTGCGTCACCAACGTTTGCCAGCAGCGAGAAAAGGGTCAAGTGATTGATAAAATTGCGTCCGGCTTCCAGTCCGCCCTTAATTCCAAAGCCGAGTATCGCACCGTAGCCCCGGTCTTCGTGGTATTTTCGGGCCAGTTTATAGGAAGGATGGCTTTCCAGGCCAGGGTAATTAACCCAGGAAACTTTGGAATGTCCTTCCAGGAACTGGGCTACCTTCAAAGCGTTGGCGCTATGCCGTTCCATGCGGAGTGGCAGGGTTTCCAGACCTTGTAAGAACAGGAAGCTGTTGAAGGGACTCATGGATGGCCCTAAATCGCGCAAAAGCTGTACCCGCGCCTTCAGTATATAGGCCAGGTTGCCCAGGTCGGTATACTTCAGGCCGTGATAGCTTTCATCCGGCTCGGAAAAGCCCGGAAACTTGCCGTTGCCGTAATCGAATTTGCCGCCATCTATAATAAGACCGCCGATGCTGGTGCCGTGTCCGCCAATAAACTTGGTAGCCGAATGAATCACCACGTCTGCGCCCCACTTGAGCGGTTGCACCAAATACGGGCTGGGCAAAGTGTTGTCAATCAATAGCGGAATACCGTTCTCGTGAGCGATATTGGCAACGGCTTCAATATCCAGCGTATCGAGCTTGGGATTGCCCACCGTCTCGGCGAAAATCGCCCGCGTTTTTGGCCCGATGGCTTTACGGAAATTCTCCGGGTCTTTCGGGTCTACAAACTTGGTCGAAATACCCATCTTGGGCAGGGTATGGTGGAACAAATTGTAAGTACCACCGTAAAGACTGGCCGAAGAAACCAGTTCGTCTCCGGCATTCAAGATATTAAAGATTGCCAGAAACTCTGCCGACTGTCCACTGGCGGTAGCCAATGCGCCAACGCCACCTTCCAGCAAATTAACGCGCTGCTCCAGTACGTCGGTGGTCGGGTTCATAATTCGGGTATAGATATTCCCAAATTCTTTGAGGCCAAACAAGTTAGCGGCGTGGTCGGTATCGTTGAAAAGATAGGAAGTGGTTTGATAAATCGGTACGGCGCGGGCATTGGTCGTCGGGTCGGCCTTCTGGCCGCCGTGCAGAGCTAAGGTTTCAAAACCGGTCTGCCGTCTGTTTTCGATCACCATGGAAAGTCACCTCTTTCTTAAATAAAGTGAACTATTTAAAAGTGAACAAGAAGCTGCATAGGCAAACACGGGCTTTCATGGACTAAGGCCGCGAGGCATTATCTTTGCTATCTGGCTTACGCTGATTAACCAAAAAGCATAGGTACTTAGTACACTCGATTGCTTGCCACTCACTCAACCGAAAACTCTTATTTTTGAGTAGGCAAGCAATCAACCGTGTTTTCTCTATAAAGTATATCTGGTTTATCCAGAATAACTTATTCGCATCTCTTTGTCAAGTATGGTAAAACCGGTTGCGCGTCAATTTTTTGCACTAGGATTAAGCCAACCCGGACGTGAACGTCCGGGCCAAAAATTTCGGCTCATTTATTTTTAGCCGGGACGTTCACGTCCGGGTTTTGTAAAAAGCTGACACTCACCCAAAAAGGCTGATTGCCAAAATAGACATTCAAAATACCTCTTATTAATTAACATACCTTGAGCGTTAGCGCATCTATAAAACTACCTATTTATTCAGGCAAGTTAAAAACCCCAATGGGTAAAATGCCCTATTAGCGCGAAGCCAGGCATTTCCAAGCAAATTTTCCAGAGCGGTGGCAAAGTCGTTAATTCGTAAGAGGGTGTCTAATAATTGAGGCAACACCACCCAAAAGTGGTAAAATTAGGCTTATGAATAATAATATTAGAACTAGGGCCGCTTACACCACCGATGTAAGCGATACCGAGTGGCAAATTATTGAGCCACACATTCCCGGTCAAAAACCGCGCGGACGTAAAATTGAATATTCGCGCCGTGAAATTCTTAACGCCATTTTTTTATGGTGCGTAATAGCGGCGGCGGTTATCGCGGTAAGCTAATTCAATAGGTTAAAGACACCTGCCAGTGTGTGCAATTTCTGAACATTCTTAGTTCCCACCTGTCACGGGCAAATTCAGGCCGATGATGCGCCAGCCGAGAGGCGGGACGGTGACGGGAACGGTCTCGTTTGGCTGGGCCTTGCCTAGTTCGGTACTGGTGTCGAAGCTACTCCAATCGCTCAGATTGTAGGTCTGGCCCGCTTTTAGTTCCAGTTCCGGCTCGTAGAGCGGCAGATTGATGGTTTGCTCGGCCTGGCTCGGATTGTAGAGCAGAATAAAACCTTTGCCATTCACTACATGCGCTTCGCCGTCTATATTTTGTCCGTCCGGGAAGCCTAAAATATGCTGGTAAGTATTGAAATAGCTGGCGAAGCGTTTGCGGAAGGCAAACATTCTGGCGACAAATTCGGTTAATTCGGGCGGGGCATAGGGCAAGGCGTAGCTACCACCCGCCTGGGTCGCTCCGTTCCCTAGCTGGCTGATTTCGGCGTATTGCAACTGGTTCATGGGTAAGCCCAAACTTTCGTCCCAGGTACGGCGATATTGCAGCCCGTACCAATCGCCCCAGATAGCCGAGGCAGGGCGCAGAAAAGAAGCGTGGTAAATCTGCTGGCGGCGAATCAGCTCGCTTGGGCCGAGCGGCGGCGTATCAATATCGCTTAACTGTAACTGGTCGGCTACGCTCAACCAGTGAACATCGCCCGGCGCACTCCACACTACCACCCGCAAATCGGGCCGGATAGCGTGCAACTCTTGCAAAAGATTGGCAAAGAATTTTATCCGTAAAACATGCTCTTCGGCGGGAGTGCGCCAACCCTTGTCGGCAGAATCGCAGCCCGCTAAATTCCAGTCTGCCCCATCCCAGTAAAGCTCCTGCAAAGGCCAATTACGGGCAATTTCCAGCAAGCGCTGGTGGATATACTGGCCCGCCCCGCTCAATGGGCAAATCCAAACGCCGTTACTCGCCACCCATTCGGGGTGCTGCTCCCGGAACGACTGATAGGACGTAATACTTTCGTAGCGCCCGCTAAACGGGTTCATCCATAAACCCAGGCCCAATCCCGCCGCCTTGAGTTTGTCCATTAGTGGCTCTAGCCCGCCCGGAAACTTATCGTCCGTCGTGGCGACCTGCAAAGGGGCATCAGCTTCCCAGCCCGCATCAATGTGCAGCACATCGTAAAAACCGGCGGCTTGCATATTATCAATGCTCTCGTCCAGATTGGCGGCGTTTATTTTATCCTCGTAGACGTACCACGAGCTAAACCAGATCGGATCTTTTTTGTCTTTAACAATGGCGTAGTGATGGTAGAGATAATCGTTGTAGCGCTTGAAACCAATTTCCGGCGCACCCTTCCAGACCCCGGTTACGGCCTGCCCACTGGTAAAGCCGTTTCCCGGCTCGACAAAATCTTCGTTACCTAGCCGCAAGTTCCCATTTGACTCAAAGCGTTCGTTACCGAAAAGCGAGGCGGTAAAAAAATAAATTCCCTGACTGCCATCCGAATGTAGCGCAACCTGCCGTGAATAGTTGCTAGTAGCGAACCGCAAGTTGGGATAGGCCGTACTCACCTGGGCTAAATCTACGCCCGTACTGTAATTTACTTCGTCGCTGCTATCGGCGTGCAATTCGGGATAGCGCTGTACCTGGGTTAGGGGTTGTAGTTTAGTAGTGGCCTGCCAATCCTCGATTATGGCTTCGCGAATGACCCAACCTGACGCAACGAACGGCGCAACTTTTAACCATTTGCGAGTGAAATCGCTATCGGCTTGCATTTCATAGTAGAGCGTAAGGCGCAACGGATAGCCCATAAACGTGCCGCTTAGTTCTACCTGTAACTGTTGCAGTGCTCTGGTCTGAACGTTCCAGCGATAGCTGACTATGCGAAAGGCTGAGGCGGGTAATTCGGCGGTCTCATCTATTCCAGCCAGTTCGTGCGAAAGCACCAGCCGAAATTCGTTAGTGGTCTTTTGCAAATACTCCGCACCGCTTATTCGGTTGAGCAGCGAAGTCGTCACCGGCCCGTTCTGGCCCAGCTTGATTACCCGCGTGATTGCGCCGTTGCTCAGGCTGGCAAGTGGTACACCGTTGACCTGCCGGATATTGCCCAGCGCCTCGCCCGGTGGTGTCTGCTCCGCCAGCGCGACCTGTTCGACTACAACTAAATTCGCCATCAGCAATGCCACCAACAGCCCAACCAGAAATGCCCTGAAAAGTTTCGCCATGTACGCTCCTACGTTTGCCTTGCCAGCTTGTCTGAACAACAGGTTTTACAGAGAGTACAGCACTGTACCAGAATAAACCAAATTGCACTACAGATTTGGATTGCTTCATTATGGCAGATAAATGTAAAATTTTTGTAAATTTTACCTGTCAAATTGCCAAATTGCCCCAAAAGAGTGGGCATGGTAAACTTCTTGCCAGTACAGGAAACCAGAGTATGTCTGTAGGAGGGGACTACGCCCTCGATTTCTTGCCCAGGTTCACTCCCTACAGATATTTCGGATTTTCAACTGATAAAACGAATAAAAAGGAAAACTGATGCTAAAATTACAACAGCATTTGCTGATGCTACTATCCACGCTGGCCCTGAGTAGCCCAGACGACGATAGCGATAGCATTGGCAGCGAGAGCAGCGGGAGTGGAGCCAGCGACGAATCTTCAGGGTCGGGCGACGAATCCTCGTCGGTTCTCAGCGTTTATAGCTCTTCCGAATCGAGTGGCAGCAGCCCGGAGCGCCGTAACTCGCGCCGAGCCTATCGGCGGGGCTACCGCGACGCGAGGGACGAACCAGATTACCGCCAGATTCCGCCCCGGCGACGGCGCTTTTAGGCGAGTTCTCCTGGTAAGAAACTATCCGATAGGGGTTTGATTTATCAAGTGCTAAACGTGGGCGCAATGATGAACTTTAACTTTTAAATCCCTGTATGGACGATGGTTTGGTAGGAGCGAATCGCATACGCCCTTGAACGCTGTGCCAGGTCAACGAGGGCGTATGCGATTCGCCCCTACCAAAGACCTTTTGCAGATTATTTAGTTAAAAAGCATCAATCGCTTTGCCCGTGCGTGAAGAACAAAGCGATTGAAATCGCTACTACTTAAGGAAAAGTCCTGTAACTGAAACTGATAACTGACGACTGATAACTGAAAACTATTATGACCCAGACTGTACAAACTAACATGCCGCGCCGGAAAAAGCGCATCCGCAAAGGGCCACCCGACGCGCCACGAATGCGCTTCTGGTTCATTCTGGCCTGGCAAACTTTGCGGAAGCGGCCCTCGATTGTGCCTTTATGCCGCGAAATGACTGAGCCGTTTTATTGCGAGGGTCTGGAAAATGTGCCAGAAGCGGGGACTTTTGTGCTGGCACTCAATCATACCAATGTGCGTTGGGCCCCCCGATTGCTGGCGACGGTGCATAGCGCTACCAAAAAACGCCGACCCGATTTAACCTCGGACTGGTTGGTAATCGTCGGCAACCGCGAACCGCGTCTGGAACGCCTGCAACCCTGGCAGCGTGGTTTCGCGGTCTGGATACGTCGCCAGTTTGACCGAATTTACCACCGTTGGAATTACAATTGCTTGCGCCTACCCATGTCCAACGAGCGTGCTTCGTTGCGGGCCTTGCGCGATTGGAAAACACGGGCCAAACAACAACCCTCGCTGGTCTTTCCCGAAGGGCGCGGCGCAATGACTTTCAAAGAAGTGCGGGCCGGGTCGGGGCGTTGGCTGGCGATGCTCGGTGTCCTGGTGTTGCCTACCGCCGCCTGGTGGGACGAAAGCCGCGCTTGCTGGGCCATTAGTTTCGGTGCGCCGATAGAATGGGCAGCCCAGGCCGATTTGCACGATTTGCAACTTGGCCTTGCCATCGCCGATGCCTTGCCTTCCGAAGAAGCCCCCGACTGGCAAGAAGCCTTGACGCGCTGGCGGGCTGTGCATGGAATTGAGGCCCAAATTCATAGCCACTGACCCTAATCCTGCCCGAAATGGTGGCACAATCTCTGCTTTTATCTTTGCAAAGCCTGAAATATAATTAGAGTTAGAGTGTGCCGAGGTTGCAGAGAAGCTACCCGGTACAGGAAAGGGTGAGAAATAATGGCTGACAGAGATAAACAAGAAAATCAGGGTAAAGAAAATTCGTTGCCTGGAACTGTGACGCTGGATACCAGCCCGATAGATGGGCCGGGCAAGCTCGATAGCATAGACGACCCAAATGCGGCCCAGAACAGGAGTACGCCGATTAAGGCTAACCAGTTCAGGCCGCAGCAAGTAGATGGCGACAAGGCTGTGCAGGGTGAACATTCACAGGTAGACCACGGCGACGGGCGCACAACTTCGGATTGGAAACGCGAAGCCGACGATGCTTTTAAAACCGCACCGGGCGTGAGCCAGGAGAGCTTGAGCCTGAACAACCCGCCTTCGAGCCAATCGGTAGCGCGTGGCACTTCTACGCCGGAAAATACCCAGACCTATTATGACCAGGAACACGATACCCAGGCTAATATGGCGGCGCGGGGCGACGGCAGCACCGCCGTACACGGCGAACATTCGCAGGTAGACCGTTGGAGCAACGGCGGTACTACTTCCGACTGGAAAAATATGCCCGCCTCAAGCTATCAGGGCGTAGCCGGTATCACCGATGCTGACCGTAATCGCGGTAGTATGAGTACCGATTGGAGCGGCACCGCCGCTTCTGAACATCCCACCAGCGAAGATAGCGGCTCGGACATCCGTAACCAGAGCAGTGGCGGCACGACCAGCCAGCAATCGAGCCTGGGGCAGTAAGTGATGAGTGACGAGTGATAAGGAGAAATCCATTGGCGGAGCAATGTCCTACAGGTTCGGGGTACTTTGTAGGATGCTGCTCCGTCAGCTGATTTTCCATTGGCGGAGCAATGTCCCACAAGTCCGGGGTACTTTGTATGACATTGCTCCGCCAATGGATTTCCACTCATCACTCATAACTCATAACTACCCCCGATTCATCTTCTTCTTTAACTCGGCTAAATTCTCCTCAATGACCCGTTTGGTTTCTTCTTCAGCTATGGCTTTTTCGGTCTCGAAAGCGCGGAGTTCTTCTTCGTCTATCGAGTGACGAGACTGGAACGCCTCCATTTTTTCTTTGAGCCGCCGCATTTTATCCATCGGGTCAATCGCATCGGGTTCGCGAGGGGGCGCTGCATCGTTGGGTGCATCGGCTTTTGTGTCTTTTTCAGCTGTTTCTTTGGCTGGCCCGCTTTTGGTGGAAGTGCTGGAAGCGCGGTGCGAAGTTTCTTTGCGGGTGCTGGCGCTTTCGGTCTGGTGCTGTTCAGCTTTGGTTTCGCGGCGGCGCGGCGACCATTCGGAAGCCTCGCGGCGAATTTCCTGCAAAGCCGCTACATATTTATGCAAAGTTGCTTCTTCCCGGTTCTGTTCAGCGATTTGCTCATCCATTCGGACTAAGGCTTCATCAAATGCGTCGGCCTGTTTTTTCAGGGCGGCTTTTTCGGCTTCGGCGGCGGCGTTTAGGGCGGCGCGTTTCGCATCGGTCTCTTTTTCGGCGGCCCGGCGATTTTCCAACAAAGCATCGCGACTGCGCTGAAGCTGGCGCAGTTCTGCTCCGGCAGATTCCAGCACGCCGCTAACTTCGCGTAGCAGGGCATCGCGTACCTGCTCCGGGTTTTCTACTTTTGCCAGGGCCATATTTACTTCAAGCAGACTCAAACTGATTAAGCGGTCTAGCAAGCTCATTTACAATTTTCTCCTGATTTATTTACCAGCCTACCGGCCTCGGTTCTTTTCTTTCTCCCGTAAGCGCTCCCACCCAAGCACCAGGAAACCGAACGGAGCAACCAGACAGCCGCGCCAGAAGGACGGCTTGGGCGGACGGTTGGCGAAAGAAGTACTTTCGATTTCCATATCATATTCGGCAGCGCCGCGCCGCAAAATCTCCCAGATGGCTTCGCTGCTCTGGCGACCTCGCGTGACAAAAATATTCATATGACCGAAGCGGGTTATAGTCAATCCCCAGGTCTCCTGACGCACAATCTGGTCGAGTTCGGTTCTGGTTAGTTGACCACCGTTCCAGGCCAAGACTGTTTCATTGTGCAAAAACATCTGGTCGGGAAAAGGGGCAAGCGGTTGCTCGGTAATCCAGGTAATATCTTCTAAATCTATCGAATGAAAAAATATAACATCTTTAAGCTTTTCTTTGTCGGGAACGGTTTGCACCAAAACCCAGTAATAATCCTGACGTTTGGGGGGCTGGGTTTTGCGATTGCCTTCGCCGCTCAACACCGTCGGCATCTTGTGCAAATCGGTCAGGCGACCAAAGCGAAAAGGCGGGTCGAGCGGCCAATTGCGCCCCCACAGATGGCTGACGTTAAGAGTGTAGCCCGCAGGAGTCAGTTGCTCAAGCAGCCAGATTTGCAAATCGCGCCAGTCATCGCGGTCAAGCCCAATCGGGTCGGTCAGTTCAAATTCTAAAACATCGTCGGGGGATGGCGCAGGAGCGGCAGAACCGTCACTCGCTGCCCCTTCGGGGTTGAGCGGCGCACGCTCGTCCCAATAAATCGTCCAACTACGTTGCTTTTTATTATAAGGATGCCAGGACATAACAATCCATTTCTAACTATGTGATTTTAACTCTTCAATTGTCACCCTGACGCAGGAAGGGTCTGAGATGCTTCGTACCTCAGCATGACACAAAAAACAATCATCGGATTTTAATCAGAGCGGTACGGTAAATTAGATAGATAAAAGCACAAAAGAGGGCGGTGCCGACCAGCACCAGCAAACTCGGCACAAATACAAGCCCGACCATATCGCCAAACTCAGTTCCGGCGGCGCGATGAATCGAAAAAAGATAGCCGAAAAAAATAGCCCAGCCGACCAGCACTATAAATAACATGCAGCAGCGCACGACCAGCAAGCGCCGTTCTTTTCCCTGGTTCATCTTTGACTCCTGTTTTTGCTTCCGCCCAAAAAGTTTAGCTACGTCGCTTCACCGCACTATTATAATAGAGTTTAGGTAGGAACGCCAATCTTAAGTTTTGAATTTTGAATTTTGAATTTTGAATTTTGAGTTAGAGAACCGAAGGATGATTATATTATCAAACTGGCTATGTCAGAACATTTAAACCTGAGCATTAAATGCTGGTTGCTAAAGTAGGCTTTTGCGGCTGAAACCAGGCGGAGTCTAACCAGTTAAAAATAATTCAGCCGAAACCACTCGTGTAACAGACCTTCAGCCAAAAAATGGCGGGCAAAGGTACTTTTACCACTCCCAAACTCGCCCACCACCCTGTATAAATTGCTTGCACCAACACTTTTTGAATTTCTGATATGTTATAATTGAGTTATGCTTATACCAATTTTAGCCACAAAACTGTATATTCCCCCGCCTCGGTCTAACTTTGTCCTCCGTCCCCGCCTGATTGAGCAACTGAACGAGGGTATGCACTGCAAACTCACTCTTATTTCTGCTTCGGCTGGCTTTGGTAAAACTACGCTAGTCAGCGAATGGGTCGCTGCTGGCAAACGACCAACCGCCTGGCTCTCGCTGGACGAAGGCGATAACGACCCGGCCCGCTTTCTGACTTACCTGGTCGCGGCTTTGCAAACGATTGCACCCAATATTGGGGAAGGGGTATTGGGGGTACTCCAATCCCCTCAGCCACCCTCAACCGAAGCGGTTCTGACCGCCCTGCTCAATGAAATCACCACCCTCCCGCATGATTTTAACCTCGTCCTGGACGACTACCACATTATTGAGGCTAAACCGATTGACCACCTCCTCACCTTTCTACTCGACCACCTGCCACCACAAATGCACCTGGTTATTGCTACCCGTGAAGATCCCCAGCTACCTTTGGCCCGCTTACGTGTGCGAGGTCAATTGAGTGAATTGCGGGCTACCGACTTGCGTTTTACTTCCGCCGAAGCCGCCGGATTTCTCAATCAGATGATGGGCCTAAGTTTATCGGCCCAGGACATCGCTGCCCTGGAAACTCGCACCGAAGGCTGGATTGCCGGATTGCAATTAGCCGCCATTTCAATGCAGGGACACGCGGACGCTACCAGTTTCATCAAATCTTTCACTGGTAGCCACCATTTTGTGCTGGATTATCTGGTGGAAGAAGTATTGCAACAACAGTCCGAAAGCGTCCAGAATTTCTTGCTACGCACCGCTATCCTTGACCGCTTGTGCGGCCCGCTTTGCGATGCCGTTATGCGCGACCCGGCGGCTTCCGGGCAATCCACCCTGAAATATATTGAACACGCCAATTTGTTTATCGTCCCCCTGGACAATGAGCGGCGTTGGTATCGTTATCACCATCTGTTTAGTGATTTGCTGCGGCAACGACTGCACCAGAGCGCTGCCTCGTCCTCGTCTACGGAAGCTGCTAATTGGGACGTAGCTGAATTACACCTACGCGCCAGCGTTTGGTATGAGGAGAATGGTCTGGAGCTAGAAGCTTTTCAGCACGCGGCGGCGGCGAATGATATTGAGCGGGCCGAGCGGCTGATTGAAGGAAAAGGCATCCCGCTGCATTATCGGGGTACAGTGACGACTATAATCAACTGGCTGGTCTCGCTACCAACGACGATACTGGATGCCAGACCCTCGTTGTGGTGGCGGTATGCCGCATTGTTGCTGGTGGTTGGTCAAACGACCGGGGTGGAAGAGAAATTACAAGGGGCAGAAGCGGCCCTGCAAGGCGTAGAGCTAGACGACAAGACCCGCAACCTGGTCGGACGTATTGCGGTTGCCAGGGCGGTGTTAGCCCTCACCCGGTACGATGTCGAAACCATGCTGGCCCAGTCGCGCCGCGCCCTGGAATTTCTGCACCCTAACAACTTGTCTGCCCGCGCTAATGCTAACTGGACGCTGGGTTACGCCCGTATCCTCCGAGGAGACCGCCTCGCCGCCCGGCAAGCCCTTACTGAAGCCATCTCGCTGAGTCAGGCCGTCGGGGATGTCTTCATCACTATACTGGCGATGGGCGGCCTGGGTCAAGTACAGGAAGCCGAAAACCAGCTTCATCTGGCGGCCCAGAACTACCAGCGCGTTCTGCAATTGGCCGGTGAGCAGCCACTTCAGATTATCAGCCTGGCACATCTTGGCCTGGCCCGGATACTTTACGAATGGAACGACCTGGATAGCGCCGAACAGCACGGGCGCGAGAGCCTGCATCTGGCGCGGCAGTATGAGAGCGTGATTGACCGATTCATTGTCTGTGAGGTATTTCTGGCCCGTCTGAAACTGGCTCAGGGAGATGTAACTGAGGCGGCCACTATTCTAGCGCAGGCCAGTCAGTCCGCGCGCCAACCTAACTTTGTGCATCGAATGTCTGAAGTTGCTGCCGTCCAGGTGTTGACCTTGCTTCGGCAAGGCCATCTGGCTGAAGCCGCTCATCTGGCGCAGACTCATGAACTCCCTCTCAGCCAGGCACGGGTACATCTGGCTCAAGGAGACCCCTCCGCAGCCCTGGCGGTGTTAGGGTCGTTTCGACAACAGGCGGAAGCAAAAGGTTGGGAAGATGAACGGCTCAAGGTGATGGTGCTACAGGCGGTTGCGCTTCGTTTGCATGGCGAAAAAGAAAAAGCGGTGCAACTGCTGGGTGACGCGCTGGTGCTGGCAGAGCCGGGCGGTTTTATTCGTATTTTTGTAGACGAAGGTATTGGGATGTCTCACCTGTTGTCCGAGACCGCTACGCAAGGGATTTTGCCGGAGTACACCGCTAAGTTGCTGGCTGCATTTGAAACTGAGGAACAAAAAAGTAAAGAGAAAGCTTATCTACCGCCTGCCCCACTTGCCCAGCCGCTGATCGAGTCGCTATCCCAACGCGAGTTAGAAGTGTTACAACTCATGGCGCAGGGACTCTCGAATCGGGAGATTTGCGAACGGCTTTTCCTGGCTTTGAACACCGTTAAAGGGCATAATCAGAAAATCTTTGGCAAACTACAGGTTGAAAGGCGCACCGAAGCGGTAGCGCGTGGGCGCGAGTTGGGCCTGTTGTAGTCGAAACGTCAGTTTCCCCCAAACCTGCTATCAAGAACTACCCCAGGTGAATCTTAAAACCAAAACTTTAGAAGCTATTTATAACCCCAGAACAACACCTCCAAACAACACTTTAGTGTCTATTCGGTCATAAGGTATTGTAGCTATACTACTTGTAGATTGAACAAGTGGTACAGAGTATTATGACCAGCCGCAAAAGGTAAAGGACAATGTCAAACAAACTCAACCCAGAAACTGAACCAAATCAACCAATAGTTTATCAAATCAGGCTCAAGGGCCATTTGGGTTGCGAGTGGACAGACTGGTTTGGAGGGCTAACTGTTACGCTGGAAGACCAGGGTGATACGCTTTTAACTGGCCCGGTGGTTGACCAGGCCGCGCTGCATGGATTGCTTAAAAAAGTGCGCGATTTAGGAATGTTACTAATCTCAGTCAATCGCCTTGAACCTGACCATGCAACTGCTTCAGCTTGCAATGAAACACAGTGATTATGAAGCCGAAAATCAAAATTAGATAACCTCAATTCGAGGTTAAAACGAGCAATGAAAGAGCTATGAAGGAAACTATGAATACTACAATTAACGGCTCGACTAATGAGTTGTCGAGCGACACTACACAGACACCTGTTACCCTTACCGAGGGTATTTCCAGCCCTACCGAAAGAGAACCCACCCTGAACTCTCCGAAGCGCCTTGCGAGAATCGCTGGAGTCCTCTACCTGCTAGTCGGCATCTTCGGCGGCTTTGCCCAGGGCTTTGTGTACCCCAGAGTGTACGTCGCTGGTGATGCGGCGACCACAACTAAAAACTTACTCGAAAACTCTGGGCTTGTGCGTAGCGGCATTGTCGCCGACCTGTTCCAGGCGACAGTCTGGGTCTTCGTCGCGATGACCCTCTACCGACTGCTCAAGCACGTAAACAAGAGCGTGGCGAATGCAATGGTAATTCTCGCCGCAATCGGGGCCAGTATCACTTGTCTCAACGCGATTTTCGAGTTTGTAGCCTTGCGGGTCGCCATCGGTGCAGTGAACCTGACCGCCTTCGGCACTGTGGGTTCGAATGCGCTGGTGCTGCTGCTGGTTGATGCCCATCACTACGGACTACTCATCGCGCAGATTTTCTTTGGCTTGTGGCTGGTGCCAATGGGCTATCTCGTCTACAAGTCAGGGATGTTCCCCAGGGCGCTGGGCATCGTGCTATTCGTGAGCTGCGTCAGCTACCTGGTAGACTTGCTTGCGGCGTTTTTGTTCCCGGACGTAAGTACACAAATCCACGGTTTCCTGGTTATTGCGCCTGCTATCGCCGAACCCTGGATGGTCGGGTACCTGCTCTTGATTGGCGTAAGAACCGTGAAGCCAAACAAGGACCTGGCTCAGTAGGGGCGCAATGAATTGCGCCCAAGCACAAGGATTTCACCAGTCACAAGGGAGACCAGATAATAATCGAAAATGACTATGGTTAATATCAATCAAATAGTTAATCAAAAAAGAAAGGATACACACATGAAAGCGATTGTATACACAAAATACGGCTCACCAGAGGTTCTTCAGCTCAAAGAAGTAGCTAAACCTACTCCAAAGGACAATCAGGTTCTAGTAAAAGTACACGCAACATCGGTAAATGCGGCTGATTGGCATCTTCTGAGAGGCAAGCCGTACTTAGTTCGTCTGATGGGCTATGGGGTTCTAAAACCAAAACACACCATACCTGGCTCTGACATCGCGGGGCGGGTTGAAGCGGTTGGCCCAAACATAAAGCAGTTTAAGCCGGGTGATGAGGTATTCGGGAACCTGTCCGAGGGCGGCTTTGGCGCTTTTGCCGAATATGTGTGTGCTAATGAAAATGCCCTGGCCTTGAAACCAGCCAATATATCGTTCGAGCAAGCCGCTGCCGTACCTCTCGCAGCAATTACCGCTTTGATGGGTCTGCGCGACAAAGTACAGATTCAGCCAGGGCAAAAGGTTTTGGTCAATGGGGCATCCGGCGGGGTGGGTACGTTTGCCGTGCAGATTGCCAAATCGTTTGGGGCAGAAGTGACTGCCGTATGCAGTACCCGCAATTTGGATAGGGTGCGCTCGATTGGGGCAGACCACGTTATTGATTACACACGGGAAGATTTCACCAAAAATGGGCAGCAATATGACCTGATTCTGGCCGCGAACGGGTATCATTCGCTCTCAGATTACAAGCGAGCCTTAAATCGGACGGGAACTTATGTCATGACTGGCGGTTCCACGGCTCAAATGTTCGAGGCGATGCTCCTCGGCCCCTGGATTTCAATGACCGGGAGCAAGAAAATGGGCAACACAATGGCGAAATCAAACCAGAAAGATTTGGTTTTTATGAAAGAGCTTCTTGAAGCGGGCAAAGTAATCCCGGTTATAGATAGATGTTACCCGTTAAGCCAGGTAGCGGAAGCTATTCGGTATATTGAAGACGGACACGCTCAAGGAAAAGTAATAATAACTATCGAGCATACTAACATATAAGAAATTTCGCTTGTCTCTATATAAAGTAGTAGCGATTGAAATCGCTACTACTTTTATTAAAATCTACAGTGTTCAGTCCAGCCGTACCCAATCGCCACTGGGAGTGTACTGGTAAAAAAGGTTCGTTGCCGCGTCGTAGGCCAGCAAATTAATCCATTTATTCCGGGTCAAATGTTGCAGCTTTTCGTGCTTGTCAATAATCTGGCTGATGCGGGTAGTGGGCGCTTCGATAATAACCGATAGACGCATCGGCTCGTGGAAAAGTTCGTCGCCCAGCATTACCGATTGTTTGGCAAGGCCGACCAAAAGGTCGCTTTGCCGCCCCTGCATCACCCCAATCTGACTGACCACCGTATGCAGCAGCTTGGTATCGCTGCCAAATTTGTAGTTGTCCACCGTCGAAAGGTAATACTGCATGTTAATCCACTCGGCCACCACTACCGGGGCAGTCATAATCACTTCCAAAATCGCGCCGTCGCTATCCTGATTGGGGTCATAAGAGTGCAAAAACGCCCGGCTATCCAGATTTAGATTAGCCGTCAGCGACCTGCGCCCGCAAATAAAAGCCGCGTTCCTGACCAAACCCCATTCGGGCCGTACCTGCGCCCAATCCGTCGCTCTTTGGGCTATATCAGCACTGGTTTTCGCGCCCGGCAGCTTTTTAGCCCGGTCTAAGGCGTTGCCCGTTCCAGCCACCGCCAAATCTTGCTTGAACCGGGCCAACTCGGCCTGATGGCTGGACGGCACCTGGGCTTCGTTCAAAAAAGAAACGCCGTCGGTAGTAGTATTATGTTCGCCCGCCACAAAGAAAGTTTCTTCGGGTATCGCCAGACCTTGCCGGGCTATAGCTGCCCGCACCGCTTTTTGGTTCAAGATAGTGGCCGCTACATAGGCACTGTTCCCGCCGTGATTGCCACCGCACGCTCCGCAATCCAGGCCCGACGCATAGGGATTATTTTCGGTTTCGCTGCCGTGACCGCACAGGAAAACCAGCCGGGCAAAATTTTTGGTCAGACCAATAGCCTTGAGCATCCCGGCAACCGCTCCGGCCTGAGCCTCAATGCTCATTTCCTCGACGTTAGCAATAATAGATGGCTCGGTTGGCACTACCGGGGTCAGCTTCTGCTTGATTGCCTGATTTAATTTACGCCATTTGCCGGGCAGCAGAGTTTTGCCGACCAGGGGAAAAAACGAAAGCCAGCCTGCCATTTCAACAAAGGCAAATGGCGTAAGCAAATTCTCCCGCAAATTGTGGAATAGTTCGCCCCGGCGATACTTCCAGCTATTGTAATTTAGCCGCCGCTCGATAGCTTCCGGGCTGGCATCTTTCGGCACTTCTCGCACCACCTGACCGGGCTTGATAAGGGCCGGAGCAACAATCATATTGGCCGATGAGCCGAAGGGCCGATACTGCATCGGCACACCGAAGAACCCGGCAAAGCCAAAAGTCTCATAAGCGCCCCGCTTTTCCAGATGGCGGCGAAAACCTTCCGAGCGCACATCAATACAAAAAACCGCCTGGGCCGCCGGAGTTTTAGGAAATTCCGCTATGCTTGCTTTGCTCTGGGCCGCACTAAAATCACTCAAAAGCTGGCGGCGATAGTGCTGCTCATAAGCTTCTTGCCAGAGCATTTGCGGATTAAAATGCTGGGCTACTGTTACCAACGTGTCCATAGTTTCGGCGGAAAGAGTTTCCAGATTGCCCGGCTTTAGCTTGAAAGCCTCGGCAAGCAGCACCAACCGGGCGATAATCTCGCCATTAGCCGGGCTAATTTCCTCAATCGAGTTTTGAGCTTTGGGATAAGTCGCCTCGGCTAGGGCCACTTCGTAAAACAGGCGCACCGCCAGATATTCGGCCAGCGTAACGGGCTGCTCTTGCTGGAGAGGCAGTTCAAAATGGTCTTCGCGCCACTGAATAATGCTGGCCCAGCCGGGCAATTGGGCAATATGCCGGGTCAGATAACCTGCCCAACCTTCTTTTGAAATTCCTAGCTGCTGCAAAAGCATTATCAGCGCTTGCTCGGCCTTTTCCGGCAAAGCCCGAACTTGTTTGGCAATGGGTTGTTTGGTGTAAGCTTTTAGCGAATTATCAAATCCGGCTAAAGCTTTCCAGCACTGGTAAAAGCCCTTTTCCCGGCCCGGCATGTCCCAGGCGGCTTGCCCTTCGTCCAGAAACGCCGCGCACCAGGTAATCACGCGCTGGTTAATGATTTCGGTAATAGTCTGCCCGTTTTTGGTGACGGTTTTTTCGCCGAGGGTTTTAACCGAGGCGGTGTCACTAAGGTTAAATAGAGGCTCGGTTTGTACTCGCCGCTCTATTGTTTGCCAGATACTCGCCTTGCTTTGCTTAATTTCGGTCAGTGTGGCGCTTTCGTGCAGCCAGTTGCGATATAGCTGCTCAGTCGCCATAGAATTGTCGCCAATCCTAACTGCTAGGGGCAAATTCGCATCGCGCAAAGTGTTAGTGATGGCAACTTCCAGGTCAGTCTCCGTAATGCGGCCCTGCTCAAAAAATTTGCGGTAAGCCATCAGGGGCAAAAAGCCCTGTGCGCCACGCCACGCCTGCCCGTACTGCATCGCCTCGGCAAACGCCTTGTGTTCCAGCCCGCCCAGCCCGTTGCTGGCAATAAAGGTGCTAATCGGCCAGTATGGGGTAATAATCTGGTTGGCCTCAACCAGCGCTTGCTGCAAATAAACCTGCAAGTTGGTGGTTTCCCCGGTGGCAACGCCTCTAACTAAAGTTTCCATTTTCGGTGTGCTTTCCTTCCTATTCCTGATTTCTCTCAGCCCTATAACAGATTGCCTAAAGATTGAACCAGGTTTTAACGTAGGGGCGATTCGCCTACGCCCTGGTGGACCTGGCACAGCGTTCACGGGCGTTGGCGATTCGCCCCTACCATTGGCTCAACTCCTGTGCAATTTGCTGTAAAGCCTGTTTATAATTGAATGATTAGCTAACCGTGAGTGCTACTTGCCATACCCGGTGAACAAAGTACGCACGTAAATTGTGGTAAATAACTTGTTTATCCAAACAGGCTTGTTCGAGCTTTGGAGGACTATCGCCACCGTTCCTATCAGGATAAGAGTTCCGCAAATCGCATAAATCAATATCGAATTGAGGGCCGGGCCTGCCGCGACCACCGGCTTGAAAAAATCCTCAATCGCATGTGTGGCAATAACGTACAGGACAGTCAAAGCGCTAATTCCGGCAAAGAATATAAGCGGCGAAAGCTTTTCCAGCACGGGTACAGTGTAAATCAGCGTAACCCAGGCAAAAGCCACTAAAATGGTGCTGGTATTGACCGCGAAGCCAAGCACCGGCGGCAGCACTAACAGCAGCGCCCCGACCAGTATTGCCGCCCCAACAAAGCGGGCTATCGGCAGTTGCGCCTTGTGCGAATGGTGAGCCGGGGCGATGTGTTGGTTAACACTCTTCTGCTGAATGACGCTACCCGTACCCAAAAACAAGCTGGCTTTGTACAAACCGTGCGCGACAATATGCAGCATCGCCAGCCCAAACGCGCCCAATCCACATTCCAGCATCATAAAGCCCATCTGACCCATAGTGGAATAAACCAGCATCCCCTTAACGTCGCTCCGCGTCCGCATAATGGCAGTAGCGTAAATCGCGGTGAAACCACCGATTATTACCGCCAGCGCCAGCGTGAGCGGGGTAGCCACAAAAAGCGGACTAAGGCGAACGAGCAAAAACCCTCCGGCGTTGATTAATCCGGCGTGCATCAAAGCCGAAACTGGCGTAGGCGCTTCAACTGATTGCGGTAGCCAGCCGTGCAGCGGGAATTGGGCCGATTTCGCCATCGCCGCCACCAACAGCAGAGCCGTCAGCAGAGTAATTCGTTCGATTGGCAAAGTCGCCGGGTTTTGGGTGGCGATGGTATTAATAGTCTGTATATCAAAAGTGCCAAATACGTTCCAGGTCAAGAGAATTGCGCCGATAAAAGCGGCTGCGCCTACCAAATCGGCCCGCAATTTCTTGAAAGCGGCCTGCCACGAAGCCGAACGGTCTTGGTAGTGGCTCAACAAGAAAGTCAGGGTGAAGCCTTTGAGTATCCAGAAAATACCCAGCATCAGCAAATTGTTGGCAAGTACTACCAGCAAAACTTCCAGCGTCACCAGCGTTAGCAGGGTAAAATAGCGCGCGAAATGGCGTTCTTCCTGCATCGCCCGAATGGAGTAAAGATGCACTATGCCACTAACCGTAATCACCAGCATTAGCAGTATTACGCTTACTCGATCAGCCAGAAACCCAAATAACGGCGTTTCGGGCAAAGAAACCAGCGTGAAATTAATCGAACCGTTAAAAATAACCTGTCCCAGCATCACCAGCGCCGCCAGCCACGCCCCGCCAAAAGCTAACAAAGTATAGGTTGAAAGCTTGCCCGACCAAACTTTGGTGAAGGCGGCGGAAGTTAATGTAAAAAGCAACAGCAGGCCAACCACGCCCGCGATTAGCAAATAAGCCAACCAGTCCACAAGACACCTCTTATTCTCTGAAGTTGATTAACAATAAGCGTACATCTAGTCACGAATTTGCAAGCACGAAAAATTTGTCGTATTTGAATAATGCCTGATTGTGCAAATTTTGTCAAGAATGAAAATAGTTAATAAAGCGTTAAGATACCGTCAGAGGTTGCCAGTACTAAAACTAACGCAGTATAATATAATAAAGCTGACAAAAAATTCATCTGATAAAAACCGTGAATATTTTGTCGCGCTAAATTTGTCGCTATTGAGAAAGGCTGTTAAAATGTCACACGGAGGCTGGACTTTCCTGACTAACCACGCGCAGGTATTTTTATGTGTAGCCCAAACCAACAACCTGACCGCCCGTGAAATCGCTGCCCGAATTGGGATTACCGAGCGAGCCGTCCAAAGAATGTTGAGCGATTTGGAAAAAGATGGTTATATTCAACACGTGCGCGAAGGGCGCAGCAATCGCTATACTACCGACCTGGATAAACCGCTCCGCCATCCGGCCCAGCACGGCCAAAAGGTACGCGATTTACTGGCTCAAATACTTCATGTGGCTGGTCAATAAGAACGAAAATAAGGTTAGGGTTAAATCCGAGTTAAAAAATCGGAATTAACTTGACACTTGTGGCAAGGTTTGTTAAGCTTGAACTTATTAAATTTCGAGCGCGGTCAAGCGGGTAATCCCTGGGTCAAACCAAAAATAAAAGCTTGCACAATACTTAACCGTTAAACTAATTTCATTTCAAGAAAGTGAGTACTTGCTGAATTGCGAGGTTTCTTAATCAGGCGGTGGAAACTACTGCTGACAACTTTTGCGCTGCTCATTTTAGCCGGGGCAGGACTGCTTGGCTGGCGGGTTAATAGTTTTGTGGGCGATACCACTGGCGGCGGGCGCACCAGTGGCTACCTGGAAGCTACGCCCGCTCAGTCGTCGGTAATCGAGATAAATCAGGCCGAGCAGTTTCAAGCAACGTCCGGTACGGGTACGCCGTTAATAGTTCCAACCACTGCCCCAACTCCAACCCAGGCCAGCTTTTCAAATGTTGCAATTGTGCAAAAGCTGAAAAAAGGTACGCCGCTTACCATGATGCTGGTGGGCTATGGCGGCAACGGACACGCCGGGGAATGGCTGACCGACACTATTTTGCTGTTGCGCTACGACCCTAGCACTAAAACGGTGCTGCAACTCAATATCCCACGTGATTTATATGTCTACGTACCTTACGGGGGTAAAAATAAGGGTAGCTGGGGAAAAATTAATGATATTTTGCCCAGCATAATGTATTGGGATAAGCCGAACCAGACCAGCCTTGACCCGCGCTATCGCTGGCCTAATCCGCAAAAACAATTTGATAGCGGGATTAATTTGCTGGCTGATACGGTTGAAATGGTAACTGGCTTTCGGATTGATTACTGGTCTACCATGAGTTTTGAGGGATTTCGCCGCTTTATTGATGCGATGGGCGGCGTAGATGTGACGGTGGAACGCTCCTTCATAGACCGCAAGTATCCCCGTAACGATAACGAGTTGATTGATGCCAGCTATATGACCGTCGAGTTTAAGTCCGGCCCACAGCGCATGTCGGGGGAACGGGCAATTGAATACGCCCGCAGTCGTTATAGCGAGAACCCCGAAGAAATGGGCGATTTTGCCCGTAGCAAGCGACAGATGAACCTGATAAATGCGGTCAAGGCCCAGGCGTTGAAGGATAACCTGATGCTAAAGGGGCTGAATTATATGCAGGCGTTGCAAGGCCAGATTCGCTTTAGCCTCGATTTTGGTGAACTGGTTTCGCTGGCGAACTATTTTAATAGTGCTGAAGGTAAAAGTTTATTGACCGACTTGAAGTTCGACTCGAAGGTTATGAATGACCGCTTTTTGATAAATCAAAAGCAGGGCGACAGTTATATTTTAGTGCCACAAGAGGGCCAGGGCAAGTACGCCGCCATCCAGCGCTGGCTGTATTTTGCTATTCTCGGCGCGGGGGCTAAAACCAGCGAAGCAAAAGTGCAGATTCTAAATGGCAATGGGCAGGCTGGACTGGCTGGCAAATTCACCGATTTTCTGCTAGAGCAAAAATTCAATATGCTGGAAGAGCAGGACGGCGAGAACCGCCCGGACACGGTAGTTTTTGATTACACCGGGGGCAAGGCCGACTCCATAATTGCCCGGCTCAAAACTTATTTGCCCAATCTAAAGGTTTTGCCTACACCACCCAGCCAGCGCCCCAAAAATGCGCCGCCAGAGGTAGATTTACAGCTTTGCCTGGGCAAAGATTTTCGCTGGTCGGCCAGTTTTGGCGCTGGCAACAAGGGGAATTAATACAAAGGCATGGCTGCAAATTTGTTGAATTTAGCTCAACTGGTACAGACCAGTGGTGGGCAGTTAGCCGGAAGCGAACCCAAACTCGGCTTATCTTTTCCCAAAGTAGTCTACGACAGTCGTCAGGTTGAGCCGGGTAGTCTGTTTGTGGCGTTACCGGGCGAGAATAGTGATGGTCACTGCTACATCGCCGAAGCAGTAAGGCGCGGAGCCTCGGCATTACTGGTAAGCCGAAAGTGGCTGGCAGAACAGAGCGAGATTCCGCCAGTTCCTTGTGTAGTAGTCGAGGATACCTTAGCCGCTTTTCAGGCGGTGGTAGGCAGGTGGCGCGCGCAATTACCCCGGCTAAATCTGATTGGAATTACGGGCAGCGTTGGCAAAACCAGCACCAAAGAACTGACTGCCGCCGTTTTGCGCCAGCGCTACCAGACTTTCAAATCGCCCAAAAGTTTTAACAACGAATATAGTTTGATGCCGGTGCTGCTGGAACTCCAGCCGGAACACGAGCAGGCGGTAATCGAGATGGGCTGTGGCTGGGGTTTGGGGGAACTAACCCGGTTGTGCCGGGTGGCGCAACCCCAAATCGGGGTTATTTTGAATATAAGTCACAGCCACCTTTCCCGCATGGGCAGCCTCGAAAATATCGCTAGAGCCAAAGCCGAACTTATTCAAAGCTTGCCGCCCGAAGGCTGGGCCGTTTTGAACGGGGACGACCAGCGCGTCAGAGAACTGGCTAGTACGACGCAAGCTCAACTCTTTTTCTTTGGGACTGACCCCGGCTGCGATTTATGGGCGGATGAAATAACCAGTTTTGGGTTGGACGGGCTGGCCTTTACCCTGAATTATCGGGGAGAAAGCCGTCGCTTCCGGCTACCTCTGCCCGGCAAACATAATGTTTATACCGCGCTGGCTGCTTGTGCGGTTGGATTATTATGTGGTTTGAGCTGGGAAGCACTGGAAGCCCGGCTGCAAGACCCGACAGCCCACATTCGTATTGTGACTCAGCCGGGACCTAACGGCTCGACTATTATTGACGATTGCTACAATGCCAGCGCGGTTTCGACTCTGGCCGCCCTCGATTTACTGGCTGAAACGCCCGCCCGCCGCCGGGTAGCGTTACTGGGGGATATGTTGGAACTGGGCGACTATAGCGAAGAAGCGCATCGGCTGGTCGGGCAACGGGCGGCCCAGATAGTTGACCTTGTGGTAGTTTATGGCGAACTGGCCCGTATTATCGGGCAAGAAGCGCAACAAAGCGGATTAAGCGATAATCAGGTGCATGTTGCCGCCAGCAAAGCCGAGGCTGCCAAATATTTACAACAATATTTGCAATCAGGCGATTTGCTATTGGTCAAAGCTTCTCGCGGAGTTGCTTTAGAGGAAGTAATTGGCCTTCTATTAAAGAATCGTAATAGCTGGTTTAAGGCAGTTACAAAGTTTTGACAGTCAAAACGTACTCAGCCATGTGATTAATTCTTTTCTGAAAGATAGCGAGGGTGTGCGTCAATTTTTTGCAATACCCGACCATAAATGGCTGACTCTTACCCACATCTGAACCCGGACATGAATGTCCGGGCTAAAAAAGGCTGGTTTATTTCTTAGCCCGGACATTCATGTCCGGGTATTTGAACCCAAACCTGAATTGTGGGTAAGAGTCAGCCATTTATGGTCGGGCTAAAAATAAATGAGCTTCCCGTTCTTAGCCCGACCATTCATGGTCGGGTTCTCTTTAGCTCGATGCAAAAAACTGACGCACACCCAGATAGCGAAAAAGGGTTGACTAAAAGGTCGTTTTGCCGTAACTTTTCAAGCTAACAACAAAAGAGTTTGCTCAAACATACTAATAAACTCATCATAGTGTTTGAGGTTACGATAATTACTGATGAGCCACTGCCCGATGGTCAGGGCGCGTGTCTCGGCGGCAGCGCGTTGCTGCGGGTCGGCAATACTTTCCAAATCGGCGACATGGGCCAGACCGACGATGCGGCGAACCATTTTGCAACCGGCAAACCCCAATGTTTCCTGAGCCAGGTGCGTTTTGAAAGCTTCGCCCCCAGCCCGCCATTCGGGACGGGCATATTCCTCCCACAAGGCTTGCCAACGCGCTAAAAAGGTTTGCCAGACCGCACGAGCCGTCTCTATCAAATAAGCCTGAAATTTCTGCCGACGAGCAGTTTCTTGAATATGGTATTCCTGGGCACAATAATTCAACAGCAAATTTGCAAAGATTGCGCCCAAATCAAACCCCATTGGCCCATAATATGCAAATTCTGGGTCTATCACGCGGGTGTCCTTTTGTGTCACCATTATGCTTCCCGTGTGTAAATCGCCGTGAATCAGCGCTTCGGTGTGGGTCATAAAGCTCAGACGCAGCCAGAAAACGCCTTCTTTGACTGCCCGGTTATCATCCGATTGCAACTGGGCTACCGCCTGGTCAATCAAGGGATTCCAGTGATTGTTCTCAACGTTGGGGCGATACGGCTCATCAAAAATTAAATCTTCGGTAATGCGGCATAATTCAGGATTGGTAAACTGAATTACTTTGGCCTTTTTTTCTTCGGGACTCAAAAAGAAATCGCTGGTGCGAAAAAGGGTTTCGGCAATAAATTCGCCAATATGCTGACCGGCCTGTGGATAAATCTGACCAGCCACCAGACCTTTACGCATGGTAACGTAATCTTTGAGGTTCTCCATGACGGTCAGGCATAGTTCAGCATCATACAGGTAAAGATGAGGTACTCTGGCCGGAATAATCGCTTGATAAGCCGCCAGCGCGGTAGCTTCGATTCTGGCGCGATCCAGCGTAAGCGGCCAGCTTTCGCCTACCAACCGCACGTAAGGTAGCGCTTGCTTGATAATCACCGAGCGTTGCGGTTCGGCTGAAACAAATACCCGAAAAACCAGATTAAGATTGCCATCGCCAATTTCTTCGGCGACTAAATCGCTGGCGGTACTTCCGCCAAAGAGTTCAGTCAAGGCAGGCTGCTTTAGGACATAATCTATAGCAGTGCTACTATCCAAAGCTTTAAAATTGGGATGGTGCTGGTGGTCGGTTGGTTTACCTGCGGTTAAATCGGTCATAGACTTTCCTTTTTTTTGATTTACTTAGTACACCATTTCACAAAAAGGGTACGGATTTCGTAGGGGCGAATCGCATACGTCCTTGAACGCTATGTATCGTCAAAAGGGCGTATGCGATTCGCCCCTACGAGAGTAATTCCAAACCTTTTCTAGGACGATTTGTACTTAGGATTTTCGCTTGCTACTACCAACGCGAAAATCCTGTTACTAAATTTAAACTAGCCTTGCGGATTATTGCTCAGACTTGCCGAACTTCTATTCCCTGACCACTAAAAGCTTCAAGCAAATCCGGCGAAGCGTGGTGGTCAGTAATTAAAGTATGGACAGCTTTGATAGGGGCAATGCGATAAAGCGCTACCTGGCCCAGTTTGGTATGGTCAGCCAGCACAATAGCTTGTTTGGCTCTTTGCAAAGTAAGGCGATGGGTCAGCGCTTCAAGTTGATTAGGCCCGGTCAAACCGTACTGTGGGTCTATCCCTGTCACACCAATAAAAGCTTTATTGACAAACATTTCGTTCAAACTTTGCTCTGCCTGTGGCCCAACCAGTGCAAAAAAATCGGGCAGGACAATACCGCCCGTAACAATCAAATTAACGCCGTGTAACCCGGTTAGCTCCATCGCAATATTAATCGCATTGGTCACAACAGTTAAGTCACTAATCTGCAACTGGCGAATAGTGTGGGCCAGTTGAGTAGTGGTTGTGCCAGGAGACAAAGCAATAGTATCACCGGCTTTAATTTGTTGCACCGCCGCCAGTGCAATTCGGGCTTTTTCTTCGGCTTGTTTATTCAGGTTTAGCTGAAAAGTCAGGTCATAGGCGTAGGCACTGTAAGAAAGCGTATCTGCCGCTATCGCCCCACCGTGCGTTCGGCGGAGTAACCCCTGTTGCTCAAGCTTCTCAAGGTCGCGACGAATAGTAGAAGAATTAACCTCAAATTTTTGGCTGAGTTCTTCCACATCAAGTCGCCTGCTTGATAGCAGTTCTTGCAAAATTTTTTCGGTTCTGCCGTTTTTTGTCCGCATTTTCCCCCCTCTTTGCAAGATTTTGGTTGCAATTGTCCAAGATAATACCTAAAGTATAACAGCCACCTTAGTGAATTTCAATCGGTAATTGCCTGTATTTTCTAAATCTTGCCTGTCATTTGCACATTCGTGCAAAATAGAAGCATAAAACAATATAACGCGCTATTGACAGAGGTTAAGATGGGTGTTATGATAAATTACATCAGCAACGTCTTTTTATAAATATACTACAAAGCTGCATTGCTTCTCAAAAAACAGGCACTCTTTAACTTTTGCGTAAATTGAATTGGATAATAGGCAAATTTTGCCTCAAGCTCTTCTGATAAAACCATAGAGCGATTTTTGGCTTACCCGGCTAAAGCTATTAGCATGTCAAAAAATTGGAAAATATCAGAAAGAGGCCAAGAAGGTTGTATTTCTTGTTCCTTTTTGGAGTGTCTGCTTGTGTCAAGGATGACTACATAAATTAAACTCACAGATTAGAGGAGGGGAGCGCACGTATGGCTGACAACGACAGGATTAACGAGTACGAAGAAGAAAATGAGTCAGTTCATCTGAATATACAAAGTCCGCTGGGTTCTCGGCGCGGCTTTCTTCAGGGGATGGGCGCATTAGGGCTGATGGGCTTGCTGGCGGCTTGCGGCGATGCTACAGCTACGCCCGCCGCCAGCGCCCAGGGCGCAGCCCAGGCGGTAGGCCAATCTTTGACCGGTGGCAAAAGGCTCAAAGCGGCTTTCTCGAATGCCGGATTGGGCGCTACCTGGTGCGCCCAGGGTAAAGAAGTTGCCGATACCTGGGGTAAATGGTTTGGCGTAGATGTCACCTGGTACGACGGTGGCCTGAGCGTCGAGAAGCAGCGCAAAGCAATTGACGATATGGCGACCAAGCAGTGGGACTTTGTAGCCATTCAGCCGTTCGGTATTGATACCCTGCTAGACCCGGTGAAGCAGATGATTGACAAGGGTATCCCGGTCATTCAGATGGACACCCGCATGGACTCCAAGAACGAACTCAAAATCACCACTTTCCTTGAGCCGGATAATATCTATATGGGCAGCGTTACCTCTGATGTGCTGTTTCAGAAAATGGGTGGCAAAGGCAAGGTAATCATGACCCAGGGTGCTTTGGGGCATACTGGCGCACAGGGCCGGGCCAAAGGCTTTAAACAAACCCTTGCCAAGTATCCCAATATCGAATTGGTAGCGGAAGACCCGGCGGACTGGGATGTTAACAAGGTTGCTCAGTTATGGGAAAACTATCTGGTCAAATACAAAGATTTGAACGGCGGTTTCTTCCATAACGACGATATGGCCCTCGCCGCCGGTAAAATCATCAAGAACGCCGGACGCGATATTCCGCTCGCCGGAATAGACGCGATGCAACCGGCTATCGAAGCCGTCGGCAACGGCTCTTTATTGACGACTGTCCGCAATCCTTCCGGCAGAATTCACTGGGGCGCTATGATGATGGGTATTCTGGCCGCTACTGGCTCCAAAGATATTCCTAAATATATTCTGGCGGACGGCCCGGTTGTCACCAAAGAAAACGCCGCTGGTCTACTGTTTATGGAGAACAAATTCCTCTTGTAATTTCTTTTTTCTAATTTTGTTTTTTAGAAAATTTCGCGAAATTTTCTAAAAAACAAAATTAGAAAAAGTTATAAATAGTTCGCCTGAGCTTCCAGTCATCACTTAGGCCGGAAGCTCAGGTCAGTTTTAAAGAAAGCTGAGGAAAAGATTTGTCTGCTACTGGTCAGCTGGATAAAACGGCCCAAAAAGTCATTCTCGAACTGCGGAACTTGTCTAAACGGTTTGGCGGCGTAAATGCTTTGATTGATGTAGATTTTGACCTGCGCGAAGGTGAAGTTCACGGTCTGGTCGGCGAAAATGGCGCGGGCAAAAGTACCCTGATGAAGATTTTGTCAGGCGTGTACAGCGATTACGATGGGCAAATGCTGCTCAACGGTAGTCTGGTTCGCTTTCATTCGCCCGCCGATGCCCGCTCCAAAGGCATTGGCATGATTCACCAGGAATTAAGTATTTTCCCTCATTTGACGGTGGCCGAGAATATTTTCAGTGGCACTCAGCCCCTCACCAAAGCCAATACAATTGACTGGAAGACCATGCGCCAGCAAGCCGCCGAATATTTAAAAGAACTGGGCCTGGCAATAGATGTAAATAGTTTGATGGGCGACTTATCGGTTGGGGCGCAGCAAATGGTCGAAATAACCCGTATTCTTTTTTCCGGCGCTAATATTATCATTATGGACGAGCCAACTTCGGCCCTCTCGTTGCCCGAAACCAAACGCCTTTTTAGTTTTATCGAAAAACTTAAAGCTCAAAACAAAACAGTTATATTTATTTCACACTTTTTGGAAGATGTTTTACAGATTTCTGACCGAGTGACGGTTTTTAAAAATAGTCGCCGGGTAGCGGTGCGCGAAAACAAAGGCTTGACCAAACACGAAGTTATCGAGCTAATGCTTGGTTCGGATAGTCGGATGCTGCTGCAAGCTTACGAAGAAGACACTATTGCCAGCCGCAATACTCCCAATCAGGCGGGCGCAGTTACCCTGACGGTGCATAATTTGACCTACAACGGAGTTTTTCAGGATATTAGCTTTACGGTACGCGATGGCGAAATTCTAGGTTTATATAGTTTCGTAGGAGCGGGGCAACTAAAACTGGCCCAGTGTTTGTTTGGGGTAGAGCATCCCAGCAAAGGCACAATTGAGTTTAAGGGGAAAATCACCAAACTACGCAATACCCGCCACGCCAAAAAGCTCGGCATTGCTTACGTACCCGAAAATCGGCGTGATAGTCTGGCACTTGACAAAGAGATATTCAAGAATGTAACCTTAGTCCAGTTAGACCGCTTGCTCCCAATTTTTTTACGCCGCCGCCTGGAAATCGAAGTAACGACTGAAAAGATACAGGCTACTCGCGTCCGACCCGCCCTGCCCAATTTGCCAGTAGGGGCATTGAGTGGCGGTAATCAGCAAAAAGTAGTGCTGGCTAAATGGTTGGTTAAAACGCCGGAGTTATTAATTTTAGCCGAACCAACTCGCGGTATGGATGTAGGCGCAAAAGAAGAAGTGCTGGAACTGATTCACGAATTACGGTCACGGGGAGTGGCAATTCTTTTAATTTCTACCGAGCTAGAAACTATTTTAGCTAATTGCGACCGGGTAATCGTGATGCACAAAGGCCACCTTACGGCTGAATTTGAGGGAGCGCAAATGAGCAAAGATAATTTGCTGCTCCACGCTTGATTTTTTAGCAATTATATCGTCAACAAAGAGGTTGCATTTATGAAGAGTGTCAGTGATAAACCGACAGCTGAAGTCAAAGCGGTTGCCAGCCGTCGCCCCAAAATGGTTTCGTGGTTAAGAAAAAGGGCGGCGGATTTAGCGCCATTTGCTACCCTGGCAGTGCTGGTTATCTTTTTTGGTTTGGCCTCGGATAGTTTTCTCGATATTTATAACCTGCGTAACATTCTGTCCCAAATTGCGACCCTCTCGATTGTGGCAACTGGTATGACTTTTGTTTTGCTGTGCGGTCAAATTGACTTGAGCGTCGCTGCCGTCGCCACAATGACCGGGGTAATTGCCGCCAACCTCTTTTCCGAAGCCAAATTGCCAGAAATTGTGGCAGTGCTGGCGGGTATCGTGGTAGCTGGAATATTCGGGTCTGTCAGTGGTTGGGGAACTACCAAAGTTGGGCTACCTTCCTTTATGATGACGCTGGTAGCCATGCAGGTAGCCAACGGTGCGGCTTTGTTTATCAGCAAAGGCAAAATTAATTACAACGTGCCGCCACTGCTCAAATCGCTCGGTAGCGAATATCTTGGCCCGATTCCGTTGGTGGTGGTAATGGGCGCAATTGCCTTAATAATCGGGCATGTAGTGCTGACTTATACTCGCTTTGGTCGCTACGTCTATATGACTGGCAGTAATCGGGTGGGGGCGGAACTTTCTGGCATCAATACCCGGTTGGTAATCGGCGCTTGTCTGGTTATTTCAGCCGTTTGTGCCGGAATTGCCGGAATGTTGAATACTGGTCGCCTGGGCAGCGCTCAATCCTACGGCCTGGATTCGTTCTTGTTGGATAGCATTACGGCAGTAGTTTTAGGTGGAACCTCGCTTTTTGGCGGTCAGGGTGGCGTAAAAAATACCGTTATCGGCTTGCTGGTCTTTGGCGTTTTGAGTAACGGCCTGAACCAAATTCAGCTCGATATTTATATCAGACTACTGATTGCTGGCCTAATTCTGTTAGCCGCCTTGTTGATTAATAATTACGCCTTGAAATTGCGCTCGGTTGAAACCGAAATTGAAAGTTAGCCCTGACCCAATTGTCTGCTACACCGTAAAAGTCAGGCCGGAGAGCCGAGTAGGATTTTCGGCTACCGCTTTGCTTTGGATGAGGACACCGAAATTGCCCATTCCGGCAGGATTTATCAGGCGCTTCAAAACTTCAATTTCGGTTAATAATTCTTTAGGACTGCGCCCGGCCTGTGCGCCCGGTGCGCTCAAATTTGCCAGAATTTCGCCCATACCCAGGCTTAACAAAAACGCCGCCTGAGTGGTAAAGCCTTCCGTGTTCAAGCCTTCGGCTTCGCCCGTTTTTACTAAAGCGGTAAAATCTACGTGAACGGTAATATCCTGATGGCCTAAATTCAGATAGGGATTAGTCCCGACCTGATGACCATTGTAAGTTTGCAACGTACCTTCGCGTCGCCGGGGGTGGTAGCGCTTTTCGGCAAGGTAGCCATAATCAATCGTCAGGAGATAGCCGCGATGCAGCGCCCGCGCTACGGTTTGCAGCCAATCCAGCGCAGCCAGATTAATTTCGGTGCGGTAGCCTTCTTCATAACTAGCCGGGTCAAGCCCACTTAGCTTGAAATAATTTTCTAAAGTCGAAGTTGAGAGCGGGCCGATTTCTTCTTGAAACTCGCCCGCCACGTTCAGCCCGACATAAACCTCGCGCCATTCCCCGTTTTCGAGTTGAACCAGATGCACCGGGAAAGCATCCACCAGCTCATTCGAGAAAAAGCAGCCCGTCACGCTTTCCGGCTCAAATTCGGACAAATCACGCCAGCTAACCTTTTCCAGCAAAGCCGCCCCATCGGGTACGGCCTTCAGTCTGCGCCGTTGCCCTTCTTTCAAAGGGGTGCTGCGCTCTACTATTATATAGCTGAAGTTCGACCATAGTTCTTTTTCATTATTATAAAATTCGGACAAAATATCCGAAGCAATCAGCCCCTGCCCCGCGCCCATCTCGACTAGCTGAAAATCGGTGGGCTGGCCCAAACGCCGCCAGAACTCCGCCACCTGTCGAGCCAATAGTTGTCCGAAAACGGGGGTAAGATGCGGGGCGGTGTAAAAATCGCCTTTTGCCCCGATTAGCCCGACCCGCGAAGTATAATAACCTTCGTCCGGCGCATAAAGCGCCAGTTCCATAAAACGGGCAAAAGTTATCCGCCCTCTGGCCTGGGCTATTTCGGCCTTTATTAGTTTGTGCAAAGCCGCATTTTCTAAATTGCCAGCATTACCACTAAGTGCTATCATGTGCTGTATGATAACATTTAGGTGGAAACGTTACAATATTTTCGAGGGCGAGTATGGGTTTTCGGCTTAAAATAATAATCTCATACGCAGCGGTGATTTTCCTGACACTTCTCTTAAGTCTGGGGTTGTTCGCTTTTCTGGCCCAGCAAATCCAGCAAGGACAGCGACAAGCCGCCGAAGAACGCTTGTCGCGTCAAACGCTGGTAGTGCAAGACCGAATTAACCGACTCTGTCCACCGGGGCGCGTCTGTGGGGCTTATCTCGAACAATATCGCCGTTTGTTGCTAGATTATGCCGGGTTGCTGGATGCCCGAATTTTGATGGTAGATGAGCGAGGGATTGTTCAGGTAGATACCGACACCAAAACTGCCACGAATTTAGAAGATAAAAAGCTGAGTAGCTACAAGCTAGTTGAACGAGATAATAAACCCCACCTCGGCTCAATCAAATTGAACGACATTAATTACATCTATTACGCCTTGCCCGGCCCAGGTCTGGTAGAAAATCGCACCAGCCAGACCGAAGGCCAGAGCAGCAAAATCAGCCTAACGGAGCAAGTAGTTGAAATTAAGACCGATTTAGTTTTAAACGTGCCACAGGCCAGGCTTGAACCAAACTGGAATAATCTGGTCGGTGGTATGCTGCTGGCTGGCCTGACCGTTTTGAGTCTGGCGGTGGTGGCGGCGGTTTTTATCGGGCGCAGCATTGCCCGCCCCCTCATCAGCATGACCCGCGTCAGCGAAGCAATTGCCCAGGGCGACTATTCGCAGCAATTGCCGGAGCGCAAGGGCCACGATAAAAACGAAATGGGTCGGCTTGCCGTCAGTTTCAATCGCATGGCGCGAGAAGTGGCTAAATCGCAGCAAACTATGCGCGATTTCGTGGCGAATGTATCGCATGAACTGAAAACGCCCTTAACCAGCATCCAGGGTTATTCGCAGGCGATTGTAGATGGTACTGCCGATGACCGCGCCTCGCTCGACCGTAGCGCCAGCGTTATAAATCATGAAGCGGCTAGAATGAGAAGACTGGTAGATGAATTGCTCGATTTGAGCCGGATTGAATCGGGTCAGATTGAACTGGTGCGACGTGAGCTTGACCTCGAAAAGCTATTGCAACGCCTTGTGAGTATTCTTGGCCCACAGGCGGCGGAAAAAGGTATCCGAATTCATGCCTACCTGAATCTTTACCGTGACCGTCCCGATTTGCGCCTGAGCAGTTACAATACCTCCGGCCCGATTGTAATGGGCGATAGTGACCGGCTGGAACAGATTTTCACCAACATTCTCGATAACGCCATTAAATACAGCCCGGATGGAGGCGAGATTAGCCTGGTTTTGCGCCTGAGCGAGGCCGAGTCGGGACGAGTCGCCGCCACTTCCAATCATGCGGCGGGTCGCTACTATTGGGCTACTATCGAAATCAGCAATCACGGCCCGGTCATCTCGCCCGACCAATTGCCGCGTATTTTCGAGCGTTTTTATAAGCTGGACAAGTCGCGGGCGCGGCGGCGCGGCGAAAGCACCGGGTTGGGCCTCGCCATTGCCAAAGAACTAATCGAGGCGCACAAGGGTACAATTGAAGTAACCAGCGTTCCGCTTGATACTCCTTCGCTTTACCCGGTAGCGCTGCCAACCAATCAGCCCCAGGAAGGTCTGACCACCTTCACCATCAGCCTACCAGTGCTGGCGCTACCCGCCGTAAATCCGTATCAACCAACGGCGCTTTAAGAAATTTTGAATTTTGAATTTTGAATTTTGAGTTAAATAAATGTTGGCTAATGACACGCGGTAATAATCCAAAAATTTGCCCCGCGTTGGGCTAGAAAGAAGCAATCATTGGAAAGCGCTGGTAACTATAACCAAAGACCGATAATGAGTTGGAATGAGCTGGATTTCTTCAAATGGGCTGGTCTGCGGTTGGTCTCGGTGGAAAATGGAGTAGCACGCGGCGAGTTAATTATCGAAGACCATCATCGGGGCGGCGGTGGTTCGCCTACCTCTATCAATGGCGGGATTGTAAGCTATATGTTCGATGCGTTGCTGGGCGCGGCAGTGGCTTCGAGTTGGGACGCAACGGTAATTGGACAGGCTACCGTCAATTTGAATATCAGTTTCCTGGATGTACTGGAAGCAGAAGAGCGGCTAACCGGGGAAGCACGGATTGTGCGCGGTGGCGGCAGTCTGGTCTACTGCGAAGGCCGTATCTGGGGCGATTCCGGCAAAGTCGGGGCAACCTGCAACGGCATTTTTCGTATATTTCGCCAACGCTAACTATTCAACCAGATTTTTTTAAGACGGATTTCAATCAGACGCAGCCTTATCTGGTCTAATCCGTATTCCCTAACTCAAAATTCAAAACTCAAAACTCAAAATTCTTAATTCTTAATTATGCGGTGAGTGTCCGTTGGGCTTGGAGGAGTCGTTGCGGCCTATTCCGGCATCAATACCGGGGCGAGACAGGTCGTGGGGAAGACGGTTATTTTGGTTGCGGTTGCGGGGTCGGTTAATTTGTGGACGTTCGCGGGCAGTTAATTTTGGGCCGCGTCCACCCGGCGTTGAAGTTGAAGGGTTGGTGGGTTCAACCACTTCTTCCACCAGATTGCGTATCAGCCGCAGTAATTCGTTAGCATCGCTCTGAGGTAAGCCGGGCAGATTGAAGACAAAAAATAGCTGCGGCACGTTCGGGCGTACCGAGACGCGCCGAATATCCAGCTTCATATCATGCAATAAGGCAATCACCCGAAAAGCGCTGGCCCGACCCTCCGAAGTTTTGAAGGCTACCCGATAAGGCGCGCCGCGTGGATAATCCTCAATTTCCCATGCCTGGCTATCGAGCAACACCGATTGGGGAAGTGGTTCTTTCAAACCAAAAATTTCGTAATGAAAGAGGGGTTGGGGGTTGCGGCTCAATTGCACCAAAAAACTCATACTATCGCGTCCGCCGCGCACCAGCGAAAGCATTGCACTAAAAAGGCGGCGAGATTGTGCGCCGAGTACAATCGCCGCCTCTTTTATTACGCCGCGTCCTTCGCCAACTAAAATATCGAGCCTATCTGTACCGTGCCAGCGGCTAGTAGTATGGCTACCCAAAATATGTAGCGCTTCTTCCAACCAGCGCGCCACAAAAGTTAGTTTGCGGCGATTGTGCCAGATACTATAAAAATAGGATGCAACCCACGCGAAGAGTAGGCCAAAGACAAAATAAGTTAGCGGATTATCTAACAACATATCGAACTGGGCTTAGTGAGCGCAGCCGCAGCCGCCACCACAGCACCCGCCGCCATTGCTGGGATTATAGGTACTGACCGGGCGCGTTACTCCGTCGGTCTTGCTGATAGCAGCAAAGGTACTCAACTTGCGCTTGGCCTGACCTTCTTTTCCGCAATCCGGGCAGCCTACTTCCTTATCGCTCGACGAAATTCCGCGCAGCCGCTCAAAATCGTTGCCACATTCCATGCATTTATAGGCGTAAATCGGCATTTTTCTCTCACCTCTTACAAAATTACTTATTCCAGGTTGCTAAACCAGCCACTTTATTATACCAGACTGACCCACACCTCACAATCTATTCCGTATAGCCGGGTAAGCGTCAATTTCTTGCGCTATGGTCAAATCAACCCGGACGTGAACGTCCGGGCTAAAAAATTTCGGCTCTTTTATTTTTAGCCCGGACGTTCACGTCCGGGTCTTTGCAAAAAACTGACGCTCACCCCTTATAGCATCTTTACTAAAAAATAAAACCAGGAATTAAAGAATTAGCAAAGCGGCTCAAATTATTCATAAACTCAAATGAGTAAGGTGGGTGGAGTGGGAAGGAGAAGCTGGCGCGGGCTATCTAGCTCACAGAAATTGGAGACGCGCACTCCCAAAAGGCGCAAAGGCGTTCCACGTCGCCAGGTCTGGCGCATCAGCTGTCCGGCAGCCTCGGCGATGTAGGCTGCTTCGTCGGTAGGGGCAAGTAAAGTTTGGGCGCGGGTGATAGTGCGCCAATCGTTGAAGCGCAATTTGATAGAGACGGTACGGGCCAGTAGTCCCCGCGATTTGAGGCGCTGTTCCAGTCCCGCCGCCATTTCCCGAATCTGCTGCCAGAGTTCACGCGGATTAGTTTTATCCTCAAAAAATGTTTGCTCATACGAAAGTGATTTGACTGGGCGGTCAGTTTCGATAGAGCGCTCATCTTGCCCGGCGGCGTGCTGTTGAATTTCTATGCCCAGGCGCGGCCCGAAAAGCTCTTGTAGTAGCGTAGTGTCGGCAGCCGCCAGTTCGCCAATCGTGGTAATACCCTGCTGTTCCAGCCGGGCAACCGATTTTGGCCCAACTCCGTGTAATTTGCCGACAGCTAGTGGCGCAAGGAACTCAGCTTCTTCGCCCGGTGGCACAATCGTCAGGCCGCCCGGTTTTTTGTAGCCGCTTGCCATTTTTGCGGTCAGTTTGTTGCTGGCTAATCCTACCGAAGCCGATAGCCCGATTTGCCCAATAATCTGGCGCTGCAATTCGGCGACGGTTTCTTCGGGTTCAAGCTTGTCGCTCAGGTCAAAATAGGCTTCGTCAATGCTAACCTGCTCAAGTTGTGGCACTTCCGCCGACAGCAGCTTCATCACTTCCCGCGAAAATTCCTGATAAAGCGAATGGCGCACCGGCAGATAAATTCCGTCGGGGCAAAGTTTGCGGGCCTGTCCGACGGGCATGGCGCTATGCACGCCGTAGCGCCGGGCGGCGTAGGAAGCGGTGGCGACGGCACCCCGGCTGCTCAGGTCGTCGCCCATAATTACCATTATGGGCTGACCCTTGATAGCCGGGTTCAAAACTTCCTCAACCGTCGCATAAAAAGCATCTAAATCCAGATGAGCGATGCAACGTGACCAGTTCATACAAATTAGTGACCCAATAAACGAACGCTATTGCTGCGGTCGTGCCAGTTCAGCCCGACCTGTTTAAATCGCCGAACCAGGCTGCGGGCGCGTTCATGTAATGGCATAATCTTGGCATCTTTTACTTTCCACTCGCCCCGCACTTGCTTGATAACCAATTGGCTATCGCCCCAGACATCCACCGAATAATCTTCGGGCCGCTTGCCCGCCTTCTCAATCGTTCTGACCAAATCTTCCAGCCCGTGCAGCATTGCCAGATATTCGGCCTGATTGTTGGTCATTTTATCGCCAAACTGAATCCGGCTTTCCAGCCGTTCGCGGCCCTTGCGGGTTTTGATATGGTAGCTGCCGTAAGCTTTGCCGGGGTTGGGGTCAGCCCCGCCATCGAAGGTCAGAACATAGTCGTAGACACTCACAGGTTCATCAGAAATAGGTGTAGTCATTTAAAATTGGTTACTTTCTCAGGTCTTCGCGAATTTTGTCCTGCTCTTCCAACCATTCAAGGGTAATATCTACCACGCGCTGCAAATGAGCCGCGTGACGAACGGCAGCTTCTTTGGGCGAAAGCGCCGCTTCGCCTTCCGCCGCCACATACTGATAAGAATGTCCGGCCTGCGCGATTGCTTCTAATCGGGTCGGCACAGGCGCACGCTCCAGAAGCGGACGCAATTCTTCCGGCGAGCCGAGCGGGTCGCGTTCGCCAATAACAAACAGAGCAGGACAGGTCAATTTTTCAAAAAAGCTGGTATCTCGAAACTCGGTATAAGTTTCATCGTGCAGAGCCATTCCCAACACCGCCACGCCATTTATCGCGCCCGCCAACGGGCCACCAGTACAGGTCGCCAATAGCGAACGGTAGCCGCCCAGCGATTTGCCAATCAAGTAATAGCGCTTCGGCTTTATCTCTTTGCCAAAGCTTTGCAGGAAGTTGTAAGCGCCTAATAAATCATCTACGTCCTGCGGCCCTTCTTCGCTCCGAGCCAGACCCTGCACAAAGCGAAAATCGAAGCGCACTGCCGTCAGGCCCAACCGAGCCGCACCGTCACACAACGCCGGGAGCGGCGGCACATCTTTGTCGTTAGCGCCGCCATGCGACATAATTACCGCGCCGTTGGTAGCCCGTCGCGTCGGTAAATACCAGACCCCTTCAAGCTCGGCCTGATTATCGGCGGAAGGAAAAGTTACCTGATTCATCATTGCAAATTATACTGCCGGATAAGCTCGGCGGCCTGTTCCGAAATCTGCCCAAAATTAGGGGCGTAGGTAGCGACGTTCAAATAGATTTTCCATAATCCCTTGCCGTTGGTAATCAGCAAACAGGGAATCAGATGTTCTTCTAGCACCCGCTTGGCCCACACTGCCTCGGTTCTTTCGTTTGATTTGTACACTTGCTTCATGTGTTACTTCCTGCTACGCGGCTACGTATTGCCGCACATCCACTTGCACTCTCGCCAAAGCCGCCGCCTCGCCTAGCTTGAGCAGATGGTCAGTAATCACTTCATCAAAATAGGTGTCGCCGCAATTTTGGCAAACCTCGGCTGGTACACCTTTGATTACCAGCGTCATTTCGTTCCGTTCCGGGGTAACAGTACCTTTACGCGGCTTGGTCTGACCTTGTCTGCAAATACCACAATTCATGGATTTCCGCCTAAACTCTGCAAAATCGCTTCGATTTTTACTTTCAGGTCAGCTAAATCATCTTCAACTACTGACCAAACTATGTCTATAGCTATTTGAAAGTAGCCATGAACCAAATTGTTTCGCATACCTATAAGTTGTCGCCATTCTATTTCAGGATGCTGGTCTTTGAGGTCTTGGGACAACTTTCGAGCCGCCTCACCCATAATTTGAAGATGCCGAACTACCCAACTCTGTATCAGCTCACTTTGGTCAAAGGCGGCGCGACCACCTGCTGTATATTTTCGACCTGCTCAATAGCCTCTAAAATGTCGTTTAGACGCTCACGGTTATCCCTCATAGATAAATTGCTTCGTTAAGAACGCGCATACGGATGCGCTCCTTTAATCCTTCTTCGGTTACGACATCTACTTCGCAGCCTAGCAAATCTTGCAAATCCATAAGCAATCCACCTAAATCCAGCAAGTTGCGCTTTGCTTCCAAATCCACCAAAAAATCAATATCGCTCTCATCATCGGCTTCACCCCGCGCCACTGAGCCAAATATGCGGACGTTGTAAGCGCCGTGTTGCGCCGCAATTTTGAGAATATCTTCTCGCTTTTCTTTTAGCAGTTGATTAAAGTTCATAATATTATAGCCTCACTCAGCACGCTTTCACGCAAGTACCAGTACAGCGATTTTTCGGTGGCTAAATCTACTTTGCGCCCCAACAAATCTTCGAGGTCTAGCCACAGGCCAGATAGGTCAAGCAGAGTTCTACCTGTCTCCAAATCAACCAGGAAATCTATGTCGCTTTCTGCTTTAGCCTCACCCCGCGCCACTGAGCCGAAAACACGCAC
>JBBQXW010000011.1:0-54550 GCA_038209275.1 Chloroflexia bacterium | reverse complement strand
TGATTCGAGAGCGTACCGCCATCACCGAGCCACTACTCGCCCGGTTGCCAAAGCTCAAGCTAATCAGTCAGACTGGCAAAGGTGCGGCCCATATTGATATTGAAGCCTGTTCTCGTCATGGCGTGGCGGTAGCGGTTGGTATGGGTTCGCCTTACGCCCCCGCCGAATTGACCTGGGGATTGGTGCTGGCTTCTATGCGCTATTTGCCGCAGGAAGTGGCCCGGCTAAAAGCGGGCCAGTGGCAAACCACGCTGGGATTGGGCTTGCGTGGTCGCACGCTGGGTATCTTCGGCTATGGCAAAATCGGTAGTCTGGTGGCGAATTACGGACGGGCCTTTGGTATGCAAGTGTTGGTATGGGGTCGCGAAGGGTCGTTGGCCCGCGCCCGTGCCGATGGCTTTGAAACTACCGCCAGCAAAGACGTTTTGTTTGCCTCCGCCGATGTATTGAGTCTGCACATAAGGCTGACCGAAGAAACTCGCGGTATCGTTACATTGGACGATTTGGCTAAAATGAAGCCATCGGCCCGCCTGATTAACACCAGCCGGGCCGAACTGATAGAAACTGATGCGCTGGAAAAAGCGCTACGGGCTGGTCGGCCCGGCTTTGCCGCCGTAGATGTTTACGAGAGCGAACCAACCACCACGCACCCATTATTGCAGCTTGATAACGTCATCTGTACACCACATCTGGGCTACGTCGAGCAGGATAGCTACGAGCTTTATTTCGGGGCAGCTTTCGACAATGTGCTGGCCTTTGCTGCCGGAAATCCAGCTAATCTCGTGAACTAAAATACGAAGCGTATTGGGCGCGAGTGAAAGTAGCGGGCCAGATGAAGGATGTACTGGTGTAAGCCTTTGAGCGGCGGGTACTGACCTTTACTCCGTCGAACAGTCCGGCTTTCCAGGTGGAGATGGGCAATGTAGGCCAGCATTATTATGGTTGGCACTACGCTGCCACTAGCCTGGTTAAGTTGAAGAACTATCCGGGCAAGCTGGTTTATGTTGACCCGAATAAACAGATTTTTACCATAAACTCGGACGGCACCAACCGCACCAAAATTGCCGAAGGTAGTACCCCGCTATTTTCGCCTGATGGCAAACAGGTAGCATTTATAAACCGTAAACCGTTATCAGGGGCGGAGTTTGGCGACCAATTGAATTACTTTTAGGTTAGCAAGCGATAGTCGTAAAATAGCAAAATCTTTTTTCCTTAGAGCCTATCCCAGTAGGGGCGCAATTCATTGCGCCCAAATCAGGGTTTGCCTCTTCAAACCCCTACTGGGATGGGATAGCTTCTTAGTTTGGAAATTTGTGGTAAAATTTCCCAAACTAAGGATTTTTGAATTTCAGGCAACCTACAAACCCACAGTCTAAATAGAAGAAGTTTAAATTTGTATTGGATGGAGTTAAAATGCAACAATTCACAGATAAAGTTGCCATTATTACTGGTGGCGCTTCCGGCATTGGGCGGGCGTTGGGCCAGGAATTAGTCAAGTCTGGCGCAAAAGTAATAGTAGCCGACATCAATATTGCGTCAGTTGACAACGATGTACAGGCGGTTCAGGTAGATGTCAGTCAGGCCGACCAGGTGCAAAATCTGGTTGACCACGTTGTCCGTGAGCATGGACGGCTGGACTATATGTTTAACAACGCCGGATTTGCTATTGGGGGCGAATTGCGCGATATGAATTTGGAGCAGTGGAATCGGATTCTGGACGTAAACCTGAAAGGGGTAATACACGGCGTACTTGCGGCCTATCCAGTGATGATTAAGCAGGGCTATGGACATATTATTAATACAGCCTCCCTCGCCGGGCTTGCGCCAACCCCGGTGCTGGGTGCATATTCTACCACTAAACACGCTGTGGTCGGTCTTTCTAACGCGCTGCGCGTTGAGGGGGCGGGGCTGGGGGTCAAAGTAACTGCCCTATGTCCGGGTTTCATCCAAACCAATATTTTTGATAGCGGTATTTATCTTAAAAGTACCCAAAGTGAAGTGCAGAGTACTATTCCGTTCAAAAACCTGCCGATTGAAAAGGCTGCTCCTTTACTATTGCGCGGTGTGTTAAAAAATCAGGCAATTGTTACCATGCCTGCCTATGCCCATATCCTATGGCGATTATATCGCCTCAGTCCAGCCATTGCCGAATTGTTGAATCGCAAGACTATCAACGATTTTCGCAAAGTTAGAAAATAGTTTGGTCGAAACTTAACTGGCCCTGAAGAGCCGGGCTAAAAAAGGGCGACTCCTTTATTTTTAGCCCGGCTCTTCAGGGCCGGAAATTCATTACCCCAACGCAAAAAATTAATGTGTACCCTGTCGCAATGAAAATGGCGTAAATGAAACAATTTTGGTAAGATGGTTTAGCTAGTTGCTATTGTTGAGCGATTGATTTTAGGTGAGCTAAAACGAATATAGGAGATGACTATATGGGAGAGCTTGACCTTGCTAACGATGTTTTCATTGTACATCGCCAGGACGTGACCCAATCTGATTTTTTGACCATTTCGACCACGCCTCCACAGTCGGGAGAAGTTCTGGTCAGAATTGAGAAATTTGGCCTGACTTCCAACAATGTTACTTATGCTGCGCTCGGCGATTCCCTGCCTTACTTCAAATTCTTTCCTGTACCAGACGATGCACGCGCTGAAGAATGGGGCTGTTTACCAGTCTGGGGCATAGGGCAAATCATTCAATCAAATGTGCCTGACCTTCAGGAAGGAACTCGTCTCTACGGCTTCTTTCCGGCGGCAAGTTACATAACCATGAAATCGGCGACAACTACAACCACTGGCTTTCGGGTTGACCGTCCCGGTATTCCCCCCAATTTTGGTTTCTACAATCTTTACAACCTTACTCAACTCGACCCTTTCTATCTGGCTGACCAGGAAGATTTAATGATTGTGTTACGTCCAGTATTCCTGACTGGTCTTTTGCTGGCGGATTACTTGAAGGTAAATGATTTCCGGCAAGCTGAGGCCGTGCTTATTTCTTCCGCCGCCAGCAAAACATCCTACGGTCTGGCTTCGGCACTGCGTAACAACGGACGGTGTGAAGTTATAGGGTTAGCTTCCGCCAATAGCCAGCCCTTTGCCGAAAAAATGCAAGTCTATGACCGGGTAATTAAATACGAAGACATTCCGAACCTGCCGCCAACCCTCACGGCTGTCTATGTGGATATTGCTGGTAGTATCCCGGTACGTGACCAACTGGCGAACCAGCTTGGCGACGGATTGAAGCTGGTCTTAGGAGTTGGTATGACGCACTGGAAGGATGCCAGTTTCAGCAAGCCGAATGTCAGTAGCGGTGTAGAATCGGAAGTGTTTTTTGCCCCTGGTTGGATAGCTCGCCGTCAGAAGGAGGCCGGTAAAGCTTTCCTCGACCAACTTGACCATGGATGGCAGACTCAAATGGCGAATGCAAACCACTATTTCAAAGTAGTATCTCATAGTGGTAAATTTGCCTTGCAAGAGTCTTTTATGGAGTTGACCCAGAATCGCAACAAGCCGGAAGAAGCGCTGGTGCTTTCTTTGTAAAACTGGAATCTGGAAAATTTTTTCCATACTCAAACTCAAAAATCAGGTCAAGCAAACAAGGAGGTTTTTGTTTATGCCAAGATGGACTGCCCTCGATAAAGAGGCTTACCGCACCGAATTTATGCGGCGGATAACCGAGGCAATGCCGTCGGTGATGCAGGAGTATGCCACGATTAACTGGCCCGAAGAATTAAAGAGCTATCGCACTGACCGCGAATACTATCCCGAATATATTCACGCGCCGATTCATGGCTCAACCGAGAGCTACACCAAACCCGAAAACTGTTTGAGCTGGGATGCGGCGATTGATGCAATTATCCCCATGAGCCACAACGTGAGCGCCCAGGAATTGCGCGACAAAATGGCGGAACAGATTCCGCTCGATGCCAAAATTGAGACGGTGTTGGAATTAGGCGCGGGGACAGCGGAAGGGGCGCTGGCGCTGGCCCGCCGTTTTCCGCAGGCTCAATTCACCATTACCGATGTGTCGCCCTATATGCTGGTGGTCAGCAAGCACAAGTTCAACAAAGCGGACTTTGGCAACCGGGCCAAATACGAGCAGGTAGATGCGCGGCACACTGGCTATGAGGACGATTCCTTCGATTTGGTTACGTCCTCGCTGCTGCTGCACGAAACGCCCAAAGAGTGGACACCCAAAATCTTGAAAGAGATGTACCGTATCACCAAACCGGGCGGCTGGGTACTCTACGCCGATACCTATCGCGGACAGTACGCCCTCAATGCTTCATTTCAAGAACCCTGGTTGAGCGATTTTATTCATTTCAACTTTGAGTATGAATTTGCCAAAGCTGGGTTTGATGAACTGGATTACGTTCGCTATGCGGTTGGCCTCTGGTACATGATTGGGCGCAAACCAGCATAAAGTGAACTGGCTAAAACCTGGGAATTTCTTAGCTTTTGCAAAAGTTTTGCAAAATTTTCAAAAGCTAAGAAAAATGATTCTTTATTTGGGGCGGGCATGTGTTATAATAGAAACCGATGAAATATCGCCCTAATCTTGGAGTAAATTCGTGTTATGATTGGTCTCGACCTTCAGAAGCTACAGATTTTCTGTGAAGTAGCCCGCCAGCGCAGCTTTACCCGCGCCGCCGAAGCCCTCTATTTAACCCAACCTACCGTCAGCCAGCAAGTACAATCTTTGGAGCGCCAGCTTGGAGCGCGTTTGTTTGAGCGGCTGGCTAAAGAAGTTTATTTGACCGAATCCGGGCGGGTGCTATATGAAAAAGCCTCCGCTCTGTTGACGTTAGCGCAGGAAGCGGCGGAAGCCGTCCGGGAAGCCGCCGGAATTTCGGCTGGTCGGTTGGCGCTGGGCGTAGGCGTTACCCTGGCAACTTATGTGCTACCTGAACTGTTGCGCCAGTTTAATCAGACCTACGATATTGCTCACCACGGCGAGGGAACTCACCCTATCCAGAGCAGCTATAACCAGCATGATGGAGTACATAACTCGGTAAAATTTGATATTACGCTGGGCAATAGTGAGACACTGGCGCACAAATTATTGAAAAACGAGGTTGATTTGGCGCTGGTCGGTTCGCCGCTCGAACCGCACCCGCTATTAGAGTTACACCCGTTTTTGGAAGATAAGCTGGTGATGGTGACACCGCCCGACGACCCCTGGGCAGTTGCCGGGCGTAGTAGCGTCAGTCTGAACGAACTGGGCAATCGAGTACTATTGGTACGAGAGCGCGGCTCGGCGCTGGCGGCTTTCGTGGAAAATATGCTGGATGCCAGCCACACCCATCCTGACCAATATCTGGTTATGGCAAACCTGGAAGCGATTAAGCGTAGCGTTGAAATGGGTCTGGGGATTGCAGTAGTTCCGGCCCTCTCGGTGCAACGCGAACTGGAAACAAATCGCCTTCATCTGCTCAATATCGAAGGGGTCGAAGTAGGCCGCACCTTTATTTATGCTCATCACAAAGATAAAGAACTGACCCGCCCGGCCCGTGCTTTCCTCGAATTACTCAAAAACTATTCGCCCGGCGATGCAGCGCTTGGCTCGGTCACAAAAGCCTTGTAATTTTTCTGTTACAGGATTTTCACTGGTCATTCTGAGGTATAAAGAATCTCAGAATGACCAGTGAAAATCCTGTTTTATTTAAAAAAGCTCTTACCAAGAAAACTTAACAGGAAGCGGTCAAGTTGATTGATATAAAGCCTTTTCAAGGCATCTTCATAAACAAGAATTCAAACAGCCTTGAACAATTTTGTAATCCGAATGATACACTTCTGTCATAGAAACGAACAGGGAGGTTGAATATATTATACCTGCGGGGTTAATACATTATCTTAACGCAAACTATAGGGATTCCTAGACCAACTTTGACAACTTTAGTGCTAAAGTTAAAGAAAGCAGCGTATATAATATATAGGTCTAAGGAACTAGCAAGCTTATATCCTAAAGCCATAAGCTTCTAAACCGATGACTGAGTATAATAAAGAGGGCGGATAAATCGGGTGAATTGACATAGGAGCAGGGTCATGTTAATTACTTTAATCGTACTACTATTAGTTCTGGTATTGCTGGATTTTGACCGTTGGACAGCCTCCCGGCGCAACCAACCAACTCAGTCCAGCGATGGGCCAGCCAAATATGAAGAAAAATCAGTCCACCACTACTCTTGATTACTTTGGGCAGAAAATTCAGAACTAACATTGAGTATTTGACAATTTTATCTGAACGCATCTAACCGTAGTTCTAAACTTTGAACTCGGCCCATAGAGTTGCCTTGTGGCGTGAAACCTTGAACTTTGAACTTGGAACTTTGAACTCCTTAAATATGGTACATCGCGGGTGAGTGGCGAGTGTTGTAGCGCTCACATAAATCCGCCAGGGTTGTAGCTTTGAGAATGCGAATAGTCTCCTGTTCGACCTCATCCCAAATTGGGTTCAGTATTTGGTCTACCGGCGCAGCCTTATCGCCGCTTAGTTTGCCCGTATCATAATCTACCGGGGTGAGGGGCCCTTCCAGCACATAAACTGCATCAAACAGGCTTATCTGATGAGGCGCACGCGCCAGCACATGTCCACCTTGCGGCCCACGCAAACTATTAATCAAGCCCGCCTTCCGCAAAATAATTAGCAACTGATTTAAATAATCTTCCGCCACGCTCTGCGCTTCGGCAATTTCACGGCTGCGGCGGGGTCGGCTCTCATAATGTTGGGCCAAATCAAACAGCGCCCGCAACCCGTACTCGCCCTTGCTCGATATTTTCATCCTAAATCCTTTTTTTCTTGGTTTTGGAAATTTTTTGCAAAAAATTTCCAAAACCAAGAATTTTCAGCCTTACTTAAACCTGTAACGCTTCGCGAATGTCGGCGAAGAGCGCGGTACTCAGATAGCGTTCGCCAGTGTCGGGCAGCACCACAACGATATTTTTTCCGGCGTTTTCGGGCCGCTTTCCTACTTTAACCGCTGCCGCCGCCGCCGCGCCGCAGCTAATTCCGACCAGCAAGCCTTCGAGCCGCATAATATTGCGGGCCATCTCGATAGCTTCTTCGTTAGTCACCTGCACCACTTCGTCAACCAGGCCCATTTCCAGCACGTCCGGCACGAAGCCCGCGCCTATCCCCTGGATTTTGTGCGGGCTGGGCTTGCCGCCGCTCAAGACCGGGCTGGCGGTTGGTTCAACCGCGATTACCTGAAAACTCGGTTTAATCGGCTTGATTACCTGAGCCACGCCCGTAATCGTGCCACCCGTGCCGACTCCGCCGACCAGCATATCTACTTCGCCATCGGTATCATCCCAGATTTCGAGCGCGGTAGTATTGCGATGGATTTCAGGGTTAGCCGGATTCTTGAACTGCTGCGGCATCCAGGAAGAAGGTGTGTTTGCCAGCAATTCTTCGGCTTTGCGAATTGCGCCCGGCATACCTTCCGCGCCGGGAGTCAGCACCAAATCTGCCCCGTAACCCTTGAGCAATATTCGCCGCTCGATACTCATCGTTTCGGGCATAACCAGTTGCAGTTTGTAGCCCTTTACCGCCGAAACCCAGGCCAGCGCGATGCCGGTGTTGCCACTGGTCGGCTCGATAATTATAGTGTCTTTGTTCAAAACGCCGCGCCGTTCGGCATCTTCAATCATGCCCACTCCAATGCGGCACTTGACGCAAAAGCCTGGATTATACGACTCCAGCTTGGCGATTACGTTTGCCACGCAACCCTCGGTCACTTTGTTCAGCCGCACCAGGGGCGTATTGCCCATTAGCTCTACGGCGGTATTAGCGATTTTAGGGCGGTGCTTGCGACGGTCTTTAAGGTCTTGACCTACATCGGTCGTACTCATATTGGGTCTCCTTTTTTGCTTTCGTTTTCTTAATAAATAAAATTTGAATACAACGCTTCCAGAGGCTTATTCTCGATTAAACTGATATACTATGTCCCATTATAATAATCTTTGTTGAGAATGTCAATAAACTTTAGCCTTTTGAGTGAGCGTCAGTAATTAGAAATAATGAGGGCCAAAAGCGATTAGTTTTGGCTAACAAAAGGAGTAAGGTAGAATGAAGGCAGTTATCGTCGAGCAAGCAGGTGGCCCGGAAGTGCTACAACTTCGAGAAGTTCCCGTTCCGCAGCTTCGGTCCGATTGGGTATTGATTCGAGTCAAAGCTTTTGGCCTGAACCGTTCCGAAATGTTTACGCGACAGGGTCATTCGCCGGGGGTTAAATTTCCCCGTGTTTTAGGCATCGAGTGCGTAGGTATAGTTGAAGATGCTTCCAATACTAATTTGGCTAAAGGGCAAACAGTGGCGGCAGTGATGGGCGGTATGGGCCGCGATTACGATGGTGGTTATGCTGAATACACCCTTGTTCCAGCCCAATATGTAATGCCCATTCAAACTGGTTTGGACTGGTCGAAAATAGGGGCTATCCCCGAAATGTATTTAACTGCCTGGGGGTCGCTGGTAGAAGCAATGGAAATACAGGCCGGACGAAGTTTGCTGGTGCGGGGCGGCACTTCTTCGGTTGGTCTGGCTTCTATCTCGCTGGCTAAAGCGATGGGTTTGACGGTAGCCGCTACCACCCGCAATCCGTCTAAAGCCGAAACTCTGCACCAAAACGGGGCTGACCACGTTATAATTGATCAACAGGGCCAGATTGCTGAAGAAGTACACCAAATCTTTCCCGGCGGGGCAAATTATGTTTTGGAATTGGTGGGAGCTACTACCCTGCTCGATTCGCTTAAGGCGACTGCCCCTAAAGGGATAGTTTGCAATAGTGGTATTGTAGGCAACGAATGGCGGTTAGCTAATTTTGAGCCGATGACCGATATTCCTTCGACGGTCAAGCTCACCAACTACAGCACTGAAACTGTTACAGCCGCCAACAGCACTGCCGCCCTGCAAAAGATTCTCGATGGCGTTGCGGCAGGCCAATATAAAGTAAACATAGACCGGGTTTTCCGTTTGAATAAAATCGTAGAAGCGCACCGCTACATGGAAGAAAACCGCGCTCAAGGCAAGTTAGTGGTGGTAATAGATTGAATCAGGTTTATACGAATTAGCTGGGTTTTGTATAAGTGGATTGTCAGACTGTTTTGGGGAGAAGGTATTTATTGGTGGTTAGTATCGTATGAAGCGGTCATATAATCCAGGAGGCCGCTTTGCTTGAGGAGTTGCAGGGTGCGTTCTTCGCCGAGCAGAGCCATAAGAAAAATTGGGGCGCAGGCCAGCCACCAGGAGAAATAAGCAATCAGGCCAGTGATACCGTGAAAAGTGCGCCATCCGGCCTGATTTTTTATGCGGTTGCGCCAGCGCTGCCCGCCGATAACGGTCAGGGCCATCGAAGCAGTCGGGACAAGGCCAGTGATGGCGAAGAACCAGAAGAGCGGACGCGGCATCCGTTTGCGGTCGAAGGCCAGACCGCCTTTTTCCAGTAAAACCGGGGTAGCCGCCCCAAAATAAGCCGAGATTATCAAATCGAGAGCAAAAGCCGAAGAAGCAAAGCGGACGCGACGCTGTTCGGCTACCTCGCTGAGGTCTGGTATCCCCGCTACCCCCTGTGATTGATGGTGGCATAGTCGCAACACATAGGTATAGAGAGTCAGTGCTGCTAAACTAACCAGCGACATCACGCGCATACTCCAGTGGATGTTATTACTTTTTGAAGCAACCTTTTTCGGTAGGAGTGAAGCGGTAGGGGGCGCGGCGGCGCGGCGCAAAGTCGCCAATCTCTCTTTTCCCTTCTCTTATCTGTTGAATCTTCGTTGGGACTACTGGTTCTAAGGATAATTATAAAAGCCTAAAAAGGAAGTAGTATTAACTACAGAGTTAGCTTAACGGATAGTGGGCTGGGTTGAGTTCAAGCAAATTGGCTGGCGCAGTTTCATTTGGCTGGTTAGGCGTACCACTTGAAGCTGGCCCATTGTTACTGAACGGGTTATTCGATTTGAGCCGATCAGCTTCTTCATTTAATTCATAAATCGCCACCATCAGCTCGTGGCTATTGTGGACAACTTGATTCGATATATTGGAAATCTGGCGCATAGTATCGAGAACTTGCGTTCCGGCGCTTTTTTGCTGCTGAATCGAAAGCGAAATTTGTTGGGCCAGCGTTGCGGTATTTTGCACCATCGAAACGATACCACCGATAGCCTCGCCAATTTCACGGGCATTATTGGTCAGTTGCAGCGCATCGCGCAACCCTTCCCGGTTGGCCTGAGCTGATTCTTTAATAGCTTCCTGTACTTCGTTGACCACGCTACGCACCGCATCGGCGGCATCGCGGCTGCGGTTAGCCAGACGCTGCACTTCGCTCGCCACTGCCGCAAAGCGCCGCCCGTATTCGCGTGCGCCCGCCGCTTCGATGGTGGCGTTGAGTGCTAATAAATTAGTTTCTTCGGCTACTTCGGTAATCAATTCAATAATTTGGTCAATTTCGTGGGCCTGATTGCTCAAATTATCCATCGAAGCCGCCATGCCGCTTACTTTGGTCTGGAGTAAGCGCATTGCATCAGTGCTGTTGCTAATAGTATCACCGCCGCGCTCGGCTACACTCAGCGTTTCGTGGGCCGTGCCAGCGACCTGTCCGGCAGCCTGGGAAATTTGTTCGTTGGTCTGGTTTAATTCTTCCAGGGCCGAAGTAACTTCAACTACGGCGGTAAGCTGTTCTGCTGCACCACGAGTTTGTTCGGCAAAAGCCGCCGAGACCTGCGCCGCCAGCAAATTAATGCGGTCGCCGATTTCTAATTCAGTCTTGCGCTTGGCTTCAATCCGGGCATTAATCTCCTCAAGTTCGCGATTGCGCTCAGTTAGCTGGTTGACCAACCGGGCGATGCTGCGCTCGAAGAAAGAAGAAAAGAGTCCTGACAAAAAGACCAGAAAGACTGGCACGGATAACGCCGAAATCATTACCTCTGGCGATACATTTACCCGTGCTATCATTATAATACATAAAAGAATAGCTGAAGTGAGGCCGACTATGAAAGGAGCGAACGCACCAATAATAACACCCGAAATAATGACAGGCAAAACCAGGATTGGCCCGGTAGTTTGAATTTCAAGGGTTGGCTCAGATGAAGTTGCCAAAAAGATAGCCGCCCCACCCTGAATACCGCCAATAACTAGCCAGCCTGCCAGCCTGACCAGGCCCAGGCGATTAAAGACGAACGCCAGCAACGTGCAAGCATAAGAAAATCCGGCGGCTACAAGAATATTAGTACTAAAACTGCTAACACCGGCGGCGGCAGTAAAGAGGGGTGTAATAATAATCAGGCTTACAGTTACCAGTCGCAAGAGTTCGGAGTGTCTTCGTTGCTCCTGTTGTAAATTGGAATTGAGGGAAAAAAGTTGCTTCATCGTGTTTTGTTCTGTTCTAGAAAATCTTCTGGTTTATTTAATACTTTTCGGAGGGTATTATAGTCTATAATTTACCTGGACACAACCTTTTTATCAGGTAGCCAGATTGTCAATTCTCAAAAACTTTTTTTCCTGGCACGATAGGTGTATACTATCTAAATCGTTTTTCTAAATTGTTTTTAGAACAAAGAAAAGTTAAAGCAGGTGGAAGCGTTTAGGCAGGTTTAAAATGATAGACAATCGAGTGTTAGTAGCCGGGGAAAAATCCCTGATACGGCAATTTTCGCGTGAAGATGTGGATGCGTGGCTGCAATGGCCTCCGCAGCCCGACCCGCTCTTTGCGTCCAGTTACCCTCGCCCGATGAACCGTTACGAACGGGATGCCTGGTATTACGAACGGCTGAACCGCAGCGATTATATGATGTTTGCGGTGGACGATAAGCAGGGGCAACTGGTCGGGTTGCTAACCCTGCGTAATATAGACCGCAACCGCACTCATTCGGTACTGGGCATAACTTTGCGACCCGAAACGCTAAGTATCGGATTGGGAACGGATAGTCTGTGGGCTTTCCTGGGTTATTACTTCGATGTGTTGCGCTTCGATTCGATGATTCTGGACGTGGCGGCCTATAACCGCCGAGCGCAACGGGTCTACGAAAAGTGCGGCTTTGTCTATACCGCCGAACATTGGGGTCATTTCGATGATTATAGCGTTTTCACCAACGAGCATTACAACGGAATTCGACATTATTTCCGGCGGCATGGAGCCTGGATTGAGACGCTTTTCTATGATATGGTACTGCGCCGCCACGATTTTTATAAGCGCCGCCAGATGGGGTTAGGCCCAATCTTCAAGCGGTAATACTACCCGAATTTTTGCTTTTCTTTAGCTTCTGGAAAATTTTTTGCAAAAAATTTTCCAGAAGCTAAAAATTCCCGTTTGGTTTGAGGCTTGATTTTTAATTAAAAATCAAGCCTCAAACCAAACGGTTGATAGTGTGAAAGTAAGCGAAAATTCCAGGGGTAATTAGCAGGGAGTTTTTTAGATGACAGATAACCGCCGGGAAATAAATCGCCAGGCGATAGAGCGTGGATTAGTTTTTTTTGAACTGAAAGATGAAGTAAGCGAACGGCTGGAATTGCCACAAATGGTGCCAATCTTCAAGGAGGATTTGGAACGAGAGTTAACGAGCGGGCAGATTCCGCCATCGGCAATCGCCGCCGGCATCGAGGCGCTAAAGTTACTCAATCCGCAGGCAGATGAGTATGACCGCTTTCTGGCCCGTTACTATTTATTGGAAGGGCAACGCGCGCTAGAAGAGCCGGACGTTTATCAGGCGCAACGCTCTTTTCAAAAAGCGCTCGACCTGGACGAGAATGAATTATCGGCAGAAGCCGCTTTTTATCTGGCCCGAATGGTCAGTGCCGCCGACCCGGAGGGAGCTATTCAGCTTTATCGGCAATCATTAGAGCTAAACCCAAAAGCGGCGGCGGCTCATTTTGAATTAGCTTTGCTGTTGCGGGAGCGCCGCGATTTGCAGGGAGCGCTGGACGAATTTGAGGCGGCCTATCTTTTAGAGCCGGACAGCGCCAATCTGCTCAACGAAGTAGGCGATACGCACGCGATGGCCGACGATTTGCCGAAAGCCAGAGCCGCCTACAAACGCGCTACCGAAGTTGAGCCGGACTACTGGGTTCTGCCTATCAAGCTCGGCATGACCGAATACAGCCTCAACGACTTCTCAGGGGCTATTCGTTCTTTGCGAACTGGCCTGGATATGGCTCCCGAAGAACTCGAATCTGAGTACACTACCGCCCTTTACGTCGAAGGGCTATACTACCTGGCCCTATCCTACCGCGAAATCGGCAAGCCCGACCAGGCCCGCAAAGTCTTCCGTGCCATCCTCAATATCGCCCCCGAACACGCAGGCGCACGCGAAGCACTTGAAAGATAAGGACGGAAGAAATCCATTGACGGAGCAATGTCCCACAGAATCAGGCAAAATTGTGGGACATTGCTCCGTCAATGGATTTCTTTACTCATCACTTAATTCAAACTGATAGAATTTTTCTCGGCAGCCACCAGCGCCATTTTGCTCAAGACTTGGACGGAATTGAGGAAACGGCTGTAGCGTTCGTCGGTGGTGTGGCCGAGTTTGTAGCGGGTGTAGAGTTGCTGGGCAACTACGGCAAGTTTGAAAAGGCCGTAGATGAAGTAGAAGACGACTTGTGAAACGTCACGCCCGCTTTGGGTGGCGTAGCGCTGGACGAGTTGTTCACGGCTGAGGTTGCCGGGTAGGGTGGTCAGGCCGAAGCGGGTAACTTGGAGTTCTTCGGGGTCGTTCGCTTCAATCCAGTAGGAGAGGCTTGTGCCTAAATCCATGAGCGGGTCGCCGATGGTTGCCATTTCCCAATCGAAGACCGCCAGAATACGCGATAAATCATTTGGGTCAACCATCATATTGTCGTATTTGTAATCATTATGAATCAGGGTCGGCGCGGATTCGGTAGGAACGTGGTTTGTCAGCCATTGCGAGATACGCTCAATGTCGGGAACATCGTCGGTTTTGGCGCGTTCGTAGCGTTGCGTCCAGCCGCTAATCTGGCGCTGAATATAGCCTTCGGGCCGACCCAGATTCCCCAGGTCGGCTTTGTGATAATCCAGTCCGTGAATTTCGACCAGATTGTCGGTGAAAGATTTGGATAACTTTTCCATTACTTCGGGCGTTAATTCGATGCCGTCGGGGGCGTGGCTGCGTAAAACCAGCCCGTTGACGCGCTCCATCAAGTAAAACGGCGCACCCATCACGCTGAGGTCGGTGCAATAAAGTACCGGGCGTGGCACTTTGGAATAAACTTTAATTACGCCGGATAGCACGCGGAATTCGCGGCCCATATCGTGAGCCGATTTGATTTCTACACCGAACGGAGGTCGCCGCAAGACCAGTTCGTGCGAACCCAGCCGCAGCAAATAGGTCAGGTTAGAATGACCGTGCGGAAATTGCTTGATAGAGATTGGGCCAGCCAGGTCGGGCAACTGGGCATTTAAATATTCTCCCAGTCTGGCAATATCCAGTTCTTCGCCGGGTCGGATAGCCTGGGGTTGGTCGCTCACTTCTTTGTTCACAACATCCTCCTGTTCAATTTTGTTTTCCTGGCTGAACTTCTATATCATCTTCGTGACCTCACGAAGATGATATGACTCGGAATAGCGTTAAAAGAGTTTTTCTTGAGTGGTGTTCTCAGCGCCCTCTTTTGCTTGGTTTGCCTGGGCTGATTCTAATTTCTTGCGTTTTCGCTTTTTATCATCCAATAGAGGTTTGATAGATGGCTCAGTTGGCAATTCTTCCGGCATACGTCCACCAATATCTTCGATGGCTTTGCGTACTTTCCGCCCTACTTCATGATGGGTCTCAATCGCTTTGGTCTGACCGATAATGCGCTCGTTGCGGAGCTTTTCTTCGGTCTGGGTAATCCGAAAATAATTCGCGGCGAGTTCGGCCTGACCCATGCGGTCAAGTACATCTTCCTTGAAGCCGATGCCCTTTTTAGCTTTCACATCATCTACGCCAAGACCGCCGTACAAACCTTTGTAACCCGCATCCTGGAAGACCCCGAAGTTCGGCGAAAGCACTCCGGCACGGTGGGCCGCTTCCGCCAGTGCCTTGTTATTTTCTGATACTCGCTCCCGAAGTTTGAGGCGCTCCTCTTGCTCACTCCGCAACTGGTCAAGCTCATACTCTCTGGTAGCTGTAGCAAAGTAAGCCTGGGCTGCGGCTATTTCTGGCTTGCGGGGGTCGCCATTCTGAGCAATCAGGTAACAGGCCAAACGACTAAGCACATAATCTTTAACTTCGCGCTGTGCGCCTGATCCAAGTTTGACCATTTTGTTGACACCAACAAAATGGTCGTCTGGAGTATCTCCCACCTGCTGGCAGGAGGTTCGGGCGCGTCTGATAGCTACTTCAAAATTGCGCCACTCGGTATAACCCAGCAACTTACTCAAATCGCGGGCGCTCCAATACTCTGCACCATAAGGACTGACGTTTTTGATAGATTCAAAATCTGGCGATTGGGCGGCTTCCGTCACTGATTTATTCCTTTCCTGGTTTGAATCAATTCGCTAACGTCAACGAATTGATCCGCAACTTTGACCTCTCTCTTAGTAACTACTATTGCCCTATTTAGTTGCTACCTTGCCCTGATTTGATACGCCTTAAGCTTGCGTTCTGCATCAGAACCAGACCAGACCATTTTGTTGACACCAACGAAATGGTTATTTTGTTAGGGTTAGTGAAATGGAATTTATATGTATATGCTACACATCCCTAACAAAGTTGTCAATTAAGGTATGAAGCAAAAAGTTGACAGATGTGTTATAATCTTCACGAACAGCTATTTTGGCTAAGGTTTGAGGCCGCGTCGAAGACGTTACGGGTCTCGCGGGAATGTTTTGTTTTAAGGAATGGCAACCAGCCATCTTTAAAATCTGTCGAGTAAGGTACGGTAAATTAGACGGCCCAGGCGCGATGAAATGCGCCGTTACTGCGACAGGAAATTGGTAAATCCTCGGAATTGAGTTGAAGCTTTCCCTCCTGGCTTGGTTAATTGTTCAGCTTGAATTTGAAATTAATATAAATATTCACTTTACCTCGGTTATCAGCCTGAGCGAATGCTCCGGGCCTGAGATGCTTTACTGCGTTCACGCTTTTTCGCTTTAACGGGCCAAAAACGTGATAGAGGTAGGTGGTTATAATTGAGCCTTTTTCTAAAGAGTGGAAAAGCAGGCTCAGAGAGGTTGTTTTTGATTTTGACTATGACTAATAATACTGTAGAGTCAGCGGATACCCAGGCTGGCCGGAATGGAAATACCCGGAAAGCCCGTCCCGAAGCTCGTCCTTTCAACGACGGCTTTCGTAAGGATGGCTTTCGCAAGGACGGTTTCCGCAGGGATAATTCCCGTCGAGATGGTTTCTATAATGGTAATGGCCGCAAGAATGGCGCGGCTCGTCCGACCAACGGGATGGTAGAGGAAGTTGCCGCTCCCCTCAAGCCCTGGGAAGAAGTAGCGCCGGGCTTTGCCGAGTATGGTTTGCCGGGTTTCTTGCAGCATGGTTTGGTACGGCTCGGCTTTACCGAGCCAACAGATGTGCAGGCTGAGGCGATTCCGCCTTTGATGGCCGGTAAAGATTTGGTGGCCCAATCCCAGACGGGTAGCGGTAAAACTGCTGCCTTTGGTATTCCAATGCTGGCCCGCATCCAGCGCCAATCGCGCGATTTGCAGGCGCTGGTGATGGTGCCGACCCGCGAACTGGCCTTGCAGGTGACGCAGGTGCTGAAGGCGCTGGCTGGCCCTGCCGTGCGTATTACCCCCATTTATGGCGGCGCGGGCATGGAAGGCCAGGTACGCGGCTTGACCCAGGGCGGCTATCAGGTCGTGGTTGGTACGCCGGGACGGTTGCGCGACCACTTGAACCGGGGAACTTTGCGCCTAGACCGCTTGCGGATGCTGGTGCTGGACGAAGCCGATGAAATGCTCGACCGGGGTTTTGCGCCAGACGTAGAGGCGATTATTGATGAAATGCCCCCGGCGGAGCGACGGCAGACCGCCCTTTTCTCGGCTACCGTTCCTGATTGGGTCAAGCAGACTGCTTCGCAGCATTTGCGCCCGGATTATGCCTGGGTACAACTTAATGCTACAGCAGAGGGCCGACCCGATATTGAGCATAAAATTTATGATATGCACCTGGCCGACAAGACTTTTGCGTTGCGCCATTTGCTGGATACCGAAGCCGATAAATCGGTGCTGGTGTTTGCACGTACCAAGCACGGCGTGAAGAAATTGGCCGAGAAATTGCAGACCGAAGGTTATGCCGCTGCCGGGTTGCAGGGCAACTTGAGCCAGCGCGCCCGCGAAGAAGTGGTGGCTGCTTTCCGCAAGAACGAAGTGCGGATTATGGTCGCGACCAACGTAGGAGCGCGAGGGCTGGACATCAACGGCATCGGACACATTATTAACTTCGATTTGCCAGAGAGTGCCGAGTTGTTTACCCACCGCATTGGTCGAACCGCCCGTAACGGAGCGAGTGGCACTGCCATTACGTTCTTGACCGGGGAAGACCGGGCTAAGTGGAGCGAAATCGAGCGGGCCATGTCGCAAGCCGGTATTCAGCTAGAGCGCAAGCGCTGGGAAGGCCCACGTGCCGCCCCCGGTGCCGAGCCAGCCTTTACCCAGCCGACCCAGCGTTCGTTCAACCGTTCGCGCTCGATGGAGCGGGATAATTATTCCGGCGGCTCTAACTCTGGTTCTGGCTACAATTCGCGTGGCCCGGCCCGTCGTTCGGGCGGCAATGGCAACAGCAACGGCAATTTTGCCGAACGCGGCGGACGAGGCCGTTTTGAACGCGGCTAAAACTCAGAACCACTTTCGGTAGTGATTTGAAAGATTAACAGCAAAGGGGGCGTAATTATTACGCCCCCTTTGCTGTTAATTTAGGCCGGGGGCCAGACAATACGCCAACCGCTATCCTGTTGGAGCAAGACCATGGCTTCGTAGAGCGAAAGTTTCTGGTTGGTTTGCAGGGTTACTTCGACCTGATAGGTGACGCTGGCGCGTTTGCCGACGATTACCGGGTCGCGGTTAACCTTGATAATATCGGTGCGGGTGATGGTAGCATCCACTTTGGCCCGGTTCAGGCGGTCGGCGAAATCGGCTTTGCTGATTTTAAGCTGAGAATCGCTGCTGAGTAATTCGTAAGCCTGAGAAAAAGCGTTGTCGCGGGTCAATTCGAGGTAGCGCTGGGCGACATCGGCGGGCAACAAATTATCGCCACAGGCACTAAGCAAGCTGGACAAAAGCAGCATCAAAGCCAAACAGAGGCGTAAACGCATTATTTTACTTTCCTTCCCAGCGCCCAGCCCGGTGCGCCGATAAGAATATCCTCCTGGCGAAAGCCAATCCAGTTGTCGTTATTATAGTCCTTTTCCGCCAGCGTTTCGGCGACTCGTCCGGCGAAATCGGCTTCGCTCAAGCGCCCGCTATAATTTTTCTCACCCAGGTAATCTACCACCAACCCCAAAATAAACTGGGCCGCGTTCGGTTGCTCCGGCGTGCTGATAGCTGCGCCTAAATCGCCCTGACTATCCAGCCGCGCAACAATTTGGCGGTACAGGCCAAACACTTTAGCGCCATCGGCGGGCGTAACTGCCGGAGGTGGGCTAACTACTAACGGCGTGGCGTAGTCGAAAATTGCCCCGTTGAGCGCAACCCGTAATAAGCCCCAGTTAGTCTGGCCGGGCAGCAAACCTGCGCCCTGCGAAGCATCCTGGCGCACCTGAATTGTCACTTTCAGTTCACCTTTGTCTTTGGGGTTGATAAAACGGTCAGGGACAGGTTGCAGCCAGGGGGGAGCGGCAAAAATGCGCCCGCGAATACCGCCCTGCAATTGCAAGGTTAGCGTTTTGGTGACGGGCTGCAAAATCGCCCCGGTTTCCCGGCTATCCGAAAGTGTGCCAAGCGGAATCACATCAAAAGCGCCCGTATCGAGCGGGAAGACGGGCGGTTTCACTTCACTTAAATCCAGCGAGGCGGCTACTGAAGGAAAAAGCAGGCGCAAAGCCGGACTCAAATAATCCGAAGTAGTGCCAGAGGTAGGCGGAATAGGCGCAGTAATCGGCGCAGGAGTAGGGGTCTGGGCAGTTGCCGAAGGTAAGGCAAAAAGCAAAATTATTGTGGCAAACAAAACCCCCGGCCACTGACCATATTTTCTCCATCGCGCAACACGAGCGAGGAGAAAGCGGGTAAATCTGGTTAACCGGGGTTGAAAAGACATTGGCTCTCGATTAAGGCTAATACCATTCAAATAAAGCCAGGATTTTGTAGGAGGGGGCTGCGCCCTCGATTTTCCTTGTGGCGCGGAAAAATCGAGGGCGCAGACCCCCTCCTACAGAGGCTTAGTGGAATGGCGTTGCGTTTAAGGTCTAAAAGTTGGCGACGGCTTTGGGCTGGGACTGGTTTGCGGCGCAAGCGTTGTCCCTGGCGTAACTGGCCCGGTTACTGTCGCGTTGATTACCGGCCCGGCGGTAGTTTCGGGCAATCGGAAGACGTACACCTTCTGTTCACCGATAATATAAAGCTTTTTGTTAATACTATCCACCGCTACGTCACGCAGGTTATCAAATTCCTTGCCAGTTGGCGCGGCCATAAATTGCTGGATAAAACCGCCGCCCTCTTTCTGGAATTGCAACACCCGCTTTTCGGCATCCACTATAAAGGCGTAGCCATAATCGAGCGGGCCGACCTGAAGGGCCGACGGGTTCTTGATGGTCGGGCCAACCACATCATTTACGTTCAATTCGTAATCGGCCTGAATTTCGCCTTTGGGCTTGCCATTGGGCCGAGCCAGTTGAATCAGGTGGCCTTCCTTGCTGACGGTAAAGATATTGCCATCAATCGCCAGCGCTCCGGCCTGTTCCAGCTTTAAATTATCGGCAACCGAGGGATTGACCCATTCTTCGGGATTGGCGGCATAAGCTCCGGCGTTATATTTCAAAATCTGGTTATTCGCCGGGCCTAAGACATACAAATTGCCCTGATAAGTTGCAATCTGGCGCACGGGCTTTGTCCAGCCCGCCGACCCGCCAAGTTTGGTGGCTGTCCAATCGCCCTTGCCTTTGTTGTAGATGTAGCTGATATTCTGGTCATCCAGCACTACAATAGTATCTAGCCGGGCGGCCATCACAACGGGTTTGCCGAAAATCGAACCACCCGCTGGGTCGCCCGTCTTCAAAATTGGCTTGATACCGCCCACTAGATCGGCGGCATAGACCATACCCCGGCCCGTATCGAGCAGATACAAAACATCGCCCGCTTCGGCCAGCACGCCCTGTGCTACTTTTACGCCCGTTCCCTGGCTGGTCAAATCTACGGCCAGACGCAAATCGGGCGGCACGACTACCCGGTTGATGTTGTCCAGGGTAATCTTTAGCCCGTTCTGCACGCTGCTAATATCGGCTAAATCGGCCTTTTCTTTGGTGGCGGCGGCTAAATCGGTGCGGGCCAGTTCGATTAACTTGCGGGCTTGCGATGGGTTGGTGGCGGCAAGCGACTGAGCCTGTTGACGCTTTTGCTCTGCCGCCTTTACATAATCTAGCGCCTTCGAGCTTCCACTGCCAGGGCCACCGTTCAGGGCCGAAACCAAAAACCAGACTGCCAATCCTAACAAAATCAGCAACACCACTGGAATAAACCAGCGTTTGCCCCTCAGCGAACTAACCACCCGGCCTATGCCGCGTGGCTCTGCTACTGGCGGGCCGTAACCATCCACTCCAACTAAATCCACATACGGGCTGCTGGCTGGCGTGGCCTTCAAGCGGGCCGCTTCTCGTCGCTTGCCGTTAGGCCGATTAGAGCGGTCAAATAGACCTTTTCTGGCGGGTTTGGCGGGCGGTGCGCCCCAGGCCGCTTCATTTTCATTTTTAAGTGGCTCATTTTCTTCGTTGATATGCGGCAAAAGCGGCACGTAAGTCCGGCTCGGCTCATCTTCAACTACTTCATTATTGTTGTAGGTAAAGTTACGTGGCGCGGGCGCAGGAGCGGTAGCCTGTTCGTCGGGCAACTTGCGGTTACGCAAATAGGGCGGATGCTGAAGATTATCTTCTTCGCGGCGCAACCAGGGGTCGTTATCGCGGTCATCCGTCAGTAGCGGCTCGACTGGGTTGACGGGCGTTTTGGTCTGGTTCATCACTATCGGTGGAGTTGGCTCTATCGGTGGTACAAATGGTTTTGGCGCGTTAACCGGGCGGTTCGAGCCATCGTCATAAACATACTCTTCGGAACGCTGGGGCTGAACCTGCCCTCGGTTGTTGCGGGCGCTAAATTTTGAGGTCAGCATACTAACCGAAGCGGCCACGCCCTCTACCGAACTGCGTAAGCGCCCTTCGTCCGGCTTCGCGGGCGGTTTTCCGTTCAAGTTTACCGAAGGCTGGATATTGCCGTATTCCGATTTTGCTCCCACCGTTAAAACGTAAGCGTCGGTAATATGGGCCGAGCGCGCCAAATCTGCCAGATTATACAGGGCCGAGCGGCTTTCCTGACCGAGCAAAAGATTATCAGCCTGTTCATTGCTTAGTTGCTGGGCCAGATTGGTCGAGCAAAGCACCAGCAAATCGCCATCCTCAAACACATGGCGGCTGAACATCGGCTCAATGCTGGTATAGCGTCCCAAAGCCGGAGCAGTATCGGTGCGGCGCTGGGTTGCCGGGGTGGGCATCGGCAAAGTATCGCGCCCCGCCCCGGAAGAAACTGGCGCAACCACACGCGGCCCACGCACTCGTTCGGGAGCAGTTGGCAACGCTTTAAGCTGACCCTGATGCGTCAGGAAAGCCTGGGTGGGCGGCAACTGAGCCAGATATAGTTCCTGTCCGCGCACGACGGCACAGGTGACACCCACCCCCCGGCGTTCGGGCGGCAGCATGGTGCTATTGCGATTAAAAACTTGCTGGTTGGCGAATTCGAGCGCGTGGCGCAAGGCTGAGGTAATGGTGGAGTTGGCGTTGGAGTTGTAATAGTTTTGCAAAATAGTCACTTGCGTTTCGGCGCAAAGTGCGGCATCGTTGGAGCGGCTGCGCCCGGCGGGATCAACTTGTTCAGGCAGCACCCCTTCAATTTCGGTGATGATATAGAGGGTTCCCTTTTTCTGAAGGGCCGACGGCGGCATATAAAGCTCGGCATCTACCAGGCATTCGCCCCGGTCGCGCTTCATCCCGCCACTTAGTTCAAGCTGGTTTGTCACCACGTACATTGCCCACCCCTATTCGCCTTTTCTTTTTGCTTTTTCTCTTTTATGAGCGGCGAATTTGCTCTGTTAACGGGCCATTTAACATTCCTGGCAGTTTATTGTACTGCAATATCAGTGCCGTGTGCAGTTCTGTTTCCCTGAAAACGAGTCTTATGTCATGTTGTTTTTTAATTATAGCCAAATTCACCATGTTTGTCTATAGTTTTACGGTCTAAATTCGCATGAATTTTCGGATTTCTACTTGTAGTTTTTGATTTTTGCAAAAATCAAAAACTACAAGTAGAAAAAACTCCCGTAGTTTTGGAAAAATTTTCGCGAAAATTTTTCCAAAACTACGGGAAAGCGAACCCTCTGTTAAAGTCTTTTTAGCATTTGATTTTTTGCAAAAAATCAAATGCTAAAAAGACTTTAGAAAATTGCCATAGAGGGCTACCCCGAACCAGAGCCAGTTTTGCTGGTAAAAGTTGTTCGGCTCGTCCCAGAAATAATATACGCCGTTATCGAGGTCGTGATAGGTACGGAGCATTTTTTGGTAGAGCGTAGCAGCGACGGTTGGGTTGGTGGGCTGGAAAAGACCAAGCGCTCCGGCCCAGGTCGCGCTGTCGGGCGGGGCAACGCTTGTGCCAGTGCGGTCATAGGTGGCGGCGAGGCCCGAAAAATCGCTGTTGGTTAGATTGGTCAGGGGATTGCGACCCTGGCTACTCCATTGCAAAAAGGCGCGGCTGCGTCCGTCCTGAGCGCCGTTCCACTGGTCATCCAGCGCCAGCCGCCAGTAGACCCGAAAAGCCTGATAGCCATAATCCACGCTCAGATTATTTTGAGGATTTTTGTATGTGCCGCTACGTGGCTCAAGCGTACACCAATCCGGCGGCAAACGGCTCGGCTCGTTCAGCGCGGTGCAGCCGTAAAGCGCCTCGAACGAAGCTTCAAGTAAGCCGTTCCAATTATGGGCCGGGTTAGTATCAAACTGGGCAAAAAGACGGTAGGCGTAAGGCGCAAAATACGAAGGGTTGAGAGTCGGCTGGGGCTGGCTCAAAGCCCAATCGCCCGCCGTCAGGTAAGGTTTGCCGCCAATGGTGATTACCGACTTACTCCACAGGTCGTTCAAAATAGCCTGACTCTGTTTCTGATAACCTTCAGCTTTTTCGGGCCAGCGTCGCGCCGCCATTAATACGGCCAGCGCAATATCCTGGTCTGCCCCGCTATTGCTGCTTTTGTCCTGTACCGCCCAGCGTCCGGCTTTATCTTTGCCCCACAAACTGCCGAAAAGATTGTCGCCACGTGGATTGCCCAGATTGCGAGTAGTCCAGTTGCGTACCCGCTCAAAAGTAGCCGGGTCGTTCTGCCAGACCGCCCGTAACATAGTATACGATTGGCCTTCCGAAGTGGTAACATCCTCGCGCATTCGGTCAACCGTCCGGCCATCCGGCTCTATAAAGCGGCCTTTATAGCTTTCCCAGGTACGGCTCAGTACTTGCCGCACTGCTTCGCTCTGCCCTTGAGCGAATTTCGCTTCGGGCGTAGTTGTCACCACTGGTTTATTGGTAGTAATCGGACTGACCGTAATATTGCTGATACTAAACTGGCTTTTAGAATTGTTGCGGGTTTGCCACAATATTAGTAGAATTGCACCCAGCGTTAAAGCCAGGAAAAAACATGGGACGATTATTCTTGCGCGGTTAATGCTCATAGCGGTTGATTCCTTATTTGTTCGTTTCGCCAACTACCCTTACAAATCATGCCAGAACGCTGCAAAATTTCTGTAGGAGGGGGCTGCGCCCTCGATTTGGCTTTTGCCCAACCCATTTTCGAGGGCAGAGCCAACTCCTACAAACAAAACTAACTTTGCCACTAGCAATTTTGGGGTAAAGTTGAGATAATCTAGCTGATTTATCCAACTTCACCAATATCTCGTTTCCTTCGCTGTCTATTAAACGTTTTTGGGCGATGGTGGTTACGTCAAAGATAACTTGTGAACTTGACTAAACCGAGTTGAATAATTGCAAGAATTTTGTCCTGGAAAATGGTAAACCAGATAATGCTAAATAAAATAGATGGTCGGACTACCGATACCAAACAACGCATTCTTAAAGAAGCCAAACAGATGTACCTGAAGGGTGGCTACGCTGGTATTTCGTTGCAGGAACTGGCTGACCGATTGGAAATCAGCAAACCAGCCCTGTTCCATCACTTCAAATCGAAGCAGGAACTTTTTTATGGCGTGCTACTTGACATAAGCGAAGCTAATATGCAGACCGTGAAACAGGCGGTGGAAGATGGGCAGGATAATCGTTCCCGTTTGCGTAATGTTTTGCTGGCAATGCGCCGTTTGCCCTTCTTCGACCCGATGAAATTCCTCAGCGAAGAAATGAGCGAACTAACCGAAATTCAGCAGCGCGAAATCTATAACTATTTTCAGTCTGGGATGCAAAAGCCGGTGATTGATATTTTGGAGCAGGGCGTTCATTCTGGCGAATTTCGCCCGCACAATAGCCGTATCGGGGCGCTGGCCTTCACCAACCTGATGATGCTTTTGCCCAGTCCCGGCAGCCCGATTGCCAAAAATATGCCGCAGGAAGGTGAGGAAGATTACATTGATGAACTGCTCGGCCTTTTCCTGGACGGCCTGCGGGCGAGAAGCGAGTTTTGAGTTTTGGTCGAAGACCCCCCATTAGGGCGAATTTTGAATTTTGAATTTTGAGTTAATTGAAATCTGCTAATTTTCTTGCAAGAAAATTAGCAGATTTCAATTAATTATCTGAGCTTCCGCCTCTGTGAGCGAAATCTTGATAAAGCAAATTGCCACAATCGCAACTTCCGAAGCGCTAAAGAGTTGAATAATCAGGTAGTATTTCATTTAGCGTTTGAAATTTTTGCAAAAATTTCAAACACTAAGAGCCTATGAAGGTAGGGGTTTGAAAGGGCAAACCCTGGCCTGGGCGTAAGAGAGATTTCTGATAACGAAGTTTTGCACAAACTTTGGCAAAAGTTTGCTTTGTAGAGCGGATTATTGTAGAATAGCGGGCAGTAAGACCCTGCTCGATTAAATCTGATAAAATAAAAATGGGTGGAGAGATAGAGCTATTTTGACCTATAATATTTTGATGGTCGCACCAACGTCCTTTTTTGCGGACTACGGTTGCCATGTGCGTATTTTGGAAGAAATCCGAACGTTGCAGCAAGTCGGTCATAGCGTGACCCTTTGTACTTACCATATGGGCAATGATGTACCAGACGTAAAGATTGAGCGCAGCCTTGATGTTCCCTGGCGCAAAGGGGTACAGGTCGGCAGTAGCCGCCACAAGCTTTATTTCGATGCTGCGTTAGGCCTGAAAAGCTTGCAGGTCGCTCTGAAACTCAAGCCCGATGTCATTCACGCTCATCTGCACGAAGGCGCTTTGATTGGTCGGGCCGCCCAGGGTTTGTTAAAAGTAGTGGGCGGGAAGCGTCCGCCATTAATTTTTGACTTTCAGGGTAGCTTGACCAGCGAGATGCTTGACCATAATTTCTTGCGGCGCTCTGGGCCTTTCTACGGCCCAACTCTGACCCTGGAGAAAAAGATTAATCGGATGGCTGACCGGGTAGTGACCAGTTCGTACAACGCCGCCGAAATCTTGCGCCGCGATTTCAACTATCCCGCCGAAAAAATTGTTACTATCGCCGACCGGGTGAACGCCGCTAACTTCCGTCCGCACACCAGCCCTGCCGAACGTGATGCCACCGCTCGGCTCAAGCAAGAACTGGGTATTCCGCCGGAGCATAAAGTAGTGGTTTACCTGGGCCTGTTGGCCCGCCACCAGGGAACAAACGTCTTGCTTGAAGCCGCCCGCATGTTGCGCGATGAAATATCGGACGTGCATTTTGTGGTGATGGGCTATCCCGGCGTAGATAGCTATCGCGAGTTTGCCGCCTACTTAGGATTGGAAGGGCGGGTGGTTTTTCCGGGCCGTATTCCTTACGAAGATGCGCCGCGCTATCTGGCACTGGGTGATGTGGCGGTTTCGCCGAAAATGTCGTTGACCGAAGGGGCTGGAAAAATCTCGAACTATATGGCAATGGGGCTGCCAGTAGTAGCTTCGGACACGCCAGTTAGCCGCGAAATTTTGGGCGATTTAGGTTTATATGCCGAACCGGGCAACGCCCGGATATTAGCCGAGCGGCTTAAAGAAGTTTTGAGCGACGAGCCTTTGCGAAAGCGGCTGGGCTGGGAAGGGCGTAGCAAGGCTGTCAGGGAAATGGGCTGGGACGGGGCGTGTCGCCAGTTGGAACAGATTTATGAGACCGAAATTGCGAAGCAACACAAACCAAAGCAGGTAGTAACGCCTGCCGCCGACGGTGCGGCAAGTTTATATAGCGAAGGCGAGATCGAAGAGATTTTGCAGACCACCAAACAGGTATCCTAGGCGGGTCAAATCATAAAAATACCAAATCGGCAGGGTAGTAGCAATGGCAGACGAGCTAATATTGATTGTGGACGATGAGGAATTGATTCGCCGTCAGGCTGAAGCTGCCCTGCGAAAGGGCAATTATCGGACTGCTACGGCGGGCGATGCCGAACAAGCACTTAAAATTATCCGCCAGAATCCGCCCGACTTAATGCTCAGTGATATTCGGATGCCCGATATGGACGGGCTACAACTTTTTGGGGCGGCCCGTCAGATTCAACCCGACCTGGTTGCCGTTCTGATGACCGCGCACGGCACGATTGACACCGCGATTAAAGCCCTCCAACTTGGAGTACACGGCTTTCTACAAAAACCCTTCACCGGCAGCGAACTCGAACGAGCCATTCAAGATGCCCTACAAAAGCAGCGCACTGTTCAGGATGCGGTGCGTTTGCGCACCCTTAGCCCCTTGCTGGAAGCCCGTCGCTTGCTGCTGACCGACCTGGATATTGGCGCGTTTTGCCGTTCGTTGTTGCAGGTAATGTCTCGCGAGAGCCAGCTTGATTATTGCTCCATTTTTCTGCCCGATGAAGATAATCCTGCCAACGGCTTGCGACCCGAAGCAGTAGTAGCCGGAGCTAACGCCCGGTTTTTTTCGCCCAAGACTTTTCCCGCCGGACGGTTGGCCCAGCGTGCCGTCGAATTGGGCCGTACTCTGAGCCTGCGCCGGGCAACCGGGACGGATAATCCTGCCAGCGAAAACGATACTTCCGTACCGGGAATAGTGGTGGCTGTGCCGCTCCTGACTGGCAATCAGGCGTTGGGGGCGCTGCTGGCCGGGCGGGTGCATATCGAAAAGAGTTTTTCGCCGGGCGAACGTGAATTATTCGAGGTGTTAGCCGGGCAAATTGCTACTATTGTCGAGAACCGCCGCCTTTTCCAGACTTTGCAGGAGCGCGAGGAACGGCTACGCAGCTTTATCGGCAAATTCGTTACAGGCCAGGAAGAAGAAAAGCGCCAGTTAGCCCAGCGTATTCAGGACGACCTGCTGCCCCTGTTGACGAGCGGGCGGCAAGGAATTCAAAGTTATTTAGAAAAGGCCCGCCCCGCTTCGGCGAACGATTTGCTGACCGCCGAGCAGAAGTTGCATACGGCAGTAAACGAAGCCCGTAGCCTGCTTCATGAATTGCGCCCGGCTAACCTGGAAGAATTCGGCCTGAGTGCCGCCGTTCGCCAGTATATCCGCGACATAAACGATGAAAACGGCAGTTGCCACCCCACTTTCCGGCTCGAAGGTACGGAAGCACCGCGCCTTGATGCCGCCGTCGAAACCGCGCTTTTTCGGGCGGTACAGGAAGCTGTGAGCAATGCCTGCAAGTACGCCGCCGGTAGCCCGATAGAAATAGCGGTGCGGGTAACAAATACCCGCAACAAGCCCCAGCGCATCCAAATTGAAATACGCGATGGCGGCAAAGGATTTGATTTAGATGCAGTACAGTCCGCCAACGAAAAAGGCAAAAGTACCCAGGGTATCGGCTTACTCGCCATGCAAGAGCGCGTAATCCTGGTTGGTGGTCAGTGCGAAATTGATAGCACGCCCGGCAAAGGCACAACAGTTACTATTACTTATAACCTGAACCCGTAATGCTTAAAGAATCTACTGTAACAAACCAGAGCCAAACTAGCCCAACCGAGGAAAAGCCCCGCCCGCGTCGCTTTAGTAGTTTGCTAAGTCCGGGACTGGCGATTTTGCTTTTCTTTGTGAGCCTTTATTTCCTGACCGGGACTTACTTTACCAAAGGCATCAGCGATGGCGAAGTGATGGCCCAAACTGCCGTTGCGCTGGCCCAAACTGGTTCAGTACAACTCCCTGCCAGCCCCGGTCTGCCGCAAATCGTACCCGGCAAAGATGGACGCTATTTCAGTAAATATGGTCTGGGTCAGCCTTTGCTTGCCGCCGGGCTATACAAAACAGGTCAGATTTTCAGCCGCATCGCAATGCCCTCTGCCAGCGCCAATATAATTGGTCATTTCTTCATTATGTTGCTGCCCATTCTGGCTACTGCGCTGACGGTCTGGCTACTTTACCTGTGGGCCAAAGATTTTTACGGCTCGGTCAAAATCGGCCTGGGATTGGCGCTGCTCTACGGACTTGGCACAAGCGCATGGCCTTACACCAAAGTTTTCTTTAGCGAACCCGTCTTTACCTTTTGCATTTTCGGGACTGCCTTTGCCCTCTGGCGGGCCAACCGTACCGCCTCATTCCGCACCAGCTATCTCTGGTTCGCCTTCGCTGGTTTTTTGCTAGGCTACAGCCTTCTCACCAAAATCTCCGGCCTCATTCTCCTTCCCGCCTATTTAGTTTATATAATCCAAAGTTCCAGGTTTCAAGTTCCAGGTTTCAAGTTCCAGGTTTCAAGTTCCAGGTTTCAAGTTCAAAGTTATCTTTCTCTAATTCAAAATTCAAAATTCGCCCCAAAGGGGTGGTCTTCGACCAAAATTCAAAATTTGTCTTTACTCTTTGGCTTGTTGCCGGGGCTGGGGCTGATTTTGCTGCATAATTATGTACGGTTTGGCAATGCTTTGAATAACGGCTATGACCAGGAAGCTTTCAGCACTCCGTTCTGGCAGGGGTTGGGTGGGTTGCTTTTTAGTCCGGGGAAAAGTATTTTTTTGTATTCGCCGGTACTGCTGGTGTTGCCGTTTGCCTTAGCAGGGTTCTGGCAAAAGGCCAAAGCCGAGACGGTACTGTTTGGCCTGATTAGCGCCATAACGCTGCTTTATTACTCGTTCTGGTGGGCCTGGGAGGGCGGCTGGTGCTGGGGGCCGCGTTTTCTCGTGCCACTGCTGCCTTTCCTTATTTTGCCACTGGGCGTGCTGCTGCAAAAAGGGCGAGTTTGGGTAGCGGTATTGTTTTGCGGACTATTGCCCGTCGCGATAGTGGTGCAGATGCTGGGGGTGGCGCTCGATTTTAATACTTATCTGGCCTCAATTGCTAATAATCCGGCCCTCGCGCCCGATGTCTATATCTGGTCGCCCGAAGCCTCGCCTTTGCTAAAACACTGGTCGTATTTCTGGCAATCTTCGGTTAACAACACCATTCGCAGCCTCACGCTTGACCAACTGGGCTTCCGCCCCCGCCTCGGACAACTTATCACTGTGTTGATGGCGTTGCTTTTCGCCGTCAGTGGCGCATTACTCTGCCTGCGCTATTTCAAAGCTGGCTCTTTCAAGAAACAAAATGCGACTGACCTCTAGCAAGTTGTACCGAGTTTGGGGAATTGGCAGTGGCGGTAGTTAGAAATTTGACTTTTACACTAACAAAATAAACCTAAAAAATGGTATCTGATGCAAACCTTTTTTTCTTTAACTCGCCCGCAACCTGACCACACCCGCCTTAGCTTTGGCATCCGTAGCAGCTTATGGAATACCGCTCTCAAGAGCTATGGTAACATAAACGGGCAACTAAGTATTCCCTACGAGGCAAGATTATCCGATTCACCTTTTGTGGAAATGATTTGGCATGGTCACGCCGAAACCGATGGTATACCTGATTGTCCGGCGGATGTCTTTTGGTATTTGCGCTTTCTAAGACGGAATGGCAAGATAACTGTTACTGTACAAGGGCCAACTACGAAAGCTACCCAGGTTTCCTACCTCAAGGGCGACGAGTTTTTGGGTATTCGGTTTAAGCCCGGTGTCTTTATGCCGCATCTACCCCTGATTACTGTTACTGATGGAATGTTGAACCTGGCTGAAGCGGCCCGCAAAACTTTTTGGTTGGCTGGTTCGGCCTGGGAAATTCCCACTTATGAAAATGCAGACGTATTGGTTGCCCGGCTGTTCCGTACTGGTCTGTTAGAATATGACCCGGTCATAGGTGCGGCTTTAGAAGGTCAGTCAACTGAGATGACATTGCGCTCAGTCCAACTACGCTTTTTACGGGCAACCGGGTTGAGCCATAAAGTGATTCAGCAAGTGGAACGGGTGCGCTATGCCGGGGTGCTTTTGGAGCAAGGCACTCCGATTACTGAGGTGGTATTCAAAGCTGGTTATTTCGATCAGCCGCATCTAACGCGCTCCATGAGGCGTTTCTTCGGTCAAACCCCGGCTCAATTTGCCCGTATGAAGAGTTACCCAAAGTAGTTTTCGTTTTTATACAAGACAGCACCTTTTTTCTTGGTTATAATATTTAAAACGCTTACTGAGGATTTTACTGGCTGGGTAATCACGGGAGAAGGAACATGGGTAAGGTAATTATAGACATCACAATGTCCCTGGATGGTTTTGTCACTGCGCCGAACGATGGCCCTGGGAATGGATTGGGCGATGGTGGTCAGGTACTCCACGAGTGGGCCTTCCACCCCACCGAGGCCGATAAGCAGTTGCTTTTTGAAGAGCCAATGCAAACTCAGGGGTCTTGTGTCCTGGGAAGACGCACCTTCGATATTTCCGAAGAAGAATGGGCCGACAACCCTCCCTTCGGCCCAGGTCAGGTGTTTGTGCTTACCCACCACCCGCACCAAACAATAACCAGGGGAGCAACCACCTTTGTCTTTGTGACGGATGGCATGGAAAGCGCCTTGAAGCAGGCTCAAACCGCCGCTGGCGACAAGAATGTCAGTTTGATGGGTGCAAATATTAGCCAACAGTATTTGAAGGCTGGCTTGGTAGATGAGCTAGAGATTCACGTTGCAAACCTGCTGCTCGGCGCGGGTCGCCCCTTGTTCGCCAACATCGGAGAAGCCATCAAGCTAGAAAGAATACGGGCGATTCCTACCCCTGCTGTTACCCATTTGCGGTATCGGGTTGTAAAGTAGAAAGGAATTTACATGCGAAAATTAGTTGTAACCGAATATATATCACTGGATGGGGTGGTAGAAAATCCAATGTGGATTGGGCCATACTTCAATGATGAATTTTTGAAGGTTAAATTCGATGAGCTGTTCGGCGGCGATGTATTGCTGATGGGGCGGAAAACCTATGAATATTTTGTACCAGTCTGGATAAACGCAACGGCGGCGGACGATGCGCCGGGTCAAGAGGGTTTTGCCGACCGTATAAACCACCTCCCCAAATACGTGGTTTCGACGACCCTGGAACAGACCGAATGGAACAATTCTCGGCTAATTAAAGCTGATGTCGTGGAAGCCATTTCTAAGCTGAGAGAAGAAGCTGGTCAGGATATTTTGGTCGCTGGCAGTGGTACGTTGGTTCAGACTTTGATGCAGCACGCTCTGGTGGATGAGTATCGCCTGATGGTCTATCCAATTGTGGTGGGGAGCGGCAAGCGTCTGTTTGAAGAGGGGAGTCTGGCGACGCTGAAACTGGTCGAATCAAAGGTGTTCAATACAGGTGTCGTCTCGCTTACCTATCATCCTGAGCAAAAAGCCTAATCCTGATGGTTGCGGTATCATAACCGAAATGAGAAAAGAGGGTTTGTGGTGATTGAAGCAAATAGCGCCCCAAAAGGGCAGAAGGTGAAGGTCAATGGGCTGGAAATGTATTATGAGGAAGCGGGGAGTGGTGCGCCGCTTATCCTGCTGCATGGTGGCACTGCGATAGGTAGCAGTTGGCGACCACATCTTCCCGCCCTCGAAAAACATTTTCGGGTGATTATGCCGGACAGCCGGGGGCATGGGCGGACGAACAATCCAGGCGGTAAACTTAGCTATCGCACGATGGCGGACGACTTCGCGGCGTTTATTCAGGCTTTAGAGCTGACCAAACCGTTCATTTTTGGCTATAGTGATGGCGGTCAAACCGTATTGGAAATCGGGATGCACCATCCTGACCTGGCGGGGGCGCTCGTCATCGGCGGAGCAACCTGGCAATTTTCCCAATCGTATTACGATACCGTCAATTCGTTCAGTTTTATCACTAATGGCAATGTGGACATTGCCGCAATAGAGCGCGATGAGCCAGAATGGGCCGAGGAGTTGAAAGCCGACCATGCCCAGCCGGGCGACCCCGATAAATGGAAGACTCTGCTTGCACAAATTACCCCTTTATGGCTGACTCCGCTGAATTATTCGATTGACGACCTCCGCAAAATCACTGCACCCGCGCTAATTCTGGTGGGCGATAGGGATGAAGGCGTACCAGTTGAACAGGCAGTGGAAATGTATCGAACCATCCCAAAGGCTGAACTTGCAATTTTGCCCAATGCCGATCACGGATCGGCGGGCTGGCTCGATGGTGGGCCGAATCTACTATTTACGGAAGCGGTTTCGGCGTTTTTCTTGCGCCACAAGGCATTGGGTGTGTAAGCAGGACTCGCATCCCGGACAGAGCTATATTAAGTAGAGAACTTTGCCAGCCTCTGACGATAGCCGACAGCGATTTGCTCAAGCTCCTCGCGGCTCGGCAAAATGGTCACGAAATGCTGTTCGAGTAAATTGACGTTGAAGCCCTTGCTAAAAATTGGTTGGGGGGTTGGGGTCGGTTGGGTCGCTGCGCCCGGCTCGATTGCCTGGGTCAAAATTAGCTCGACTGCGCTGCTTTGCTGATTGAAAATCGAGGAACGGCGATTGGTCATCATACCGTAGGTTTTGCCTTCCGAGAGCAATTGCGATTGCACGCCAGTCAGTTCGGATAGCGGATAGGTTATAAGCGTAATACTGCCCTGGTGAACCACAAAAGCCGATGGAAAGGGCAATAAATAGCGCCCTCCCGGTTGCACGGTCAGGCGGTAGCTACGCAATTGCCAGCCCGAAGCAGGGTCGGCACCGAAAATTGGGAAGCTTTGTGATACCACTAACACCAGCAGCGCTGGTAATCCTACCACCAAGCCTATATATAAAGTTGTGAGCAAAACGGTTTTGCGACGAAGCATACTATGTTATGGCCCTTTGCTTAACAAAGCCATTCGAAAGCGATTGGCAACTTGTTCCAAATCGTTGCGTCCAGGCAGAACTTGTTCGAAATGTTGCTCCATTATCTCAAGCTTGAAATTGCGGCTGCCCGAAGCACGCGGCGTGACAGTGGGAGTATTAATTTCACCCGGCGCAATCGCCTGCGTCATCACTATTTCTACCGCCGTGCTTTGTTGATTAGCCAATACATAGCGATAGGAAGTGCCGGTGGAGGCACTTGTTCCCTCATTAATTAGCTGCGATTGCAAATTATAGGCCCGGTCGGGCGTAGGATAAATTAAAAGCGTGACTGGCCCTCGGTGAACCGCAAAGGCCGAAGGGGTCGGCAGAAAAAACTGACCCTGCGGCTCAATCACTAACCGCGAAGTCCGAATTTGCCAGCCCGCTTTAAGCTCTGGCGGAACATCTTTTTCGTTCTGCAACAGCACCAGCGCCAAAAGACCCGGCAACCCCACCGCCAGACCGACGTACAATATCGAGAGTAGAATAATTTTATACTTCAAGAAATTAAGTAATGAGTGATGAGTAATGAGTGATGAGTATTTGGCACTCATTACTCATCACTCATCACTCCTCCAACTAAATTAATGATTTCCTGCTCATACGGTAGCGACGGCTCTGCGCCCAAGCGGGTTGCCGCTAACGCTCCAGCGGCACAGCCGTAGCGCACTGCTTCTCGTAGCGGCGTGCCGCGTGCAAGCCAGGCGGCGAGTGCGCCACAGAAAGCATCTCCGGCGGCGGTAGTATCTCGCGGCGTTACCGGGAAGGCCAGAACGCGGTAGGGTGCATTTTCGTCATCGGCTACCAGCGCGCCCTGTTCGCCCAGCGTGATTATAATAATACGCGGGCCAAGTGCTTGTAAAGCTTTGGCGGCGGAATGGGCGCTGGCCTCGTCCGTGACGCTGATGCCAGTTAACAATTGCGCCTCGGTCTGGTTCGGAATAAATATATCTACTTCGCGCAACAATTCCGGGGGTAATAGGCCATCTGCCGGAGCGGGAGCAGGATTCAGAATAACCTTAACCCCTGCCGCGTGCGCTATACGGGCGGCGGCTATATCGCTTTCGATTGGCACTTCCAGTTGAAGTAGCAGCACCTGGGCGGCCTCGATAACCGGGGCGGCCTGTCCTATATCTTGCGGCGAAAGCCTGTCGTTGGCCTGGGGCGCTAGAATAATACTGTTATCGCCCTCGGCATCTACAATAATTGTGGCGATACCTGTTCCGACCTCACTGTCGCGAAGGACATAGGTAGCCCCCACCTGGTTTTTTGCCAGAGTCGCCAGCAAAGTATCGCCAAAGCCATCTTGCCCGACCCGACCCACCATATTGACCTGCGCGCCCGCCCGTGCCGCCGCCAGCGCCTGATTATTGCCCTTGCCGCCGACAAAAGTGCCGAAGCCCGTTCCCCTTAGTGTCTCGCCCTTCAACGGGCGGCGTGCTACCTGCACCACCAAATCCAGATTCAAACTTCCCACTACTACGACATTGTTTGCCATAATTCTCCAACTACTAAACTCTTGTATTTTGAAAAATTTTTGCAAAAATTTTTCAAAATACTAAGGGCGTAAAATGGTAGTCGCGGTCACTGTTCTTGCCAAAGACCGAGTCCCAGTAGCGCGTTCCGTTGTAGGTCAGCACCAGATTTTTGCCTTCGGGTTTCAGTTCGCCGACATTGAACTGAGCCATTATCCGCTCGAAAAGCCCGGCCTGTTCGCCTAGCTTCTGGCGCTGGTCGGCCCGCAAATGCGAAAAGAAGCCGGGATAGACCACGATTAAAGGCAGCCCCCCAAACTCGCCGTAACGGGCATGAGCCAAATCAATCAGCTCTTTGGCCTTGCGTGGCACATCGCGCAACCCGCCCGGCCCGCTCAAAGGGTCGCGCAAATACACCCCCAGCTTTATATCGGCAAAGCCATCCTTCAATAATTCCGCTTTGGGTCGCAAAATAGCATCCAGTTCCAGGTTGCGCCCCGAAACGTGCGCCCCCTTTACCTTTTCCGCCACCAACTCGAAAAAGGGGTCGCTTTTTTGTCGCAACTTTTCCACCGTCTCGGCAGCATTTATCGGGTCATCATTAAGAAAAAAATCCATCTTGTCCTCCTTTATTATTTGGGAAAGTTTTTTGCAAAAAACTTTCCCAAAATAATAAGAATATTCCCCGATTTATAATTCAAAACTCAAAACTCAAAACTCAAAACTAAATTAGGGGTGCAGGAAGAAGGCTACTGCAATTATCAGATAAGCCGCCAACAACTGCAAGCCCTCGAACCAGTTGCTTTCGCCATCCGAAGTTATCAGGTTCACAATCAGAATCGAAGCGACGATGGCGACCAGTTCAAATTCCTCGAAGCGCAAGTTTAGCTGATGCCCGATAAAAAAGCCGAAAAACACCAGCACCGGCGCGACGAAAAAAGCGATTTGCAAACTGCTGCCGATAGCAATGTTGAGCGAAAGGGTCATCTTGTTTTTCATAGCAACCGTGACGGCTGTCAGGTGTTCGGCGGCATTGCCGATAATCGCGACCAGAATCACGCCGACAAAAAGCTCTGTCCAGCCCAATTCTTTGGTCAATGGCTCAATACTGCCGACCAAAATTTCGCTGACAAATCCAACTGTCACCGTAGCAACCAGCAGCGTAATGAGCGCCCGCCGCACGCTCCAGGTTGCTACCTCCTCGGTTTCTTCTTCGCGCAGCAATTGTCGCTCGGATTGTTCGTAAGGAGTTTCCTCGCCCTCTTCTTCCTCGCCGCTGGTCAAATCGGAATGAGTACGCAAGAAGAAAAGCAATTGAGCCGCATAGCACAATATCAAAATTGCCGATACTATCAGGCTCAAATTCTCAATCAGGTCATTGCGCCCCTGTGGATTTAAGCTACTTCCCAGGGTGGCGGTGAAGACTGCCGGAATAATCAAAGCAATCGCCGCCAGCGTCATCTGGCTGGCGGAGGCGGTTGCCCCGACCCGGTTAAAGAACTGGCGTTTGCGCGGCAGCCCGCCCATAAACATGGCTAACCCCAGCACAAACAAGATATTGCCGATAATCGAGCCAGTAATTGATGCCTTCACTACTTCGGTCAAGCCCTTACTTAGAGCAATCATCGAAATGATTAGCTCGACGGCGTTGCCAAAAGTAGCATTAAGCAACCCGCCAATGGCAGGCCCGGCGTGGTGAGCCAGTGCTTCGGTTGCGCTGCCCATCACCTTTGCTATCGGTACTACAGCAAGCGCCGCCAGAAAAAAAGTCAAAACTGGCGGAAACCCGGCAAACTCGGCGATAAAAGCTATTGGCACAAAGATAAAGAAACTAAAAAGCACTTTATCCAGCGTGCTGCTTTCCTTAAACTCCTGCTTCATCTGGTCAATCGGATTTGCGGTAGTTGTTTGCATTCCTGCTTCCCTATATTTATTTTGAACTTTTTGCAAAAAAGTTCAAAATAAAAAAAATAATTTTCTAGGCCACGATTTATTTATGGGCGAAACTCCAAAATAAAGTATAGCGAAAGGCGAGCCGTAGCTCGCCTGAATTTTTTGAGCTTATGCCATTATAACCGAAAAATTGTCAACGGTAGCGAATTTTTTGAAATTCTCGACCAAAAGCCGCCGCAATTTCGGTTGCGCCCACTTTGGTAAAGCGCAAGCCATCACCGAGGAAAATCCACTGGGGATGCGCCCGCAAATCGAGCAAATCGAGGCGGGCTATATATACCCGCCCTGGGTAGCGGGCTGCGACTGCATTAAACATGGCGTTATAATCGCGCTGAATTTGCTGCAATTGGGCATTGTTGAAGCAGGTCAGGAAGTAGCGCATATTGGTTAAATCCGGCACGTTGCCAATTATTATGCGCGACAGCCGATTCACCCGCAAGACCGCGTTGACCAATTGGTTCAGCGAAGCCTCGAACGCCTGTTGATAGGCTTTCGGGTCTACCGCCGGGTCTACTAACTGGCGGGTCAAATTATTCATCACGTTCCACATGACCATTAGTTCCGGCTTATAATAAGTAATATCGCTCAAAGTGGAAATCGTGTCGGTAATAATCAGCGAACCGAGCCTTAGTTCACTGCCAAAGGCAAAAGGTACGGGCGGGTTCGGCGTGGCTGTAACGGTCAACCGTCCGGCGGGTAGCGGGCCACCGAACGGGGTACTGGCGTTTACCGGCCCTGGAGTAACATTCTGGGCCGCATTGGGCAGAATATAGCGCTGCTTGAACAGGTCGTACCAGTAATCATCCGGGGCAGCTTCGTATAGAGCTACCGGGGTAGGGGTCGGGTTTGCTGCGCTACTGGTAGCAGCCGGGGTCGGAGTTGCCACCCCTCGGTTCAAATAAGCTTCATTTATACACGGCGTGGTCAATTCCGGTTGCGGGTAGTAGCCTAAAATCGAATAGCCGAACAACGGAATCATATAGTTAGCCACAATATTAAGGCGTACTGTCGGGAACGGCGTTATGGTTGGTGTCGCGGTGGGTGCTACAGTGGCGGTAGGTGATATGGTCGGTGTAGGCGTTACGGTTGGCGACGGAGTAAGCGAAGGAGCCGCCGGAATAGTCGGTGGCAGCAATCCGCCGGTTCCAGGCGGCGGCAATGGCCCGACCGGAGTTGCAGTCGGGAAGAGTACCGGGATTTCGGTGGGTGTTGGTGTTGGTACGGGTGTATTGGTCGGTGCTGGTGTATTAGTTGGCGGGGTCGTTACCTGCGCCCCTACTCCACCGCCCGGAGCGCCTGTTCCGCCGCCCGGTAAAGTTGGCGCAGGCGTATTATCCGGCCCACACCCCGAAACGGTTGCCAGTAGTATAATCACCACCAGCCACACATAGACGCGGTATAAAAGCTGTTTTGAACTCATTCCGCCCCACTCCTGATCTGGCTCGAACGCACCCGGAGGCTACCCAGCGGGTTATCCCCAATTGCCTGTTTATGTCTAATTCGCTACACGCCGATTCATGGCTTTGCGAGCAGCCTACGGCACTAATCTGACACACCTTGATTGCTAATGCGTCTACCTTAGTTATATAATATGTCAAGTATATATGTCAAGTTGTTTAAGGCCCATTTTGCCACGAAATATGTAAAGTTGGCAAAATTCAGGAGAAATTTCTCATTTTTGGGGGCTTTTGAAACAGAACCGGGACTTGAATCAAAGAAGTTAATTGATGAACAAAGTTCTACAAAGGCATTTGAAGTTATTGGCGGAAACTTTCTATGGTAGCGGAACAGAGAAATGCGCCTGGTCAACACCATACTTAATATTGTATTCCAGGACTAAATTAGTGGTGTTAGCCGGAACTTCAAAAGTTAGCCAGCCCCGCCGGGCCATACCATCCAGCAAACCATAGCTACTGGTTGCAATGAAGGGATACTTTAAATTGCTGACGGCGTGTTTAAAGCTGTTGCCATTGGCAGCCTTTACTATGAAGTCGTTGGTGTAGATAGACAGGATTTTGAACGGGCCAGCCTGACTTTTAACGGTAATTTCAACCGCTAACTGATTCCCTTCTTTTGACAGGCCATGCACGGTCAGGCTGCGGCTACCTTGCTGGGAATTATAGTTGATCGGGGTGTAGTTGCGGTCAGGCGGTGGCTCGGCTAAATCTTGCGGTACATCCCCTAGATTAAACTGCTTGACTGCATCGGCGTTGCCGTATTGCAAAGCTAACCCTTTAGTATTTGCCGGAACTTCAAAAGTTAGCCACCCACTGACAGTCTCGCCCGACCTTACTTCGGGTTTCGACCTGAAAACGGGTTCTTTGCCTTCTAACGAAGTATAGCCATAATTTTGCGCATCTACCAAAATAGCGTAGGAGGAGTAAATACTATCATATTTACGTTTGCCTATATTGTTGACCCGCACGCTCATTTGCACCGCTACCAGTCGGTTGCCGGAAGCGGCTTTAAGCTTACCAAAACTATCGGTAATTTCCGGCGGCTCGACCTGGAGGGTTAGATTGCCGAAATCGGTTGGTTGCCCAAGCGGAGCATTAGAAACATGCGTCCCAAAAATCTGGTACAGAATATAGGCCAAAATAATTATAAACAGACTCAAGCCCAGCAGCCTGATAAAAACTTTTTTTGAAGATGTTACTTTGTTCATTCGTTCCAGTTTATTCACGACCAATTAACATTAATGATAATTACGCACTGGGCGAAATTAAGTTTCGTTAGTGAAGCTTTACCCTCTGTTAATTTTGCTGGCTTAAGATTATGCTAAGATATACTGGCCTGTCAGACAGGCAGAAATGGAAAGGCAATTTAATGTATAGTCAGCTTCCGGCAATTCTGAAATGCACTTACTGTGGACGCGAAGGTTTGAGCCTTGCGCCCGGCACGCCCACCGTCGAAAGAAACGGCCTGGAAAGTGTCATCAGTGGCGAAGTTATCTGCGCCCGGTGCGGTAGTCGCTACCCGGTGCAGCACGGTATCGTCAATTTTTTACCGCGCCACGTTAAGGGGATTGGCCCAGGGCAGCGTTCCAATCATCTCAGGTTGGTGGCCTGGGGTTACGAGCGTTTCTGGCGAAAGCGGGCGCTCACCCTGATGGGCGGACGCGATTGGCCTCCCACCGAAGAACTGGCGACGATTACTCGTATGCTCGAACAACCCGTACCAGAGCATTTGACTACCCACAATGAGATTACTTTCTATCTTGACCAGGGTTGCTCGACGGCTTTTTATGCCAGAGCGATTGTACGAGCAATTCAGGTGGGCCAGTTACCTGCGCCCAAAAGCGACCAGCCTGCCCATGTGGTAGCGGTGGACAACGCCTGGCCGATGTTGCTCGAAGCACGCGGCTTTATCGAGCGCGACGGGCTGGATGGCTACATCAGTTTGGTGCGGGCCGATGTGGAGAACTTACCCTTTATTGACAGCGCTTTTACCGGCCTTGCCAGTGGCGGTTCGCTCAACGAGTTTCGCCATACCGATAAAGCACTAGGGGAAGCCCGCCGCACTTTGTCGCAGGAAGGCCGGGCCGCTTTTATGGTTCAAATGCAGGCTAAAGGTGAAACCGGGCGAAATATTAATCGTCTTATTAATTTGAGTAGCGGTTTGCACTTCTTTGAACTCGATCAGCTCAATCGCTTTTATCGGCAAGCTGGCTTCAAAGTAAGCGAACAGCAGGGTAGCGGTATTATCACTATCAGCCAACTTGAAATTGCCTGATTGTCTAAATTTTTACTAATCTTAATTTTGTTTACCAAAAAGCTAGTTAACCGCAATGTTAGAACGCCTGGATTGCGGTATCATTATTACAATTAATCAGGACTAAATTGTGCGAAACTATCGCACAATACAATATTATGGATTTAGGACAAAATTATGAAATGTGCTGTTTTTAGCAATATCCGCGAAGTAGGTCGTGTCAAGTTTTTATCCCTCAACAGTGAGCGCTAAGGCTATGAGTCGCCTCCGTCTTTCACAACCAAAAACCATTGCCACCCGTGGTGAAGTGCTGCCGCTCCCGGCTTTGCAAAAGCTGGCGGCTCAGTCTGGCCCGCGCTTTTGGGAAATCCTGGCCGGAATTTTTGACGGCCTTGACCAGGGCATTATTGTGACCGACCGCACAGGTCAGGTGGTCGTTTTCAACCGGGCTGCCGAGCAAATTATGGCTTATCGAGCCGATGAAATAATTGGCCGTAGTTCGCTTTGGGATTTTTGCGAAGAATGTAATCATCCGCCGCTTTTTCGCGAGAGTTTGATGCAGGGTAATTCTTTTCCCGAAGAAGAAGTGGAGATGAGCGACAAGCACAACCGCACGGTTGGCGTGAAAGTTACCGCCCTATATGCCGAGGGTGGTCGGCTGGAGGGTGCGCTGGCGACCATTCGCAGCCTGGATGAAATTCGGCAGCGTGAGCAGGAACAAAAAAGTCTGGTGCGTCTGGCTTCTATCGGGCGGATAATTTCGGCGGTGGCCCACGAAATTAATAATCCATTGCAGACCGTCCGAACTTCGCTCGAACTGGCGCTCGACCCGCGCAAGAGTCAGGAGCGTCGCCGCCACTATTTGCAGACGGCTGACCAGGAAATCAGCCGGATTGCCCAGATTATCCGGCAAATGCGGGCTTTCTACCGTCCTACCCCCGGCGAAAAGCAGCAGTGCAACTTGAATGATAAGTTGCACGATGCAATACATTTACTCGAAAAGCCGTTGAGCGAAGCGAACGTAAAAGTGGAACTGGCGCTCGACCCTTCGATTTCGACTATAAGTTTGATTGACTACCAGCTAGAACAGGTTTTGCTAAATCTAATTCTCAATGCTATCGAGACGATGCCGGATGGTGGTCAATTGGTTATCACTACCAGCTATGCTGAAGCAGGCCGGATTGCGATTTCCTTTACCGATAATAGTTCCAGTCTGGCCCACCACCAGCTTGAGCGTGTGTTCGACCCGCTGGAAAACCGCCGCAATACCGGGTTGGGCATCGGTCTTTCGGTCAGCCGCGAGATCATCAGCGAAATGGGCGGCACAGTCGAAATATCCGCCGAAAACGGCACTACCCTTACGGTCTATCTCCCGACCTGACCGCAACCACCCCCAAATTTTCTGTAGGAGAGGGCTGCGCCCTCGATTTTACCCGCGCCACAGGTCAGGAAATTGAGAGCGCAGCCCCATGTGTGTCAACTTAAAGCGTTATTCGCGAAATTGGTGGCTTAAGCAAGTTCGCCCTGGACAACCCTACGGGCCGAATTCCGGGCTACGCAGCTCCAGTGGATTAAAATCCACTGGATACCACCAAATTAGCGGCCTGTAGGGTTGTCCAGGGCAGGCTTCACTGACATACCAACATTGGGTTTTAAGGATGGATTTGCAAAGGCCCATTCTGAAAGGGGAAAGTATGAACGAATACCTGAATATCGAGCGGTACGACCGGGTGGCGGTGGTGCGGTTTATTCGCCCGGAGAAGTTGAATATTTTTAACCGAGCCGCGATTGCTGCGCTGCACGCCGCCTTTAACCAGTTGGCGGAGGAGAGCGATTTGGGCGCGGTGGTGATAATCGGCAGCGGCAAGGCTTTTGTAGGCGGCGCGGATGTGCGGGAGATGCGCGACCTCGACCCCGGCAGCGCCCAGCACTTTATCAGCGATTTGCACGCCGCTTTTGCCGCCATTCGTAGCCTGCCCGTCCCGGTAATTGCCGCCGTCAATGGTTATGCGCTGGGCGCGGGCTGCGAATTGCTGACGGCTTGCGATTTGCGCCTTGCCGCCGATACCGCCATGGTTGGGATGCCCGAAATCAAGGTCGGTATTCCTTCGGTAATCGAAGCCGCGCTACTCGTTTCGCTGGTCGGGCTGGGCAAAGCCACTGAACTGGTGCTGACGGGCGAATCAATTGATGCTCACGAAGCCGAGCGCATCGGTCTGATAAATCGGGTCGTGCCGCCCGAAAAGCTGGAAGAGGAAGCGCTAACGCTGGCCCATAAAATCAGCCGCTACGGGCCAAACGCCGTGCGGCTGCAAAAACAATTGATAAATCGCTGGCTCAATCTGGGCGCGGAAGAAGCTATCCAGGCGGGTATTGCCTCCTTCGCCCAGGCATTCACCACCAGTGAACCCCGCGACGCAATGGACGCTTTCCTGAACCGGCCCAGGAATAAGTAACAGAAGAAAATTCACCACGGAGGCACGGAGGTACGGAGAATAATTAAATTAAAATTTTTGAAGTAGTAGCGATTGAAATCGCCATTATCGAAACTGAAAATTATAAAACCTCTGTGTCCTCTGCGTCCTCTGTGGTAAAAATTTACAGCTTCAAGCGTTTGAAAATTGGTTCGGGGACGTTTTTGATGATGAGCATGATGTAGCGCCAGAAGAAAGGCGTGTACAGTACATCCTGGCCCTTTTGCATGGCTTTGTAAATATCTGCCCCGACTTTTTCGGCGCTGGCGAAAAGCAAGCCCTTCTTGATATGGGCCGTCATCGGCGTATCCACAAAGCCCGGCTTAATCGTCAAAACCGTCACACCCGATTTGAACAGGCGATTGCGTAGTCCGGCCAGAAAAGCGTTTAGTCCGGCTTTAGCCGAGCCGTACACATAATTACTCTGCCGTCCCCGGTCTCCCGCCACCGAGCTAATCACTGCCAGACAGCCGCGTTTCTTGCCCTCAAAATAATTTGCCAGAATAGTCAGGAGCGAAATAACGCTCAGGCAGTTGGTATTAAATTCGGCGAGGGCGGCTTCGGCGCTTTGCTGCGATTGGGCCTGGTCGCCCAGCGTACCGTGAGCAATCAGCACCGCGTCCAGCCCGCCGAGTTTAGCTATTACCTCATCAAATAAGGCTTGATGACGGTTCAGTTCAGTTACGTCCATCAGGCAGGTTTCCACTCGTTTAGCGCCCCGCACTCTTAAATCACTTGCTACCGTTTCGAGCTTCGAGTCGGTGCGCCCGACCAGAAAAAGCTCCGCACCTTCTTTAGCATACAACTTCGCCGTCTCGTGAGCAATCGCTGAAGTTGCTCCTACAATCAAAACTTTACTCAAGAATCATCACCTTTTCGATTAGTTTTTCACCACGTAGGCACGGAGAATACAGAGGAAACTAAATACCAACTTTAACTCCGTGTTTCTCCGTGCCTACGTGGTGAACTTTTTCCTCCATTGGCTCAGTTACTCGCCGCCAGAAGCTGGAGGAAAATTTCGGGTCAATATATTGGGCGAACTCGCGCCAGTTCGGATAATATTGTTGGAAACTCTGCGGACTCATGCGGGCATCTTTCGCCGGATAGACCGAGCCGTCGCTCTGGCGCACTACTTCGTCCAGTTGGTCAAGCAAGCGCAAGGTTTTCTGCCCGTAGTAGGGAAAATCAAGGGCCAGCGTCACGCCTGGTTTAGGGAAAGAAAGCATACCGGGCGACTTGATGCTGCCAAAAGTTTTCAGCACTGCCAGAAAAGAGCCTTCGCCCGAAGCGGCAATCCGCTCCAAAATCTCTTTAATCGCCCGGAAGTCGTCATTGAACGGCACGACCAGTTGATATTGCAAAAATCCAGCCTTGCCATACATCTTGTTCCATTTGTCTAGCATATCCAGCGGATAAAAGAACGGGTCGTAGGAAGTGACGCCTCGCCTGACCTTTTTAAACTGTTTATTATAAATAGTGGTATTGAAAATTTTCATCGAGAGCGGGTTGAGCAAGAACGAAGGCATATCAAACGGCACGCTCAGAGGCAGTTTGCGGTTTACCGCCAGCTTTGAACGGTAGCGCGACTGGTTGTGGTTGCCGCGAATAAACATACCCCGTCCCGCCGACTTGCCCTTCGCCAGACAATCTACCCACGAAACGGTATATTCATAATCCTCGTCGGATTGGGCCGTAATCTCGAAAAACTCTTCAACATTGGCAAAGCGAATATGCTCTACATCAATAAAGGCATTTTGAATCGGCTTCAGGCGAAATTCGGCCCACAATATAAGGCCGGTCAGCCCCAGACCACCGATAGTAGCCTGAAACAAAGCGGTGTTTTCGGTTGGCGAACAGATTAAACGTGTCCCGTCCGAGCGCAATAGCTCAAAGCAGGTGACGTGGCAACCAAAAGTGCCGCCGTGATGATGGTTTTTGCCATGAATATCGTTGGCAATTGCCCCACCAACTGAGACGTATTTCGTCCCTGGCGTAACTGGCAAGAACCAGCCACGCGGCACAATCACTTCCAGAATATTTGCCAGCGACACCCCGGCTTCGCAGCGCAACACGCCGTTTTCATCATCGAAAGCCAGAAACTTGTTCAAAAAGCTAACATCAAGCGCCACATTGCCGTCGTTGAGGCAACTATCGCCGTAGCTGCGCCCGTAGGCATAGGGCAGCACGGGCTGGGTGAACTGCGCGAGGTCGGGCATCGCATCTTGCCAGAATATCGGCTTTACCTCGCTCGGCGGCTCAATTTTGGGGTAGCGCCCCCATGATTCGTATTGTTTCACGGTGCTAAGACTCCAGTTATAGCCAGTTATTAACAAAAAAAGCCCGCTAGAGGTCTACAGGTCAGGCATACCCGCCATCGAACCTCCTGGTGGCTAATCTGGTTTCATTATAGCACGCTATTTCACAAACTGGCAAAGAATGTTCAAAATTTTCTATCGCACAAGGGTTGACCAGCTATGATAGAATAAAGTGGTGGTACTAGACATAACCAAAATGCACAACTGACCTTTAAGGTTTTCTATAGATTAGGACAAAAGAGTTTTTGGTATAAAGTAACAAGTTAGCCTCAATTATTAACCTGAAACTTGAAACCTGGAACTTGAAACTAATATTTAATGTCTTTAGAGCTTACTTTTCATCTTAATCCGAAATGGCTGCGGCTGATTGCCGTTTTTTTGGTGTTGGCGGCGTTATTGCCTGCCTTCCGAAGTTCGGATAGTTACGCCGCGCCTTATACTACCGAGCTAATCGGTAACAGCTTGCAGGGACGGCCTATCGTTTCGTATCGCTTTGGGCAAGGCCCGACCCATATTGCTTTTATTGGAGGCATCCACCAGGGCAACGAAACCAACTCCACCGACTTGATTCTCAAGGCCATTAGCTATTACACCGCCAAGCCCGAAGAAATCCCGGCGAGCATGACGGTTTATTTTGTTCCCAATGCCAACCCCGACGGGCGCGAACTCAAGCAGCGCTCGAACGCACGTGGCGTAGACCTCAATCGCAATTGGCCTACCCAGGATTGGAAAGCCGATACCTACGATGTCGAAGGGCTGGTCAAGAACGGTGGCGGCGCAAGACCGTTAAGCGAACCCGAAACCGATGCGCTCTGGAAATATATCCAGAACAACGATATTATCTCAACTATTTTTTATCATTCCAGGGGTGGCACGGTGGTGGATACCTTGCCCACCGCCGCCGGACAGCGCTATGCAACCACGCTGGGACGCACGCTGGCTTATACCACCAGCTATACTTACCTTGACCACTGGGGTTATTACGATGTGAGCGGCGATGCCAGCGATTTTCTCAATTCTAAGGGAATTTACGCGCTGACGGTTGAGTTGACCGCCTACGATGATATTGACTGGAATCAGAATCAGCGTGGCTTTGCAGCAGTAATTGCTTTCTTTACTCCGCGCGTTTTCAACGAAACCGGGCATAATTTGAGCGGGCGACTATTGGCTTACTGGAACAGCAACGGCGGCGTTAAGTTAACCGGCTTTCCGACCCAGGCAGCCCAGGAAAAAGACGGCAAACTCTGGCAACAGTTCGAGCGCGGCACGCTCACGCTTGACCGCAAAAGCGGCTATGTGGCCTGGAAAGACCGCGCCACTGGCCCGGTGGATGTTCCGATAGTCGGGATAGCTCCGCCCAGCCCGACCCCCGGCAACCCTATTCGGCTGATTGGTATTCCCGGCCCGGCCAAAAGTAAAGTGACGGCGGTGGACAACCGTAGTAGCCAGTTGCGCGACAAACTCAACAAGATGCAGCAGGACGCTCAATATCTGGAGCAGCAACTCTATCGCATCGGTCAAAAACTCAGCCAGCTACCCGTCGCACCGCCCCCGGTTGCGACCATGATTGTGCCGACCACCAGCGATACCGCTATCGAGAAGCAGGTCAAGGTGATTGTTAATGCCAATTCGCTGGCAACGGTCTTTATTTACGAGAAGGGCAAGTTAATTCGCACAGTTGGCGCGTTTAGTGGCAAGCCCGGTCACGAAACCCCACGCGGCGAGTTCAAAATTAACCTGAAACAGCCTTTGCTCAAAACTAACCGCTGGTACGAAGACGAAGGTACCGAATATTACCTCAATTTCTATATGTCCTTCACCAATACCACCCTTGCCGCTACTGGCACGCCCGACGATTGGGCCTTCCACCAGATGCGGATTCCCGTCACCGGGCCGGATGCTGGACAGATTCAGGCCGGGCCTTCGCACGGTTGCCTCGCCCTCAGCCCCGCCGATGCCGAATGGCTTTATAATTGGGCCACTCCCGGCACGCCTGTCAGCATCAGTTAGTTGTCAGTCTTCAGTTGTCAGATTAGGTCTTTTTCCCTCAGATTGATACTTGGGTGCGACTCGCCCTGAAATATATTTCAGGGCGAGTCGCACTGACCTACCAGCTTCAAGCTTAAACGTTTACCTTGATGCCTATGAAACGAATGTCATGCGCCAATACCAATCATGACAACTCTTCAAAACTTGGTATTCCTTCTCCTTCTCCTCCGTCCTTATCTATAGACCCCGTTGTGACCGATGCTGAAGCGACCCGGTTGGGGGAAGTAGGCGAGGCCGTGCGGCCCTGGGCCAACTGGAATAGTTTTTAGCAATTCACCCGTGCGGGTATCCACTACATAGACCGCCGCGTTATTGCGTCCCGAAGCCCATAACTGGTTGCCATCGGGCGAGATTTGCAACATGTCGGGGCTGCCGCCGATACGCCAGGTGGCCCGGACGCTGCGCGTTTCAAAATCAATCACCGAAATTGTTCCGGCGTTGCGATTGGAGACGTACAAAGATTTCGCATCACGGCTGACGTGCATTCCGTGCGCTCCTGACCCGGTTGGAATAAAGCCGATTTCATTCATCACCACCGGGTCAATCACTGAGACTCCCTGACGGCTCTGGTTTGCCACAAAAAAGACCGAGCCATCCGGCGCTGAACGTACATCTATCGGCTGTCCGCCGACATTCACCGCCCCCGCTATTTCCATAGTGACTGTGTTTACCTTCACTACTACGCCACTGAATTCCGTGCCAACGATTAAAAAGCGCCCATCCGCCGACATGTCCATGTGGTCAACCCCCGACCAGGGAATTCGCAGGCTCTTGATTAGCTTCCAGGTGTTGGGGTCGTAAAAGAGCAAGGTATTAATTGGTTCTGCCGCCACGATTGCTTTGCTGCCATCCACCGTGTAGTACAAGTTGTACGGCACGGGAACGGGAATATTTCGCACTGGCTTGCCACTTTGCGGGTCTATCTCGGTGAGCGTACTCGAACCCATATTATTGACCAGCAGTTTGGTCATGTCCCACGACGGCGTTACGTGGTGTGGAATCGTCCCTACGCTGTAGCGGTCTATCACCTGAAAAGTTGCCGGGTCTATCACGTCTATTCTACCTCCAAGTTCATTTGGCACATAAACTCGTGGCGGGATATTAGCGACTGCCGGACTAAGTTCGCTGGTCAAGGCATTGGCGTAAATATTGATGGGTTGGACGGCTGGCGCGTTATCGCCCGTCGGCCCATTAGGATACCTGCGGCTGAAACTTTCCTGACCGAGCAAGCCGAGCAGCACTTCGTAAGGTGTTCCGGCGTTTTCACCGTGATATTCAAAACGCGCCCGCTCGAAATATTGGACTAAATAAGTTTTACCATCAGTCGGGTTCGCTTCCTCAAATTCGTCGCTGATAGGGAAGCCGTTTTGGGCCAGCCCGCCATTTTTCTGCCAGTAATTATAAAAACTGCCCCGAATACAGCGATTGGTTTCATTGAAGCAGGTTTCACCCGTCGCGCTGGGTGGCCGTCCGGCGGGATATTTGGTTAAAAATTGCTCTTGCCCCAGTAAACCCAGCAAAACTACGTAAGGGGTATTGACCTTCTCAGGATGATACTCAAAACGCGCCCGCTCGAAATACTGAACCCGGTAAGGTTTGCCATCGGCAGCGCTAATTTCATTAAATTCGTCAGTAATCGGGAAGCCTTGTTGCGCTAAACCACCGTTCTCGACCCAGTAGGCATAAAAAAGCCCTCTGACGCATTTGGTGGTTTCCGAGAAGCACAGGCCGGGTGGCTGGGCCGGGTCAGCCGCGCTAGTTGGTTCAAAGGCCGAGAGTAATAAGCCTCCCACGGTTAAGGCGACTACAAATAAATTGCGGAGACGCAATTTGTCCTCCTTCTACGCTGGGTTTGCCAGCTATGTTGCGGTTAGCAAATTTTTGGAGAATGAGCAAAGCTCTTGCTCAAACTTTAGTGGTTCAGAAATTTGTTAACCCAATCGGCTATGAGGCAGTTTTCTATGAGCAGTAGCTCCGATACTTGTATTACTAAATAATTTTAGAACGAGTCCCGCCGATAGTCAACCAACCCTGGCGTTTTCTAATCTTTGATAATTAACCTACCCTGCTGGGACTGTCACCCTGACGCAGGAAGGGTCTCGGCTGTACCCGAAGCATCTATTTGTGGCAACCAGAGATGCTTGGTCCCTCAGCATGACGGACTGAGTTGTTATAATCTTGGTGGATTTTTAACTGTTGGCCCTTAAATTGCTTTATTTGTTTCTGAAGAAGTTAGCTTTAAGCTTACTAATATAAGGAAAAGGAGATAATCAGATGGACGCGATTGAACTTTTGAAAAAAGACCACGAGAAGGTTAAGGGACTTTTCACTCAGATTGAGGAAGGGGCAACCCCGACCAAAGGCAAGACGCTTTTTAACCAGATTTATCATGAGCTAAGTATTCACGCCATTATCGAGGAGCAGATTTTCTACCCGGCTATCGCCCGCTACAAGGAATTTTCCAGCTTGCTGGCGGATGCCTACAAGGAACACGCCGAGGCCAAACAAGCCTTGGGCGAAATCTCCAACCTGGACAGCAGTTCAGACGAGTGGAAGAAGAAGGTTCACAAACTTTGGGGCGATATTCAGCATCACGTCAAGGACGAGGAAGAAAAACTTTTCCCCAAAGTTAGCGTCGTAATGGACAAGAAAGAACTTCAGCAGCTAGGTCAGGAGCTAAAACAGGCCAAGACCAGCAATATTGATAGCGATTTGTTGAGCCAGCCCATTACTATGACGCACGGCACTCAGCAGTACGCCCAGTAATATTAAGTATTAAGGCCAATACCATTCAAATAAGCCCAAACTATCTGTGGGAGCGAGCGTAGGCTGGCCTTCTGCTCGCGATTTCAGGTGGTGGTAAGGGAAAATCGCGAGCGGAAGTTCGCTCCCACACAGGCTTATTTGAATGGTATTATTACTAAGGCCAGCCTCTTTCTTGAAGCGGGGTTACGATTATTTCGTTTAAGACCAATTTATTTAAATTCATCTGTGTTCATCTGCGCTAATCCGTGTTTATCTGTGTTCTTTCTTAATTATCCCAACAATTTTTGCAAAATCCGCTCAACCGCTTCTATTGGTACATCGCGGTGAATTTCGAGACGACCCAGACCGAGCGGCAAAATCCAGCGTACCGCCCCCGCTTCGCTCTTTTTGTCCAGCCGCAGCGCCGTCATCGCCCGTGCGCTATCCAGCCCTGCCGGGGCAGAGAGGGGCAAGCCGAAGCGCTCGATTAAACGGCGCTGCCGCTCCACGAAACTTGCGTCGCACAAGCCTACTTCTTGCGACAGGAGTGCTGCACCGTGCAACCCAATTGCGACTGCTTCGCCGTGCAGAAGTAGCTTAAAATCGCCCGCCGCTTCCAGCGCGTGTGCAAAAGTATGCCCGTAGTTAAGCGTAATCCGCAGACCTTGTTCGCGCTCGTCTACCGCCACTACTCCGGCCTTGACTGCCACCGACTCGCGCAATATCTGGGCCGTAATTTCCGGCTCACCCGCCGCTAATTGGTCGCAATATTTTTCCAGACGGGCAAAGCGTTCGATTGCACCGCGCTCGTCTGGGTCAGCCCCCGGTATAACAGCGTGCTTGATAACCTCGGCCCAACCACTCCGCCGCGCTCGGTCAGGCATACTTGCCAGCACCGCAACATCGGCCACCACCATTTGCGGCTGGTAAAACGCTCCTATCAGATTTTTACCTCTGGGCGAATTTATCCCGGTCTTGCCGCCCACGCTGCTATCCACCATCGCCAGCACTGTCGTAGGAACTTGTACGAACGGCACGCCGCGCAGCCAGGTTGCCGCCGCAAACCCGGCTAAATCACCTACCACGCCACCGCCCAGCGCCACAATCAAATCCTTGCGCTCGGCCCGTTCCGCTCCCAGCCAATCGTGCAGCGCCGTCAGTTGGCTGATACTCTTGCTTTCCTCGCCCGCCGGAACCAATTTGAGCCTGACCCGGTAGCCGCTCTGTTCCAGGGCCGTTTGCACTGCCGCCCCGTGTTTACTGCCCACTAATTCATCACTAATTACGAAAATTGTCCGGCCCACCGTCTGAGGCAAATGTTCTCGCAACAGCGCACCGATTTGTCCCAGCAACCCGCTACCAAACAGCACCGGGTACGTTCCGCCCGAAGTTTTGACTATCAACGGCCCGCCCGCTTTTTTTTTCTCATCTTCAACGGGTGCCACGACAAATGTAGCAGCGTGCGGTGCGCCGGGCGAAGCCGGGCTACCAGGGCCACCCTTGCCCCGCTTCCCGACGCTGCGCCGCCGAACTATCGTCAGAGCTTGCCCAATTTGCGCCGCCGTCTCTTCCGGCGATAGAAAATCGGTATGGATTGTCCAATCAGCTTCGGCATAGAAAGGCGCACGCTGATTTTTCAAATTTTGGATACGCTCAAACTGGTCTTCTGCCCGCAGCAAAGGTCGGTCATTCTGGGTATCGAGCAGCAAGCGTACATAAATTGTCTCGGCCCGTGCTTCCAGACAAATTATGTAGCCGTTGGCGGTCATTTCGGTGCGGTTAGCCTTCGATAGCACAATACCGCCGCCCGTCGAAACTACCTGATTATCGCCCTTCGCTACCTCTTCCAGCGCAATACTTTCCACCCGCCGGAACGCTTCCTCGCCGTCCTGCTCGAAAATCTCTGGCACGCTCCGCCCGGTCTGTCGCTCGATTAACTGGTCGGTATCCACAAAATCGAAGCCCAGCCCTTCCGCCAGCGCCAGCCCGGTACTGGTCTTGCCCGTCCCGCTAAACCCCACCAGAAAAATATTATCCTTCATTTCTCCCAACCTTTTAAATACCAATTTTGAATTTTGAATTTTGAATTTTGAATGAACATCCACCCTACGGGCGTGAACACGGATTAGCACAGAAGAACACAGATTTTTATGTTAGTTGAAGCTGGAATATAATTCACAAGGTCAGTTTTATTGTAGGGGTGGGGTCTCCCCGCCCTTGAACGCTAACCTGGGTCAAAGAGGATTGGGCAACCCAACTCCTACCAAACCGGGTTTTAACCCAGCTCATTATGCCCGCCCTTCAATGAATTTTTATCTGCGCTCATCTGTGGCTCTCTGTGTTCATCTATATTTCTTAACTCAATACTCAAAATTCAAAATTCAAAATTCAAAACTCAAAACTACTATTCCACGTCTTCAAGTCCGGCCATTTGCCAGATGGCGCGGGTAAGGGCTTCGCGTTCCTCGCCGATTTCGCGGTCAGCAGAATTAGGATTGGCGCTGGCATCCATTTTTTGAATAATCTGGCGCAAAACTGCCTGAGTTGATGCCAACTTTTCGCGTTGCCGCACACTAAAATGTCCGGCCTGGTCTTCGCTGACCTGGCCCAGCACCCAGCGAAAATGGGGGAGACATATCCCCGCCGTTTGAGGCGCGGCATAGGTGGCCCGAAATTCGGCCTGAGTGCTAAAGCCCTCGGCAAATTCGCTGATAATCCGTTCTTCGGTGGCATCTTCGTACTGGCAGACCGGGCAAGGTGCAAAAAGGTTAGCCGAAGCGTTGCCCTGCCGCCGCCCGAACAGGCCGCTACTTTTGCGCGGTGCAAAATCACCCCGCTCGATTCGACGACCAGCCTCGCGCAACATATCCTCGTAAATAATCGCCGTTCCCAGCGCATCGTTCAGCCGCGACCAGGCGTAAGCGTGGCGATTGCAAAAGCCGCCCGCTTGCCGTAGCTGCTGCCGCGTCTCAAAATCATTCACGTTTTCGAGCGAAAGCTGGTGCAGGTAGCGGTCTATTCCTGCCAATGTCATGCGACAGACCGGGCAGAGGTGGCGCGGGCGTGGCTTTGCTTCCGCCTGCATCATTTCCAGCAATTCGTAATATGTTTGGGTTGCCATTAGTTTTAATCAACTCCGCTTGTTTGTCTGGTTTTGCCCGTTCGCAGTATATCATTTTCGCCTGTTACTCGCAGATTAAAAAGGGGAAGGAACACAGAATTTTGAATTTTGAATTTTGAACTAAAGACGGAACACAGATGCTTTTAGATATAGAAACTTAAATTCAAAACCTCTGTGTCCTCTGTGTCCTCTGTGGTGAAAATTTATTATGATTGGTGTTTCTGAAATTTTAACTTATCTCTTGAATATCAAGAAGTTATTAAGGGTTAACATTCTTTTAACACTTAGCCTCAACCAAATAACAGCCCTTTAACAGCCCGGTAGCCAAAAATAACATTCTATTAACCAGTTCTTCACAAGTATGAATTATGCTGTATAAAAGGTATCAGCTAAAGAAGTTGGTAATAGGTATTCAGGATTGCCTTAAGGCGTAGCCGGGCTGTTGGGGACAGCCAAACGAGTTTAAGAATGTTAAACCAAACTCAACTCAATCAAAAAGTAATACTAGCACCTTCCAATTATTTTTGGACAAAATTCGCCCGTATCGTAACTAATGTTACCGCGCCGCCCTTCCTGGCGATTCCCAGCTATGTTATTTTGGGTATGCAAGACCAGGATAAACACGGCGTGGCTTCGCGGTTGGGCTGGGGTCTGGTAATTGCCATTTCGTTTGGCGCAATCATGCCAGTCCTGATTGTGGTAGTTTTACATTTGTTCAAGAAGGTTGGAGATTTGCATATTGCCACCCGCCAGCAACGCACTTTGCCTTTTGCCCTCACTCTGGCAAGTTTTGTGACGGGAACAACCTTGCTCTGGCTCACCTGTGGGCCATCTTTATTAACCATAATGCTGAGTTGCTACACCGTTAATACTGCCGCCGTAATGCTCATTAATTTCTGGTGGAAAATCAGCGTTCACGCCACCGGGGTTGGCGGGCCGTTAGCGGCTTTTACCGTCATTATGGGCTGGATTGCCATCCCGCTATTTGGGCTGGTGGCGCTGATAGCCTGGGCGCGGGTTTACTTGCGGGCGCATACTCCCGGTCAGGTTGTGACTGGCACGCTGCTCGGCTTTTTCTTTACCCTGTTCCAATTGCTCGTTATCTTTCAAATGGCCCATTAGTATGACCAGTCCGCTACCGCAAGCTACCGGGCTTGCCTCATCGCTTCAAACCAAAAAAGTACTGGACGCCACCGAATCGCTCGGCCCGATAAACGGCGTAACCCGCGCTACGGAGCAGTAGCTGGCTTAACTGGTCGCCCAACACATTGAGACGGCAGTAGTCGC